>NZ_JAEKEG010000038.1 GCF_016651255.1 Pseudomonas sp. TH10
GTGCTGTCGTTGTCGGAACTGGTGATCCTGGCGCTGGTGAACCAGCACGGCTCCCAGGCGACGGCGGCATATGGTGCGGTGACGCAGATCGTCAATTACGTGCAGTTTCCGGCGCTGTCGATCGCCATCACCGCCTCGATTCTCGGCGCCCAGGCGATCGGCGCCGGGCGCCTGGAACGCATGGGACCGATCTTGCGCACAGGGTTGTGGATCAACGTAGGCCTGACCGGTGGCCTGGTATTGCTGGGTTACCTGTTGTCGCACTGGTTGCTGGGACTGTTCCTCACGGACGATTCGACCCAGGCGATGGCCGAACACCTGCTGCACATCATGCTCTGGAGCCTGTTGATCTTTGGTTTCCAGGCGATCATCGGCGGCATCATGCGCGCCAGCGGCACGGTGCTGGTGCCGATGGCGATCTCGATCGTCTGCGTGCTGCTGGTGCAATTGCCCGTGGCCTATGCACTGGATACGCAGTTTGGTTTGCAAGGGGTGTGGATGGCGTTTCCGGTGGCGTACCTGGCCATGTTGGCGCTGCAGACGGCGTATTACCGATTCGTCTGGCTGCACCGCCGGATCGAGCGGCTGGTTTAGAAATACATGACGCGGTGATGTGCGTTGGGCGGTAGTCGCGTTAGTGAATGGCAGGGCGTCATCGCTGGCAAGCCAGGCTCCCACAGGGGCCAAGGCGTTCGCGGGGTTGGGCTCGGCACCGATCTGTGGGAGCCCGGCTTGCCGGCGATGGCGATCTCGCGGGCGTCATCGCTGGCAAGCCAGGCTTGGGCAACAGTGGAACAACGCGCGTTTCTTTGCTTTAGTCCATCTACCGCATTCGGCCTTGCAATCGGCAAACCTGGCCCCGACCGGAGAATCACATGACCCGCCGATTCCCGTGTTCCATCGCGTTGGCGATGACTTTTATCATGGGGGCGGTGCCTAGCACACAAGCCGCCGAATACACCCGCGTGAACCCTGCGGCGAGCAAAATCAGCTTCACCTTCAACCAGATGGGCTCCGAGGTCTACGGAACGTTCGGCAGGTTCGAAGCCAGCTTCGAGTTTGACACCGCCAACCCCACGGCAGCCCGCACCCGACTGGTCATCGACATGGCGAGCATCGACGCCGGCAGCAGCGACGCCAACCTCGAACTGCAGAAACCGGCCTGGTTCAACACCCCGGAATTTCCCCAGGGCGTGTTCGAATCGACCCGGGTCACGGACCTGGGCAACAACCGCTATGCCGTGATCGGCAATCTTACAATCAGGGGCCTGACCCGAGAGGTGCAAGTCCAGGTCGAGTTGAAACCGGAAAGTGGCATCGGCCTGTTCAATGGCGAGTTCGTTCTGGACCGCGACCTGTTCCGGATCGGCGAAGGGGAGTGGGCTGACACCGTCGTTTCCAAGGACATCGACATCAAGTTTCGGGTCGTGGCGCCCGAACACTGAGAGCCTGCCCGGGATCTGGCTGATGACGGCAACCATGCTGGCGCATTGCTGGTAACGCTGCGCAGGGTGCGCCTGGTCAGGTCCTGTACCGCAACGCCTCCAACAGCAAAGCAAACGCCGGGGATGCCTGGCGTCGGCTCGGGTAGTAGAGATGGAACCCGGCAAACCAGGGGCTCCAGTCTTCCAGCACGTGTACCAGTCGCCCGGCTGCAACGTGCGGCGCTATCAGGTCTTCGGGAATGTAGCTCAGGCCAAATCCGTCCAGCGCGGCGTCCAGCAACTGGTACACCCCATTGAACGTGACCTGGCCCGATACGCGTACGTTGAGGCTTTCGTGATCCTTTTTGAATTCCCAGGCATACAGGCCGCCATGGGTGGGCAGGCGCAGGTTGTTGCATTGGTGGCCGGTGAGATCGCGCGGTGTCTGCGGAACCTCGCGGTTGGCAAAGTAGGCTGGCGAGCCCACTACCGCCATGCGCATGTCCGGCCCGATTCGGGTGGCGATCATGCCCTGGGCGACATCTTCGCCCAGGCGCACGCCGGCATCAAAACCCTGTGCGGCGATGTCGACGAAGCCATAGTCGCAGCAGACTTCCACCGAAATGTCCGGGTACTTTGCCAGGAAGGGCTTGAGCACCGGCCACAGAATGCAGGCCAGGGCATGGTCCATGGCGTTGATGCGGATATTGCCCGCCGGTGTGTCGCGCAGGTCACTCAGCGCCGCCAGTTCAATCTCTATCTCCTCGAAACGCGGGCCGACCTTTTCCAGCAGGCGCTGGCCGGCCTCGGTGGGCGAGACGCTGCGTGTCGTGCGGGTCAGCAAACGCAGGCCCAGGCGCGCTTCCAGGCCGCGAATGGTGTGGCTCAGCGCCGATTGGGAAACGCCCAGCCTGCCGGCCGCCTTGGTAAAGCTGCGCTCCCTGGCCACTGCCAGGAAGGCGAGCAGATCATTCGCATTTTCCCGCAACATTCATGAGTCCCTCTCATAGGTCTTACCTGATTCTAGCGACTAATCATTGGAGTGCGCAGCCGGTAGATTGAAGATGAATTTAAACGTCTATCGAGGACAGCCATGAAGCACCTTGCAGCCACCGCGCTCTCGCTCTCGCTACTGGCCTTTGATTCCCAGGCTCAGGAGGCTCCCGTGCTGACAGTTACCCCTAACGGTTCCCAACCTTCGGCCCGTGGCCCGGCGGATTGGTTCACTGGCACGGTGCGCGTCGACGCGCCATTCAAGGGTTCTGATGAGGCGCGAGTCAGCGGCGCCACCGTGTCCTTCGAACCGGGTGCGCGCACGGCGTGGCATACGCATCCGCTGGGGCAGACGTTGATCGTGACTGCCGGTGCTGGTTTTGTGCAGGAGTGGGGTCAGCCGGTCAGGGAAATCCGTCCGGGTGATACCGTATGGATTGCGCCGGGTGCCAAGCATTGGCATGGCGCACTGCCGACGACGGCGATGACGCATATTGCGATTGCTGAAGTGCTCGACGGTAACGTCGTGGAGTGGATGGAGCAGGTGAGCGATCAACAGTATCCGCAGTAGCGGGAGCAGGATTTGATGATCCTGTGGGAGAAACCTCCCACAGGGAAGCCGTCAGATCATGGGCGGTAACTGGTCGAGGATTTTGTCCAGGGTGATGGGGTATTCGCGCACTCGTGCCCCGGTTGCATTGTAGATCGCGTTCGCCACCGCAGCACTGACCCCGCACAGCCCCAACTCGCCGACACCCTTGGCTTTCATGGGGAGGACATCGGGTCCATTTCATCGATGAAAATCACCTCCTGATGCGGGATGTCGGCATGTACCGGTACCTCGTAGCCGGCCAGGTCGTGGTTAACGAAAAACCCCACGCGCTTGTCCACCGCCAGCTCTTCCATCAATGCCGCGCCGACCCCCATGGTCATCGCGCCGATCACCTGGCTGCGCGCCGATGTCGGGTTGAGGATGCGTCCCGCCGCGCACACGGCGAGCATGCGCCGCACGCGGGTTTCCCCGGTGGCGCTGTCCACTGCGACCTCGACAAAGTGTGCACCGAAGGTCGATTGCTGGTACTGCTTGCTCAGCCCGGCAAACTCGATCGAATCCTCGGCGACGATTTCACTGGCTTGGGCGGCGCTGCCCAGTGGCACGCTTTTGCCGGCGAAGCGCACTTCGCCCTCGGCAAAGACCGCTTCATCCGGGTTCATGTCCAGGCGCTGCGCGACCGCTTCGCGCAGTTTCACGCACGCGGCGTAGACCCCGGCGGTGGAGCAGTTGGCACCGAACTGACCACCTGAACCGGCAGACACCGGAAAACTCGAGTCGCCCAGTAGCACCACCACTTTGTCCAGCGGCACGCCCATCATCTCTGCGGCTGTCTGGCCAATGATCGTGTAGCTGCCGGTGCCGATGTCGGTCATGTCGGTTTCCACCGTCACCACGCCCTGGTCATTCAGGCGCACCCGTGCCCCGGACTTCACCAGGTTGTTATTGCGAAACGCCACACCTACGCCCATGCCGATCAGCCAGCGCCCCTCACGCTGTGTGCCGGGTTGTGCATGGCGTTTGCTCCAGCCGAACTTCGCCGCACCCGTACGCAGGCATTCAATCAGTTGGCGGGTCGAGTAGGGGCGCTTGGGATTGGTCGGATCGACCTGGGTGTCGTTGCGCACACGAAATTCCACCGGGTCGAGCTTGAGTTTCTCGGCCATCTCGTCCATGGCGATTTCCAACGCCATCAGGCCGGGCGTTTCGCCAGGCGCGCGCATGGCATTGCCTTCGGGCAGGTCAAGGGTCGACAGGCGCATGCTCACCAGGCGATTTTCGCCCGCGTACAGCAGTTTGCTCGGCTGCGCGGCGCGCTCGACCTTGCCACCGGGCAAGTCGCCGGACCAGCCTTCGTGGCCCATGGCGGTGATCTTGCCGTCGGCGGTGGCGCCAATGCGGATGCGCTGGATGGTCGCCGGGCGGTGCGTGGAATTGTTGAACATCATTGGCCGCGCCAACGCCACTTTTACCGGCCGGCCAGACAGGCGCGCACCCAATGCTGCAAGCACTGCGTCGGCACGGATGAACAGTTTGCCGCCGAATCCGCCGCCGATGTAGGGCGATATCAGCCGCACCTTTTCCTTGGGCACCCCGAGGGTGGTGGCCAGGTCGGTGACGGACCAGTCGATCATCTGGTTGGAAGTCCACAGCGTCAGCTGATCGCCCTGCCATGAGGCCATTGACGCAAACGGCTCCATCATCGCGTGGGCCTGATCCGGCGTGGTGTAGGTCTGGTCCAGCTGTACCGGTGCGGCGGCGAAGGCTGCGGCGAAATCACCGTGGCTGACGTCAGCCATCTGGTCCTTGGCCTCTACCGCCGACTCGCGGCTGCGGGCGAGATCGAAGGCGCCCTCAGTGGGCACATAGTGCACCTTGACCCGCTCGGCGGCAGCGCGCGCCTGTTCGAAGGTTTCTGCCACGACCAGGGCGATCGCCTGGTGATAGTGCTGGATATCTGGCCCGGCGAGCAGCTTGGCAGTGTTGTACTTGCCCTGGCCCAGCGTGCCGGCATTTTCTGCGGTGACGATGGCGATCACCCCGGGCGCGGCTTGCGCGTCCGTCAGATCCATCGAGGCAATGCGGCCTTTGGCGATGCCCGAGCCAACGGCCACCCCGTAGGCCTGATTCGGCACGGCGGTATGGTGTTCGTAGGCATAGGGTGCAAGACCGGTGGTCTTGAGGGGCCTTCGATCCGGGGCGTAGGCTTGCCAACCACTTTCATCTGGTCGATGGGGTTGGTTGTGGCGGGGGTGTCGAATTTCATGCTTGGGCCCTCGCTTGCGTCATCACCGAGGCGAGCGTGCGCTCGACCAGTGTCAGCTTGAACGCGTTGTCATGCGTCGGGGTGGCGCCTGCGAGCAGCTTTGCACTAACGGCTGCGGCGCCGTGGTTCATTGATGCCTCGGCCGCTTCGACACGCCAGGGTTTATGCGCCACGCCGCCGAGGGCGACGCGGCCGGAGCCGTCCGGCTGGATTACCACGGCCACCGAGACCAGGGCAAAGGCATAGGAGGCCCGGTCGCGCACCTTCTGGTAAATGTGCGTTCCGCCCAGCGGCGCCGGCAGTGTCACGGCGGTGATCAGTTCGTGGGCGGCGAGGGCGGTTTCGATGTTTGGCGTGTTGCCCGGCAGACGATGGAAGTCCGCAATCGGAATGACCCGCGTGCTGCCGTCGGGGCGCACGGTTTCGACCTGTGCATCGAGGGCGCGCATGGCCACTGCCATGTCGCTGGGGTGTGTGGCAATACAGGCGTCGCTGACGCCGATGACACCCAGCGGGCGACTGAAGCCGCCGATGGCTGCGCAACCGCTGCCGGGCTGGCGCTTATTGCACGCTTGATGAGTGTCGTAGAAGTACGGGCAGCGAGTACGTTGCAGCAGGTTGCCGGCCGTGGTCGCCATGTTGCGCAACTGGCCGGAGGCCCCGGCGAGCAGGGCGCGGGACAGCAAGCCATAGTCCTGGCGGATCCGCGAATCGGCAGCCAGGTCGGTGTTGCGCACCAGTGCGCCGATTCTCAGGCCGCCTTCGGCGGTGGCTTCGATGCGGTCCAGGGCCAGGCCGTTGACGTCGATCAGGTGGGTTGGGGTTTCGATGTCCAGTTTCATCAGGTCCAGCAGGTTGGTGCCGCCGGCAATGAACCTGGAGCCGTCTACCTGGGCGGCCAGCGCGGCAGCTTCGGCAGGGGACTTGGCGCGTAGATAGGTAAAGGGCCTCATGCGCTGGCCTGCGCGACTTCGCTGATAGCGTTGATGATGTTGGAGTACGCGCCGCAGCGGCAGATATTGCCGCTCATGCGCTCCTGGAATTCACTGGCGATCAACTGGGGCGCGGCGGTAAGACTCGCGCTGACGTGGCTGGGAATGCCGTCGCGGATTTCTCCGAGCACCGCCACCGCCGAACAGATCTGCCCGGGTGTGCAGTAACCGCATTGGTAGCCGTCATGCTTGATGAACGCGGCCTGCATCGGGTGCAGTTGGTCCGGCGTGCCAAGACCCTCGATGGTGGTGATGTTCGAACCCTCGTGCATCACCGCCAGGGTCAGGCACGAATTGACGCGCCGCCCATCGGCAAGCACCGTGCACGCGCCGCACTGGCCGTGGTCGCAGCCTTTTTGGTGCCGGTGAGCAAAAGGTGTTCGCGCAATGCATCGAGCAAAGTGGTGCGCGTATCGAGGTCAAGGTTGCGTAACTGGCCGTTGACCGTCAACGACACCGTCGCCTGGATCGGTCGCGCCGCATTGGCGGCGCTGGCCTGGGCACTGATGAAAGGGGGCAACGCCAATGCCGTGGCCGAGACAGCGCCAACAATCAGGAATTTTCGTCGGGATATCGAAAGCGGGTCACGGTCGTCCATTGGTTCGATTCCTGTCAGTGATTCGGCGTGGCCGATGATCGTCTGAAAGACTGACCGCCATAGTGGCAGAATGTTTTTGCGTATATCGGCTATAGACTTATGCGTGGGGCTCATGAATTCGCCGCTTCGTCCTTCGGCGGTCACCCGATGCGCACTCTGCGCGTTATCATTACTGCTTCGAGCACCAGCCAGACCCAGAGCCGCACATGTCCCAGATCACCCATTTCAAAACCCCATGCCCAGAGCATCTGACCAGTCAGATTCTGCAGTTGGTCGTCGACAACCTCACTGACATCAGCATGGTCGCGATCCCGCCGAGCAACCTGCTTTACAACGTTTATCAATATGCGATCGGCTATGAAGTGCATCTGTATCTGGAGGCGTTGAACGGCACCAAGGGGTTGCCGTGGAGTTGCTGGTGGCCACTGATGAGGACGACCCGGAGCAGGTCGCTGGTTTCCTGTTATACCTGCCGATCCAGGACGATCCCGATGCCTGTGGCGTCGCGTACATGGCGGTGCAGGCGGATCATCGGCGGCAGGGGATCGCCCGGCGGATGTTGCGCGAGATGGTGGGGCGTTATCCCCACGCCGAACTGACGTGCGCCGTGGCCAAGGTGCCCTGGTTCGAATCGATGGGTTTCCAGGTCGTGGGCGTGCGCGGCACCCAGGTGCTCATGAACACCCGTGACCACAGCAGCGACGGGCTCATGGGGTTATTGGACGTAGGTCCCATCTACAGCTCGCTGGAGGTTCGGCAGATTCATACTTACCTGCTGCAAAAGCATGGCAAGCGGGCGATGGTCGATGCCGAAAAACAGCGCGATCGGCACCTGGATCAGCTCACCCACAAAGCCCACGAGTTCGTTCGCGGGCGGGGTGACGGCGCTATTTAGCCGCGGGCAGCTTGAGGTGCGCGCACAGGCCGCCGCCTTCTCGATTGCTCAGGGTCAAGGACCCGCCCAGCGCCAGCGCCAACTGCTGGGCGATCGCCAGGCCCAGGCCCGTCCCGCCGGTGCTGCGGTTACGCGAGTTTTCCACTCGATAGAAGGGCTCCAGCACTTGGGCCAGTTCTTCCTCGGCGATACCGGGGCCGCGATCCATCACCTTGATCGACAGGCTGCCATCGGCCTGTGTCGCGACGTGCAGCTGCGCGGCGCCGGCGAACTTGAGGGCGTTGTCGGTCAGGTTGACCACTACCCGGCGCAGCGCATGGGGCCGGGTGTCGATCACCGCGTCGGTCTTGCCTTCCAGGGACACGTCCTTGCCCATGTCCTGATAGTCGAACACCAGGCTGTCGAGGAACGAATCGAGGTGGGTCCGGCAGACTTCCTCGGTGGCGCCGTGCACGCTGCGTGCATAGGCCACGCCCTCGCGCACCAGGTGCTCGATCTCGCCGAGGTCGCTCCACAGCTTGTCCTTCTCGCTGGAGTCGTCCATGAATTCGGCGCGCAGTTTCATCCGGGTGATGGGGGTTTGCAGGTCATGGGAAATCGCCGCCAGCAGTTGCATGCGTTCTTTGAGGTACGCCGCAATTCGCGCCTGCATCGCATTGAACGCCTTGGCCGCATGGGCGACTTCGGTAGGACCTTTCTCGTCCAGGTGCACCGGTCGCGCATTGGGGTCGAGGGTTTCTACCGCTTGGGCGAGGCGGGTGAGGGGGCGGATGGCGATCCTCACGGCCAGCCAGGTGCACAGGATCAACAGCGCCAGTTGCCCCAGCAGCACCGCAGGCAGCCACGGCGACAAGGGCGCCATTGCCGGACGGACGTCGATGGTCAACGGACTGCCATCGGCCAGTTTCAGGTGCACCTGGAAATGCTTTCGCTCACCCGGAATGTCGGTGTAGGTCATCGGGTAGTCCTTGCCGATGGCTTCCTTGATCGAGGTCATTGCCATCGGCGAATCAGTCATGGGCACCCCGGCAGTTCCTTCGTTGAGCAGGTAGCCGTAGTTGGCCCGATTCAGCTGTTGCAGCCAGCTGGCCCGCTCATTGGCAGGCAGGCGGTCGAGGATCGCGATTGAGGTCGACACGTCGGTTTCCAGATTGCCGAGCATGGTGTTTTTCGCGCTTTCGTAGCGCTCGTAATACTGCACGCCGAAGGACAGCGCCTGCGCCAGGATCAGCCCGACCAGGAAAATCAGTGAAAGACGCGAGGCGAGGGTGCGTGGCCAGCGCAGCGAGAAATTCATGAGGGTGCCCCGATGACTTCCACTGCCAGGGAGAACACGTAGCCCTCGCTGCGCACGGTCTTGATGTACGCCGGCTCCCGGGCATCGTCCAGCAGGCGCTGGCGCAAACGGCTGACCAGCAGATCGATGGAACGGTCGAACAGGTCGGCGTCGCGGCCCTGGGTCAGGTTCAGCAGCTGATCGCGGTTGAGCACGCGCTGCGGATGGTCGAGGAACACCCGCAGCAAACGGTACTCGGCGCCACTGAGCGCAACCATGGTGCCGTCTTCGTCCAGCAGGTGCCTGGCCGAGGTGTCCAGGCGCCAGCGCCCGAAGGCCAGCAGGCGCCCGCTTTCGGTAACCACCAGGTTCGGCGGCAGCATTCGTGTGCGGCGCAGCACGGCGCTGATGCGCGCGAGCAGTTCCCGGGCGGCGAAGGGTTTGACCAGGTAATCATCGGCACCCATTTCCAGGCCAATGATACGGTCGGTCTCGTCACTGCGGGCGGTGAGCATCAATACCGGGGTGGCCTTGTGTTTGCCGGCGCGAAGTTCGCGGCACAGCAGCAGGCCATCGTCCCCCGGCATCATGATGTCCAGGACGATGAGGTCCACTGGCGTGGATTCGAGAAAGGCGCGCATTTGTCGGCCGTCGGCGACCACCGTGGTGCGCAGCCCGTTCTTTTTCAGGTAATTGCCGACCAGCTCGCGAATCTCGCGGTCATCGTCAACGATGAGAATGTGATCAACGTGTTCCATGGGGCCGGGCCTCTGTAAACGGGGGATGTCGCGCAGTCTATCGAGCCTTCGCGCGCGTGACTCCTGCCCTTTGTATTGCAGTGTATCTGGCCTTAAGGCGGACACACGCAGACTCAAAAACCGTGTTTTTTCCGGGTTTTGTATCGCTGTGTATCGGGAGGCGGTTCTGATACGTAGCGATTAACCCGCGCCTGTTTCCGACACAGAGGGGATACCTGGCGGGCTTCTAATGAGCTCCATCGAGGCAACCCAAACCGCCTCGGCTCAATACCACGATTGACCCATTGAAGCCTTGAGGAAACCGCCATGAACACCAAAGCCGTCTACGCCGCCTGCCTGTTTGCCGCGCTGAATATCTGCACCTTGTCGGCCCGTGCCGAAGCCACGGTCAAGCCTGAAACCTACACCTACGGCACGCATCTGGACATCAGGAAAGTCATTTCGATGAAACAGGACGCCACGCCGACTTGCGGAATTATCAACGCCCAGCTGACCTACCTCGATTCCCAGGGCGACACCAAGGTCCTGGACTACCGCAAATTTGCTGACGGCTGCAACGACGACAACTGAGTCGCCTGATTGCCTATTACTGATTTTACGAGGATCCGCATCATGAAAAACCTGACCCGTTATCTGACCGCAGTGGCTTTTTCCGTAGCCGGCGCGGCTGCCCATGCCAATGCTGCGGTGGAGCAGAGTAGCTACGCCGGTAGCACCTGTTTTCAACTGACCCCTGTGGAGCACAAGGGTGCAAGCCCGCTGCTGGCCGAAGATGGCTCCAGCCGCACGCCGCAGGGGCAGTTGCTGGAAACCCAGACGGCCTGAACCCAAACACCAATCCCCAATCCCCAATCCCCTGTAGGAGCGAGCTTGCTCGCGATGGTCTAGTGGACACCGTGGGGTGCCAGGCGCCCCGCGTATTCGTTAAAGACCATCGCGAGCAAGCTCGCTCCTACAGGGGCATGAGCCGCTCATTATTCAGGTGATCCCATGTTAATCATCGCTTTCCTGGGCGGTATCCTCACCGTCCTCAGCCCGTGCATCCTCCCGGTCGTGCCGTTCCTGTTCGCCGGCGTTGAACGCAGTCGCACCTCGATCCTGCTGACCCTCGGCGGCATGGTCCTGACCTTCGCCCTGATCTCAAGCCTGGCGGTGGTCAGCAGCGAGTGGGTGGTACAGGCCAGTAACACCGGCCGCCACGTGGCATTGGTGGTGATGGCACTGTTTGCGCTGTCGCTGATTTCCGCGCGCATCGGCGGTTGGCTGGCGCGGCCTTTCGTGCTGCTGGGCAATCGCCTCGATCCCGACACGCGCAAAATGTCCGGCCCCGCAGGCTCGATCATGATCGGCGTGGCCACCGGCCTGCTCTGGGCACCCTGTGCCGGGCCGATTCTCGGGGTGATCCTCACTGGCGCCATGCTGCAAGGCGCGAATGCCGGCACCAGCCTGCTGCTGGTGGCTTATGGGCTGGGCAGCGCGCTGTCGCTGGGTACCCTGATTTTCGCTGGTCGTGGCCTGGTAAACCGTCTCAAAGCATCGATACCGGTCACCGGCTGGTTGCGTCGCGGTGCTGGCGTGGCAGTGCTGGCCGCTGCAGCAGTGATCTCCACCGGTGCCGACAAGACACTGCTGGCTGGCACGTCGTCCGAAGGCATCAGCAGCGTTGAGAAGGGGTTCTGGAAACCGTGCCAAAAGTGCTGGATTACTTCGTCAGCAAGGTCAGGGCCGATACCATGGACAACGCTCAGGGCGCCATGCCATCGCTGGCCGGTGCGGTCCAATGGCTCAACTCGCCGGAACTCAGCGGCGAATCGCTGAAAGGCAAGGTGGTGCTGGTGGATTTCTGGACCTTCGACTGCATCAACTGCCAGCGCACCTTGCCGTACGTGAAAGACTGGGCGAAGAAATATGAGAAAGATGGCCTGGTGGTGATCGGCGTGCATACGCCTGAGTACGGTTTTGAACGCATCATCGATAACGTCCGGGATCAGGTGAAGAAGCTCGGCATCACCTACCCGGTGGCCATCGACAACAACTACGCGATCTGGCGCAATTTCGACAACCAGTACTGGCCCGCGCATTACCTGGTCGATGCCAAGGGGCAGGTACGCTACACCCATTTTGGCGAAGGCGCCTACGACGCGCAGGAGCAGATGATTCAGCAACTGCTGGAGGAGGCCAAGGCGCCCGGAGCCTGATCGGGGCCATTGCCTGACAAGCTGAACCCTGTAGGAGCTGCCGAAGGCTGCGATCTTTTGATCTTTGGCAATTGTGATCCCGCAGAAAATCGAAAGATCGCAGCCTTCGGCAGCTCCTACAGGGTGGGTCTCGCCGGAGGGCAACAGTCTCACAGCCGCTGCTGCACAGTCCCTGCCTGGCAGCGGCGCCAGGCCGCCGGCGGTGAGCCGAACTCGCGCCGGAATGCGCGGCTGAAGGCGGTGTCCGTCTGATACCCGACTTCCTCGGCAATGCGCGTCAGTGAACTGTTGCTGCGGCTCAGCAGATTGGCCGCCAGCAGCATTCGCCATTGCGTCAGGTATTGCATCGGCGAGCTGCCGACCAATTGCTGGAAACGCTCGGCCAGCACCGACCTTGAGGTGCCGGCGGTGCGGGCCAGCTCCTCCAGGGTCCAGGCGTTCGCAGGGCTTTTGTGCAGGGCGTTCAGGGCGGCGCCGACAATCCGGTCGCCAACTCCCGCCAGCCACCCCGTGCGGCCCTCACCGTGTTCGTTCATGTACAAGCGCAGCACTTCGATGAACAGCACTTCGGCCAGTTTCGCCAGCACGCCTTCGCCTCCGGGCCTGGGGGAGCGGGCTTCGGTCAGCGCGTAACGCACCGAGGACTCAAGCCATAGCCCGGCGTCCGAGCCGCGAACATTGACCCGCACGATGGCGGGCAAGCCGGTCAAGAGCATGCCCGCCAGCCGCGCATCACACGCCAGATAACCGCACACCAGGCGTGTGACGACGCCGCCTCCGCCATAGCTCAATTGCCGTGGACGACGCGCCAGCACTGCGTCCAGGCGCGCTCCTGTAGCAGGGGGCAGGCCCGGGCTCGAGCACATGCGATGGGCATCGCCCTGGGGAAATACCACCACATCGCCCGCGGTCAGCAGCAACGGCGGATCGTCACCGAGTTCGACGTAGCACTCGCCTTCGGTAATCAGATGAAAGATGACCACCCGTTCGGCACCGGGTTCCAGAAAGGGCGCGGCCGAGTCGGCGCTCGGGGATTGGTAGCACCAGGGGGCGGTAAACCTGGCATTGATAAAAATCGCGCCGATCAGGCGGACGACGCGCAGGGTCTGGGACAGGGCGTCCATGGGGATTTACCCGTGCAGGCGGGGGCCCTTCAGAGTGTGGCCCGATCGCAAGGCAATGGAAAAACTCCGGACGATCGGACAGGCCTGGCCGACGATCGGACAGGACGCCGCCCTGCCGCGGGGCGATAGTTTGCCTGCAGGGCACAAGACCCTGTCCCCATAACAAGAATGAGAGGTTGTCATGCCTAAGTTCGTCATTGAACGGGAGATAGCAGGTGCAGGAGCACTGTCGGAGCGGGATTTGAAAGCAGCGGCGCAAAAGTCTTGCCGGACCTTGCGCGATTTGCCCCAGGTGCAGTGGCAGGAAAGCTACGTCACAGGTGACAAACTCTATTGCGTGTATATCGCACCGGATGAACAGCAGATCCAGGAACACGCCCGGCTGAGCGGTTTTCCGGCTAACCGGATTTCCCAGGTCATGCACGTCATCGATCCCACCACGGCTGAGTAAGCTGGCTGCGTTCCTACCCGCAATGGAGCGGAATTCATGAGTACACCCATTGATCTCACTGCCTTGAAGAACCGTCAGATGGCCGCCTGGGCCAGTGGCGACTACGCCGTGATCGGCACCACCTTGCAGATCGTCGGCGAGCAGTTGGCCGAGGCCTGCGACCTGCTGTGCGATGAGCGCGTGCTGGACGTGGCTGCCGGAAACGGCAATGCCACGCTCGCGGCCGCACGGCGCGGTTGCCTCGTCACTTCCACCGACTATGTGGCCGCATTGCTGGAACGCGGCGAGGACCGCTCGCGGGCAGAGCGCCTGCAAGTCACCTTTCAGGTCGCCGATGCCGAAGCATTGCCCTTTGAAGATGCGAGTTTTGATGCGGTGCTGTCGACCTTCGGTGTGATGTTCACCCCCGATCAATCGAAAGCCGCTGCAGAGCTGGCCCGGGTGTGTCGCCCCGGAGGTCGTATCGGCCTGGCCAACTGGACGCCCGAAGGCTTCGTCGGCCAGGTGTTCAAGACCTTGGGCAAGCACATGCCGCCGCCGCCGGGGGCGCAACCGCCTTCGCAGTGGGGCACCGAGGCCTGGCTGCATACGCACTTCGACGAGCGCAATTTCCTGGTCCAGGTCAGCCGCCGGACCTTCAACTTCCGCTATCGCTCGGCGGCCCATTTCATTGACACGTTTCGCAGCTGGTACGGTCCGGTGCACAAGGCATTCGCCGCGCTCCCTCCCGATGGCGCCGCGGCGCTGGAAGCAGACCTGACCGAGTTGCTCAACCGGATGAACAGGGCGGGCGAGAAATCGCTGGTGGTGCCGAGCGAGTACCTGGAGGTGGTCATCACCCGGCGCTGAACCCCGGGCAGGAACTGCCCCAGGCAGCGATTCTTTGATCTTGAGGCAAAAAAGTCAGGATCAAGAGATCGCAGCCTGTGGCAGCTCCTAGGGTAGCGTGATCATTTGAAAGTTTATTTGTGCCGCGATCCATCAAACCACTCCAGCGCCGTGCGCCAGATACAAATCCCCAGAAAGTACGCCGACATCAGCAGCCACAACCCCATCACCAACGGGTTGATCACCGGATGATTGAGCACCAGCGACAAACTGCATAGCAGCCAGACTGCCGTCACGGCAATGTTGATCGGCATAAAGCGGCGTACACGGAACGGATGCAGAAATTTCATTCGCGTCACGGTCAGTAGCGCCAGGCCAATCACGGTCAGAAAGGTGATCCACGGCCCCGGCCCGATGATGTACAGGCACAGCGCGACCACGTTCCACGCGGCAGGGAAACCGACAAAATAGTTGTCCTTGCTCTTCATATTGACGTTGCAGAAGCAGAACAGCGACGACACCAGAATCAGCGACACGGTCAGCAACAGCGTGTAGTCGGGCAACGGAATGTAGCGATAGATGAACAGTGCCGGAATGAACACGTATGTCAGGTAATCGATCACCAGATCGAGGATCGAGCCGTCGAAACTCGGCAGCACCGATTGCACATTGACCTTGCGCGCCAATGCGCCGTCGAGGCCGTCAACGATCAGCGCCACACCCAGCCACATCAGGCAATGGGTCGGCTGGTTTTCCAGCAGGGCGAGGGTGGCAAGGAAAGCGGTGACCACGCCGGTCGCGGTAAAACCATGGGCGCCCCATGCTTTGAGCCTGGCGATGTGTACGGTCGATATCACAGGGGCGTTCTCCAGAAAGTGATGCATGCCGGTTATCGTCCTTATGGGTAAGGGCGCCGGCAAACCGGGTCGGGGTTGCAGCTATCGACCGAAAATCCGCGAATAAGGTTCACCGTCAGTAAATCTTAGCTGCGTCGCGGGAAAATACATCGGCTAAATCCACGCCGCTGTTGCCCTGATGTCGGCAGCCAGACGGTGGTGGCAGATTGGCCCGCAAGGACTATCGTTTCCTGACCGAAATACATCCCTTAATAAGGACGACGTCATGAACACCAGCGACCTGCTCGAACAACTGCTCCGTGGCCAAGCCTCGCAGCAAACGGGTGCCGCTTCCCCCAAGGGCGGCATCGGCGGTGATCTTGGCGGCCTGTTGGGTGGCGGTCGCGCCGGTTCCAGCATGGGCGGCAGTGGCTTGGGCGGGTTGCTCGGTGGCCTGCTTGGCGGTGGTTCGTCCCTGAGCGGCGCGAACCAGAACCGATCCGGACGCAGTGGTGCCATGAATTACGCGGCCCTGGCCTCGCTCGGCATGATCGCCTTCCAGGCTTATCAGGCCTGGCAGCGCAATCAGGCGTCATCTGCCCCGCAGCAAGCGCCACAGACCGTGAACCTGCTGGCCGGACCGGAAGTCGAGGAACACAGCCACGCTATCTTGCGCGCGCTGATCGCAGCGGCCAAGGCCGATGGCCGGATCGACCCTGCCGAGCACGAGATGATCAGTACAGAAATCGGCCGTCACACCGACGACCCGCAACTGCAACTATGGCTGGACAACGAAGTATCCCGGCCTCTGAATGCTGCCGACGTGGCACAGTCGGCGACGGACCCTGGCATTGCTGCCGAAATGTACCTGGCCAGCGTGATGCTGGTGGACGACCAGCAGGATGCCGAGCGCGCTTATCTCGACGAACTGGCAGCCGCATTGAGCATAGATCCACAGCTGCAAGTGCATCTGGAACAGCAGGCCAAGGGCACTGCATAAGCCATCACGCAAACCCGAATGAGCAGGGTTTGCTGGCGATCACGACGGCAGCGGTCTATCTGGCCGGCCCCATCGCGAGCAAGCTCGCTCCTACAAGGGGCTTGTTTACTCCAGGCCCTGGCCGTCTGTCCGGCCATTTTTAACCTCAATTGAATTTTCTCCCAGGCTCATCGCTCTGCTGCAGTAGAGACGTGTTGATTCAGCGTCCTGCCACTGGCCATAGACCGAGAGATGCGCCCATGACTGCCCTGACAAGACTTGAATCCCGGCCTGCCCACGCAGAGTCGATCCCGGCCGCCGGTAGCCTGAAAAATACCTATGCCCAACTGCTGCTCAACGTCGATGACGCGCAGCGCAAATCCCTGGCGCGGACGTTCCTGGTCGAGCAACTTCAACAGGCCCAAGATCTGCCTGAGGAGATGCCCCGGGACCTGTCTGCCTTGCCAGGGTTCGTGGAACAGCACTGCGCGCAGGTAGCGCGCCAGTACGCCGATTATCTGCAACAACGCAAGGATGGCGGCCCACGTCAGTTTTTCAGCAACAAGGCCCATGCGCTGTTCTTCCTGCAGGCTGTCGGGCCGACCAAACTGGTGGACGGCGCGTGGTTATATGGCTTGCTGAGCCACTGGCGTGACCCGCGGTTCGACGGGCTGATCTGCACCTACCTGGAAGAATTGGGCGACGGCAATCCGGCGCAGAATCACGTCGTGATCTATCGCAAGCTCCTGGCCGAACATGGCCTGGATGACGCCTGCGCGCTGCCCGCCGAGCGATACCTGCAAGGCGCGATTCAGCTGGCGCTGGGCGAGTGCAGCGATGACTTCATGCCTGAAGTCATCGGCTACAACCTCGGTTATGAACAACTGCCGTTGCACCTGCTGATCAGCGCTTATGAACTGAGCGAACTGGGCATCGATCCCTACTATTTCACGCTCCATGTCACCATCGATAACGCCAGCACCGGCCACGCGCATAAAGCCGTGCAGTCGGTGCTGCAGCTGATGCCGCTGGGAGGCGACCGCGAAGAGTTCCTGAGTCGGGTTGCTGCTGGCTATCGACTGAACGATCTGGGGCAGGGCAGTCGCGCGATTATTGAGTCGTTCGACCTTGAGCAAGAGTTGCTGGGCATGCTCGAACGCAAGCGTCTGTTCGGCCAGCACATGCATTCGGACTATTGCCGTTTCGAGGGCAAGACGGTCAATCAGTGGTTGTCTTCACCCGAGCAATTGCCCGGTTTCCTCAGTGCCATGGAAAACAAGGGCTGGATCAAGCGTCACCAGGATCCGCAGGGCAGCCGGTTCTGGCAGATGATTGTGGGCGATGGTGCGGCGATGTTCGGTGTGTTCAGCCCTTATGAGAAACAATTGCTGCATGACTGGATCGCTGGAGACTGGGCGCCCGAGCGGGCCAGGCCGGCACATCGGCGTGTAGTCAGTGCCGCCCGGGTTCCCGAGCTGCCGGTCAGTGACCCTGACGTGCAGTCGCTGCAAGCTTCCCTCGCGGGGCTGGATCCCCATGCACAGATGTCCGTGTTGATCCCGTGGCTGTCAGCCCATCGTCACTCGCACCCGGCGGGATTGCTCGCCACGCGGCGCTACATCGAACTCAAATCCAGCCTGCGCTAGGGAGCTGCACATGAATCAGGAAGAACGACTGGACGCCGACGAACTGGCTCTATTACAGCTGGGAAGACGCCTGCAGGCGGACGGCTATCGTTTTGTCACGCCCACTCCGCTGACCCACCAGCGGGTACTCGACCGCGACGCCACACGCCCGGCAAAAAACCTGCGAGACGTCTACGGCTGGTCGCGGACATTCGAGTCCGGGCTGCTGCCTGCCGATGAACAGCGGCAACTGCAGCAGGCTGGTGTCCTGCAGGACAGCCACGGGCGGCTGAAAAGTCGCGTGCGCTGGTCGAGCCTCGACGATTTGCTCTTTGCGCACTCGGGCTTTCCCACTGAAGCGGCTGATTCGGTATTTTTGGGCCGGACAGTTATCGCTTTGCGCAGCTGATCCACAGCCACCTGCAGCAGAGCTTTACGCCGATTCGCCGTGCCGTGGATATTGGTTGCGGCGCTGGCGTCGGTGCAATCGTGATTGCCCGGGCGCGCCGTGAAGCGCAAGTGCTGGCGGTCGATATCAACCCGGCGGCATTGCGCCTGACCACGGTCAATGCCGCCCTGGCCGAGGTGGCCAATATCACAGTGGAGACCAGCGACGTTCTGCAGGACGTCGACGGCCAGTTTGATCTCATAGTCGCCAATCCGCCGTACATGGCCGACCCCGGTGAGCGCGCATACCGCCATGGCGGTGGTGAGTTCGGCGAGCAGTTGTCGGTGCGCATCGTCGAGCAGGCGCTCAATCGCCTGGCAGCCGGGGCTCGCTGGTACTGTACACGGGGGTGGCCATGGTCGAGGGGCGGGATCCATTCCTCGAGGCCTTGTCACCGCGCCTGGCCTCGCCACTGTTCGCTTGGACTTATCGCGAGATCGATCCCGATGTGTTTGGCGAGGAACTCTTGACTCCGGGTTATCAGCGGGTCGAGCGGATTGCAGTGGTAGCGTTGATCGTCACGCGCATCGGCCCCGGCATCGGGGGCAGCGTTGCAACGGCATCAGGGGAGTGAGCCATGACCAGGAACCTCGACGACTACAACCGCATGCGCGACTTTTCGGCGACATCTGAACCGGCGGCGGTCAAGCGTGCCGGCAGTAAAAAGGCGCCTGATCATGCTCTGCAGTTCTGCATCCAGAAGCACGACGCTTCGCACCTGCATTACGACTTTCGCCTGGAACTGGATGGCGCACTGAAGAGCTGGGCGGTGCCGAAAGGGCCGTCGCTCGACCCCAAGGTCAAACGTCTGGCGGTGCATGTCGAAGACCATCCGCTGGATTACGCGACGTTCGAGGGCAGTATTCCCGAAGGGCATTACGGTGCCGGCGATGTGATTGTCTGGGATCGCGGCGTGTGGATTCCGCTCGAAGATCCGCAAAAGGCCTACGCCAAGGGCAAGCTCAAATTCGAACTGCAAGGCGAAAAACTCGGCGGAATCTGGAATCTGGTGCGCACGCACATGCCAGGAAAGAAGGAAAACTGGTTTCTGATCAAACATCAGGACAACGCGGCCAAGCCCGAGAGCGATTACGACGTGGTCGTCGCCGCGCCCGACAGCGTGCTCAGCGACCGCACCATCCTGCCGAAAAAGGCCAAGACCGCCGCCAAACCCAAGCCCGTCAAAAAGCCCGCATCCAAGGTCGCCCCTGAAGGCCAGTCGGCCAAGCTGACCGGCGCTCACAAGGCCAAGCTCCCGGAGCTGATCAAGCCGGAACTGGCAACCTTGGTCGAAAAAGCCCCGGATGGCGAATGGAGTTACGAAATCAAGTTTGACGGCTACCGGATCATGGCGCGCATCGATCATGAGCAGGTGCAACTGTTCACCCGCAACGGCCATGACTGGACGCACAAACTGCCGCAACAGGCCGAAGCACTGGCCGCATTGGGCCTCGAATCAGCCTGGCTGGACGGTGAAATGGTGGTCGCCAACGAGCATGGCGTGCCGGACTTTCAGGCGCTGCAAAACGCTTTCGAGGCCGGACGCAGCGGCAATATCCTCTATTACCTGTTTGATCTGCCGTATCTCAACGGCGTCGACCTGCGTGAGGTGCCGGTCGAGGAGCGACGCGCAGCGCTGTCGACGGTTCTGGGGACGCAAAAGAATCCGTTGTTGCGGTTCTCCGAAGCCTTCGACGAAACCCCCGATGCGCTACTCAACAGCGCTTGCCAGATGCAAATGGAAGGCCTGATCGGCAAACGCCTCGGCTCGCCTTATGTGTCGCGGCGCAGCGGCGACTGGATCAAGCTCAAGTGCAAACACCGGCAGGAATTCGTGGTCGTCGGCTACACCGACCCAAAAGGCTCGCGCAGTGCCTTCGGCGCCTTGCTGTTAGGCCTGCATGACCGTGACAGTGGCGAGTTGCGCTACGCCGGCAAGGTCGGCACCGGGTTCAACGAAACGACATTGAAAAGCATCCTCGCGCAATTGAAACCGTTGCAGACGAAGAAAGCGGCGGTCGTCAATCCGCCCTCAGGATTTGAGGCCAAAGGCGTGCACTGGCTCAAGCCGAAACTGCTGGCAGAAGTTGCCTTTGCCGAAATGACCAAGGACGGGTCAGTGCGTCACGCCGTATTCCATGGATTGCGCGACGATAAACCGGCCAAGGACATCACCGAGGAGCGCCCAGCCGTGGTGAAAAAAGCGCTGCATCGGCGCCTGCTGCCGAGAAATCTGCTACCAGGAAACCTTCAGCCAAAAAGCCTGCCGGCAAAAAAGCCGCCGCAGAACAAGCCAGCCCGGCACCATCCCAGGCGGGGCTTGCTGCAGGCAAGGTACGTATTACGCATCCGGACCGGGTGATCGATGCCAGCAGTGGCACCACCAAGATGCAACTGGCTGAGTATTACGCCCGAGTCGCCGAATTCATCCTGCCCGAACTGAAGGATCGCCCGGTCGCCCTGGTGCGTGCTCCGGATGGCATCGCCGGCGAGCTGTTCTTCCAGAAAAACGCCGAGCGCCTCGCGATCCCGGGCATCACTACCCTCGACAAGGACATCACCGGGCAGCCGGTGATGATGATCAACAACGCCGAAGCGCTGATCGGTGCCGTGCAGATGAGCACGGTGGAACTGCATACCTGGAATGCCACGTCCGACAAGCTGGACAAGCCTGACCGATTCATCCTCGACCTCGACCCCGACCCGGCGCTGCCTTGGAAAAGCATGGTCGAGGCGACTCAGCTGACCCTGTCGGTGCTGGATGAACTGGGGCTTAAGGCTTTCCTCAAGACCAGTGGTGGCAAAGGTATTCATGTGGTGGTGCCGCTGACCCGCAAACTTGGCTGGGATGAGGTGAAAGAATTCAGTCACGCGATTGTCAGCCACATGGCGAAACTGCTGCCCGAACGCTTTTCTGCGGTCTCCGGACCGAAAAACCGCGTCGGTCGGATATTCATCGACTACCTGCGCAACGGCCTCGGCGCCACGACGATCTGCGCCTATGCGGTGCGCACCCGTGAAGGGCTGCCGGTGTCGGTGCCGATTTTCAGGGAGGAGGTAGAGGAGCTGAAGGGCGGTAATCAATGGAATGTGCACAACGTGCATGAACGCCTTGCCGAGGTCGGCCATGAGCCCTGGGCAGACCTGAAAAAACCCGCCAGACCATCACCGCCGATATGCGCCGTCGTGTTGGAATGAAAAAATAGGCCCCACAAGGGATTAATTGCGGGCTTCAGAGTTTGCTGGAATTGCCCTTGATCTGCGTTTCAGGCATCTCTGAGCAGGTCATTGGCATTGAGCAATTCATAAGCCACTTCAGGATGCTTCTCCAACCCGCGCCGAATGGCCGCCGGGATCGATGCACGGGTCTTGCGGCACAAGCCGGGCAGTTCGGCGATCGAAATGGCGATGCCGCGCATGGTCCGGACTTCGTTGAAGCCTGGCGCAATGTCAACGCGGATACCCAGTTGTTCGTGCATGCGCCGTTGCAAGCGCTCCAGGTCACCAAGGCTCTGCAGGTTCTCCAGACGCTCGAGCAGACGTTTTTCTTCCGCCCGGGTCAGCAGCAGGATGCGTACGTCTGCGCCCGGGGTTTCCAGCAGCGGATCGCGCCCGCAATCGCAGGCGCCGGGAGGGCAGGGTTGGCGGAACGCGGGCATGTTGGTCATGGTGGTCAATCATAGCAGCCCAATCGGCTGCCGAAACTACCTTCAACCCCACACCGAAACGATGCCGCGCACAAATCCCACCCCGACGAGGCCCCTTGTGGGACCCCACAAAACCTGTGGGAGCGGGGCTCGCCCGCGATAGCGGTGTGTCGGGCAATACAGTCATTGCCTGACCCACCACGACACCGAGCACACCCCTCGCTCCCCAGAGGCTTACCTCACTTCAACACCAACAACCGTGATACGCCGTCCTCGGTTTCAATACCGTGCGTATCATGTGTGAAGCCCGGGAAGGATTTGTCGAAGTTCTCCAGCGCCTTCAGATATGCCAGCAATGGCCCATCCGCAGGTCCTGCGTTCTCGCCCGGCATCAGCAGTGGAATACCCGGTGGATAAGGCACGATCCCGGTCGCGACAATGCGGCCGGCAGCTTCTTCCAGGGTCACCAGTTCGACTTCGTTCCTCACCAGCTTCTCGTAGGCTTCCACCGGGCTGAACTCGGCTTGCGGCAGCATGCCGAAGGCCTGGGCCATGGTGGAAGTGGTCTTGTTCTCCTTCATGGCGGCGAAAATCTCGTCGGCCAGGTTCTTCAGGCCCATGCCGGCATAGCGCTGCTGGTTCGCGGCCAACAAGTCCGGCAGGCACAGTTCGAGCTCCACGTTCTCGTCGTAGTCCCGCTTGAAGTCGAGCAGGGCGTTGACCAGCGTGCCCCATTTGCCTTTGGTGATGCCGATGGAGAACAGGAACAGGATGGTGAAGTCAGTGGTTTTTTCCACCACGATGCCCTGGCGACCGAGGTACGCCGTCAGCACGCATGCGGGAATACCGGATTCCAGCAAATTGCCATCGTCGCCCATGCCCGGGCTCAGCACCGACACCTTGATCGGGTCGAGCATGCAGTAGCCGTCTTCGATGTCGCCAAAGCCGTGCCACACCTCGTTCGGGTGCAGGACCCAGCAGTTCGGCTCGCTTTTGAGCAGTACCGGGTCGACTTCGTGGAACGGCACCGCCGCCGCGCCGACTTGCACGGTCGGAGGCTGCCAGCAGGTGAAGAACCACTGGTCATCGCTCGCCATCTCATGGTGCATGCGCGAGATGACCTGACGGAAGCTGATCGCTTCTTCGATGGATTCAGTGGTGAGGATTTGCCCGCTGGGCGCTTCCATCATCGCCGAGCTGACGTCGCATGAGGCCATGATCGCGTAGTTCGGCGAGGTTGAGGCGTGCATCATGTACGATTCGTTGAAGCGTGCATGGGGGATCGGATTACGGCCGTTACGCACGTGAATCATCGACGCCTGGGACAGTGCGGCCAGCAGTTTGTGGGTCGATTGGGTGGCAAACACGGTCGGCCGGGACTCGTCGTGATCCTCCGGGGCGCCATGCATGGCGAAGCGTTCGCGGTACAGCGGGTTGAACCGCGCATAGCCGTACCAGGCCTCGTCGAAATGCAGACGATCGACGCTTTCCCCCAGCAATTTCTCGACTCGGGTGACGTTGTAGGTCAGGCCATCGTAGGTAGAGTTGGTGACGATGGCGTGGACGGGCGTCGGATCGATGCCTTCCTTGACCAGTGGGTTGTTGGCAATTGCCGCCTTGACGCCCTCGGCGCTCAACGTCTGCGGGAGGATGGGGCCAATGATGCCGTAGCGGTTGCGGGTCGGCACCAGGTAGGTCGGAATGGCCCCCGACAGTGTCATCGCGTGTTCAGCCGACTTGTGGCAATTGCGGTCGCACAGGGCAATCTGATCGCGGGTGACGCTCGCCATCAGAATGACGCGGTTGGACATCGAGGAGCCGTTGGTCACGTAATAGGTGCGGTGGGCACCGAAGACTTTGGCGGCGTAGCGCTCGCCCTGGCCGATCGGGCCGCTGTGATCGAGCAGCGAACCGAGCTCACCGACCGAAATCGACAGGTCGGAGCGCAGCAGGTTTTCCCCGAAGAACTCGTAGAAAGCGCGTCCCGCAGTGCTTTTCAGGAAGGCGGTGCCACCGGCATGGCCTGGGGTGTGCCACGAGTATTCATAGGATCGGGAGAACTTGACGAGTGCACCGAACATCGGCGGCAGCGCAGCCTGACGGTAGCGCTCGATGGCCGCCATGATGCGGCCGCTGAGGAAACGACTGGTGTCTTCCGGCAGCCAGATGAAGTCGTCGGCATGCTGCATCACCACCAGCGGAATGCTCGAGGCGGTACTGCGGTCGCTGATCAGGAATACCGGCACCCGAGTGTTGCGTTCGCGCAGGGTTGTCAGCAGCTTGATGCATTCCTGATGGCCTTCACTCTCGTCCATCTCCCAGCTGAGCAATACGCACTGGATGGCCGAGTCCGAACGCAGGATCGACGTCGCGTCGCTCAGGCTTTCCGACATCAGCACGCTGATGGAGCGTTGTTCCACGTCATGGATCAGTTGATCCAGGGCACGACCGAAGACGGTGCGTTTGTCCGGGGAGCGCCCACGACCAGCGTGAGCATTCCCAGTGAGTGCTTATATTCCGTCATGATCTAACCTCCACAGGTACAGCTTTCAAATGATTCACCGGCACCGGTTCGCCCGTAATGTGCTGGGCGCTGACCGTCTGTGTCGGCACGCTATTGTTGTGCGCTTCGAGCGCGATGAGGCGGTTGTTGACGAAGCTGAACAGGGTGTAGCCGAAGATCGTCGCAACGCCGCCGAGCATGAGTGCCTGCTCGCCGGAGCTGTACAACGCCAGATAGCTGTATGCCGTGGCAATCCAGGCAATGATGTTGGTGGCCAGTGCCTTGCCTGCGGGTACGTTGGAAACCTTCTGGATCGTCATCAAGGCCGCCATGGACAGGATGTACGGCACCAGGTTGGTGACCACCGCCAGGTTGACGAGGATGTCGAACTGCTTGCTCAGGTCGGGGCTGATGGTCAATAGACCGATCGCTGTCTGCAGCGCCAGCAGGATCAACATGCCCACGATCGGCGTGCCGGTCTTGGTGGCCTTGGCGAAGATCGGCAGGAAGTAGCCGGTGTCAGCCGAGCTTTTGAACACCTGGGCAATGGTGAACTGCCAGCCCAGCAAAGAGCCGATGCAAGCGAGGATCATGGTCCCCATCACGATGTCACCAATCATCGGGGTGAACATCTTGGCAAACACCAGCCCGAAAGGTGCGGTGGAGGAGGCGAGTTCCGGGTTGTCGACGATGCCGGCGATGACGTTGGTCGAGACGATGTAGATCACCGCCGCCCCAAGCGTGCCGCCCAGAACCGCGATCGGGACGTTTTTCTCCGGGTTTTCCACGGCGTCGGTGTTGGCACACGCCGATTCCAGGCCCAGGAAAGCCCACAACGTGATCGCCACCGAAGCCCCCGCTGCTTCCAGATAGCCCATGTTGTGCGGGTTCCATCCCGCCGCGTAGACGCTGCTGTCGAACCAGAACCAGCCGATCGTGGACACCAGTACCACAGGTGCGATCACGCCCCAGACAGTGACCGAACCGATTTTGCCGGTGATCCGTGCGCCGCCGAAGTTGGCGAACGTGGTGATCCACAGCAACGCAATGGTCGCCAGGCCTACTTGCAGCGAATCCAGTTTGACGTCGAACAGCGTCTGTATATAGCCGACCGCCGTAATGCTGATCGCCACGTTGGCAATCAACAGCGAGACGCCGTAGGTGTAGTTGGTCAGGTAGTTGCCGGCCTTGCCGAAGGTGTATTCAGCGTAGCCGCCCATACCGCCCGTTTTGCGGCTAAGCATCCCACAGCGCGCGAAGGCGTAAGCCAGTGCCAGGGAACCGGTGGCTGTGATCAGCCAGGAGAGGATAGAAATTCCGCCGACTTCGGCGAGTTTGGTTGGCAACAATATGATGCCGGACCCCAACATGTTGACGGCTGTCAACATTGTCAGTTGCCCTACCGTCATTTTCTTTGCGACTGACATTCCGTTGCCTCACTTTAGAACATTGGGAGTATTAGCTATAGCTAACAAAATGGATGTTGCAAGAAATGTCTTGCCTTTATCAAGAATTATTCTCATGTATCGGTAAGGCATTTTACTGGCCCCGAACACTGCGGGATTTGATCAGAATCAATTTAATTTCAAATTGTTAGGATCGAATCTACATGCGCAGTGTGATGATCGCGTTAATGTCGTGCGGGCTGGCCAGTGTGGCGACGATGGCCGAAGCCAGGGAACTGAAGACGAATGATCGTTACATGTGCAGCTGGGGCGCGGGGACGGCCGCTAAAGCCCAGGAGTTGAAGCTGGCGGGAGTGTCGCTGTACGCAGCGCGGCAGAAGCTGCAGACCTACAAATTCACCAAGCCGTGGATGCGCATGATGGCCATGGGCATCACCGAACAGACCTACGACAGCCCCTCGCGGATCAAGCCGGCGGCAATCCGCCAGGGCTTTTATGAGGATTGTGTGCGGTACAAGCTGGCACGTCGGTAAACACTCTGGAATCCCATGGGTTCCCCGTAGGCGCTGCCGCAGGCTGCGATCTTTTGATCCTGGAAAATCAAAAGATCGCAGCCTCGTTTCACTCGGCAGCTCCTACAGGGTCAGGGTAGTGCAGGGCATTTGTGCAGCACATCGGACTCTACGGGTTCTCCATTCCCGGACCCCTATCCTCAACCGTCTCCTATACTGACCCGTCCAGCAGTTTCCCAACCCTTCACCTCGAGGAGAACGCACATGACCATTCGTATTGGCGACGAAGCACCGGATTTCACCGTCGAGAGCACCGAGGGCACGCTGCATTTCCATGAATGGATTGGCGATCAGTGGGCCATCCTGTTTTCCCACCCCAAGGACTTCACCCCGGTGTGCACCACTGAACTTGGCTACATGGCCGGGCTCAAGCCCGAGTTCGACAAGCGCAACACCAAGATCGTCGGGCTCAGCGTTGACCCGGTGGGCAACCATCAAAGCTGGGCCAAGGACATCGAGGAAACCCAGGGCCACGCGGTCAATTACCCCATGATTGGCGACGAGAACCTGGTGGTGGCCAAGCTCTACGACATGATCCACCCCAATGCCAGTGGCGGCGCGCGCACGGCCGTGGACAACGCCACCGTGCGCTCGGTGTTCATCATCGGCCCGGACAAGAAGATCAAGGCCATGTTGATCTACCCAATGAGCGCCGGGCGCAACTTCGATGAAGTGCTGCGACTGCTCGATGCCATCCAGCTCAATGCCAAACACACCGTGGCCACTCCGGTGAACTGGCGCCCGGGCGAGGACGTGATCATCCCGACTTCGGTTTCCGATGAAGACGCGAAGAAGAAGTACCCGGACGGTTTTAAAACGGTAAAACCCTATTTGCGCACAGTGGCGCAACCGAAATAGCTCAGTTGCCCATCCCGTCTTCAATCGCGATGCCTTGTGCCCGCATCGCCTTGATCAGCTCGGCGCGGGTGCCGGGAAGATTGAGCATGGTGGCTGCCCGCAGCCGGGTGACTTCCTCGGTGCTGTACGGTTGATAGTTGGCCGGCATGCTAGTGCCGGCCATGCCATCTTCGCGCAACAGCCAGTTGAGCAAGTCGGCCAGTTGCGCGTTGTTCAGCGCCGACTGTGACATGCCCGGCACTCGCACGAGAAACTCGCGCCCGCCCGGCACCTTGAGAAAATTGCCGACGAACCCGGTCATGCGTGGCGTGTCGTTGGCCGGGGAGCCCATACCATTGCCCAGGTGACACCCGGCGCATTGCAGCTGAAGTTCACGCCAACGCTATAGCCCGCGTCGGCGATGGGTTTTTGTGGTGCTTCATTACCCGGTGCATGGCGCTGCGCCGGGTTGGGGATGGCCCGCGCATGAACGAGCGGGGCGGTCATGGCGCAGACCAGACCGAAGATGAGCAACCTGTGCATTAACAACACCTCTGCGAAAAAGCCGTCGATTACCTGAGCAACCAACGGCTTGTGTGCACTAGACAGCGACGCCGCGGATGATCGAAACCGTGCAGTGGTAGATGTGCGATTTGGCGGCCAGGCACCAGTTCACGTCGTTGTTGTTGAACGGGCGGTAGGCCGGCTCTTCACTGTCGTTACGGGTGCAGGCACATTGCGCGCAGCTTTGTTTGCCGCAGCAATCGTTGTACGAAATGATGTAGTCCTTGTTGTCGGCCGGGTTGCGGCAGGTGCCGATCCAGGTCACCTGCGAGGCTTCGGTGCCCGGCGGGCAGGAGGTTACCGAGCCGCCGCAGCAGCTGCACAGGAAACCGTCGATGGAGCAGTAGCGCCAGTAGTCGCAGCTGTTCGGGTCACCGGGGTCTCCGGCTTTCGGGTTATCGGCGGCCAGCGCCTTGCTGGTGCGATCCAGCGGCAGCAGCAGGGGCAGTGCGGCACCGGCGACCATCAGCGAGCCCATTCGCGCCAGCAGTTTGCGTCGCGAGGTCGTATCGGCGACTCGACGGGATGAACGCTCAAACAACAGATCCAGCAATTTCATAACAGTCTCCCTGCCTAATCAGTGGCTATGGCCATGGCTGTGGTCATGCGCATGGGGGTGCGGCTGGCTGTTCAGGTATTCCTGCAGCGTTGCGCTTTTCAGGTGCTCGACTTCGAACAGGCTGTCCAGGTGCTCTCGGGAATTGACCAGGCCCTTGGCGCGGAGAGTGCCAGCCTTGTCGATCAAAGCGGCGTAGGGCAGCTTGCCGATCTGGTAGGTCATGCCCACTTCCGGGCCGACTACGTAGGTCACGTCGTCGAGCTTGTGTTCGCGGATCAGCGCTTGCTGAGCGTCCATGTCGCCATCGCTGATGAACACCACGTCGAGGCGATCGGCCTGTTCCCGGGCAATCGACTTGATTGCCGGCAGCAGCGACTTGCAGATCGGGCAGGTCGGCGACAGGAAGAACAGCAGCTGGGATTTTTCGCCGGCGTAGCCGAAGTTCACCGGGCGACCCTTGCGGTCGGATGCGGTCACTTGCGGCGCGGGCTCGTTCACGGCCACGCCTTTATCGACCATCAGTGCGCCAGCCGGTGCGATGCGCCCGTGCAGCACGCCAATTTGACGCACCAGGCCCATTACGGCGAACGCCAGGGCCAGCAGCAAAATCCAGAGCAACGCGTTGGAAACGATTAAGCCGTCCATTGATCACCTACCAATCAGTTTGAGCAGAAGAGGGGAGTTCGCCAGCAAGCCATCGGCTGCGGCGTAAATCAGCAGCGCCACGGCGCTGGCGGCGATGGTCACAAAGCCGTCGAATAGATTCAGGTCACGGGCCAGCGGCACCACGCTTGCAAGTAACGCCAGGGCGATCAGCACGCTGTTGCGCAGCAGCAGGATCGGGCGCAACGGCTGCGCCTGGTCAGGCCCGGCACAGCCGCAGTCGATGTCCCGCCGGCCACGCCGCAGGTTGATGCCGATGGCGGCGGCGTACGCAAAGTGATCAGGCCAGCGGCGGTCAGCGCTGCCCATGAGCGACTGACGGGAACCAGTAGCGCGAAGGCAATCGTCAGTTCCAGCAGCGGCATTACCCGTGCACCGGGTCGCACCAGGGCCTCAGGCAGCAACTGATAGTCCGCCAGTTGTTTGGCAAACCGTGCCGGCGCGCGCAACTTGTGGGTCGCGGCGCTGGCCAGCAGCACGGCGATGGCCAGGGCGCTGGCGATAATGAAAATCGGATCAATGTGCATGGTCGGGCCTCGTCAGTAGCTCATGACCTGTGTCGCGGTTTTCGCGACTTTGGCCATGCTGCCGGTGAGCTTGTTGGTCTTGAGGTCGAAAATCTGCAAGCCGCCTTCCACGTCGGTGCCGAGCAACAGCGGATTGTCGTCGCCGGTGGCCTGCATGCTCCACACGGGCACAGGCGCTTCCAGGGTCGCGACTTTCTTTTGGGTTTTCAGATCAAAGGCCCAGATCAGCGGGCTCGGGTCTTCCCACTTCATCGGTTCGTGGGCGTCGTGCATCAGCACATACAAGCGGTTCAATTTTGGTGCCACCGCCATCAGCTGCCACCCACCGGGGGCCCAGCCGGCTTTCTTTTCTTCGTCGCTGCTGAGCGACCAGGCCGGCAGGATTTTTGGCGCATCGGCGGCGAAATCCACCGGGCGTATGGTGCCGGTGGTCGTGGTGAAGTAGTAGGTATCGCCCACATTCACGGCGCGTTCCACGAGCTTTTCTGCGTTGGGGTCGAAGAATGGCGTGCGGCTGCGGGCGGTTTCCACGCCCTGATCATTCAGGGTGACGACCTGCAGGCTGCCATCGCCGCACAGTGAGGCGAAACGACGATTGCCGACCGGATAGTTGAGCACGCACCCGGGGATGGCGATCTCCGAAGTGACGGCCTTGGCCTGGGTATCGACCACCGTCACGGAGGTCGACGGGGTGAAGTTGTAGACGTAGACAAAGCGATCATCGGCACTGGTTTTCAGGCCGTAGCGCTGGGTCAGCGACTCGGCGCGTTTGGTCGGTATCAGCAATTCCCAGGCCGGCGACAGGGTCGAGCTGTCCCAGGCGGTCAGCACATCGGTGCGGGTACCACGGGTGCCGCGGGAGTAGAAGATGTCGGCGCTGTAGAGGGTCTTCTGGTCGTGGCTGAGCGTCGAGGGCGCGGCGAAGCCGGTGGGCACCATGCCGAGGATGCGTTTTTTGTCGGGGTCGACCACGGTGACGCGGCCCGTCACGAAACTTTCGAATTCGACATCGACGATGAACGTGCGGTGGGCTTCCGGTGGAAAGGCCAGAACGGTCTGGCCGATCGTGTCAGCGGGCAGGTCCGCGCTGGCATTGTTCAAACCGAGTACTAGCAGGCTCAGACTCAGCGCTGACTGTACGGTGATCCTGGTGGCTCGCATTAGGGGCAACTCCCTGAATTATTGTTCACGCGAATCGCGGGTGCAGACGCAGATTTTTGCAGTTCGATTCTGCCTTGCCGGGCAATGCGGAGAATTGCTGTGGCTGCCAAGTGGTTGTGTGTCTGTGCCATTGATTGGCAAATGCCGGCAGAACAAGTAAAAATCCCTCGGGCAGCGGTGATTGCTGGCGTTTCCACTCGTCTGGTAGTCGCGCTTGACCCCTAAACAATGCTGGCACGCCGACGCTGGAGCCTGAAGAATGGCGAGCCTGTGGCAGGCAAGGGAAGGGGGCGGCCAGTTGCGAACATTCGCCGAACCGCTCGACGAAGCGGTCGAAAAATAAAAAAACACGTGAGGCTTTGCAGTGATGATGAGTTCTTCGACGGTTCGCAATGAGGCGTTCGAACAATGGTTGAGCCAGGTCAACCAAGCCTGCGAGGCGATTTGACGCGCGGGTGCTGGACAGCGATTTTTATGGCGAGCTGGCGGAGTTTCGCAGTGGCGCCATCAACCTCAGTGTCGTCGACATGGCACACGTGCACCTGTATCGCACCAGCAAGGACGTTAGCGTTAGCAGTGACGGGCATTATTACGCCGTGTTCCAGATGCGCGGCAGTTCGCAGCTGGAGCAGGGCGACAATCGTACCCGCCTGGGCCTGGGCGATATCGCCCTGATCGACGCTTGCCGGCCCAGTGACATGACCTACCATGAAGACTCCCGGCAATTGTCATTGATCCTGCCGCGCCAGGTGGTGGAGCGGGGCTCGCACTTCAGTGGTCTGAGCTGCGCCACGCGCATCGCGGCGGGCACGCCACTGGCGGCAATGGCCAATAGGCTGGTGCTGGAAACCCGCCAGCAGGAAGGCCTGGACATGCAGGAAAGCGAGGCGGTCCTGGATGCGCTGGCCAGCTTGTTGTTGCCGGGTATCAGCGCCCGCGACAGTGGCGGCGATGCCCACGAGCGGCAGTTTCGCAAGATCATCGCCTACATCGACGAGCACATCAGCACCGAAGGGCTGTGCCCGGAGACGATCGCTCAAGACGTGGGAATTTCGGTGCGTGGGTTGTACCGGATGTTCTCCAAGCGCGGCTTGGTAGTGGCGCAATACATCAAGCACCGCCGGCTGGATTTCTGCGCGCAAAACCTGCGTGAAAGCCATGGCGAACAGAAACTTTCGGCGCTGTGCTACGCCTGGGGGTTCTCGGATTCCAGCTACTTTTCCTCGGCGTTCAAGGCGCGTTTCGGCGTATCCCCGGGGGCTTACCGCAAGCGATATAGCCAGGCTTGAGCGCGCGGCGACTCAAGCGGTAGGAACGACACCCATCCCCTGTAGGAGCTGCCGCAGGCTGCGATCTTTTGATCTTTCAGGGTCAAAAGATCGCAGGCTTTTGTGTTCGTTCAGGTCAGAAGCCCATCGCAAACACCACCTGGCTATACAGATTCCTGTCATTGCTCCCTAACTGCGTACCACCTTGCTCAGCGCTCTTGTCTGGCTGATACAGCCCCACCAACGGCATCACCGTCAGGTGGTCGTTGACGTGCCATTCGGCATACAGGTCGATTTCATGGCCGTCGGTATTGCCGAGGTTACGGTCGATGGTGTCGTAGTTGAAATACATCGCACCAACACTCAGGTTATCCAGAGGCGCGACTTTCAGCGTCACGTTCTGGATTCGTGAATTGCTATTGAATGGACCCGCATAGTTACCGGCCACTTCCCCCTGGAACCAGGTGCCAAAACCACGACTGAAACCATAGAACAGCGTGTCGTAACCCTCCGAGAAACGGCTGTAGCGGTAGCTGACGTTCGGGGTCCAGGGCGCGTCGGCGAAGGTCCAGCCCGCTTCCAGGTACCAGGCATCTTCGCTGGCGGTGTGAGGTTTGTCCTGTTTGGCGTATTCCCCGGAGAGGAACAGGTTGGGTACTCCGGCATTACCTTGAGCGCGCAGGCTGTAAGTTTTCATGCCGTCACGCTCGAGTTGCAGGGGTGACGCGTATTGCTCGTCGACATCGGTGGAGTCGATGTAGGTCAGGCCCACAGTGCCAGCCTCACTGACGTGCTCGAGGGTGCCGACGTACATCTCGGTTTTCGCTTGCGCGCGGTTGTTCGATTTCAGCCACATCAGATCGCTGCGCCAACCTTCCTTGCCACCCAGGCGCAATACGGCGGTCTGATCGAAAGCTTTGCGTGCGGCCAGCCAGTAGGCGCCCCCGCGGTTAAACTCTCCGTCGGCCAGGCCCTTGCCGATGTTCAGGGCGTCGCCATTGATCAGGAAACCATCGCCTACCACGATGTTCTGCCGGCCGAACGACAGGTCGACACCATCCTCT
>NZ_JAEKEG010000039.1 GCF_016651255.1 Pseudomonas sp. TH10
TCAAACGCTTCAGTTTCATGCCTTACTCCTAGCAGATAGGGTGTGTTAAGTCGGGGCCAAGTATCAGCAGGCCGTGTGAACACTCTATGGCTGAAATATGACAATTGGATGAAAGGCCAGCATTCGGGTTTTTACTGGATGATTCGTGGTGCCCCACTCGCGAACAGGCTCGCTCGCACAATTGAAATGCATTCCAAATGTAGGAGTGAGCCTGCTCGCGATGGCGTCAGAACACCTGATGCAGAGTCTGGATCAGCGCCCCTTCTTCCAGAGCCACGCCCCCACCAGAATCCCCACCGTGCACAGCACCGCCACGTAGTAGGCAGGCCCCATCGCGCTTTCTTTCAGCAGCAGGCTGACCACCATTGGCGTCAGGCCGCCGAAAATCGCGTAGGCAACGTTATAAGAGAAGGACAAACCACTGAAGCGCACCACCGGCGGGAACGCTTTGACCATCACATACGGCACCGCACCGATGGTGCCCACCAGGAAACCGGTCAGCGCGTACAGCGGGAACAGCCAGGTCGGGTGAGCGGCGAGGCTGTGATAGAAAGTCCAGGAGCTGATCAACAAGCCCAGGCAACCGAATACGAACACGCGGCCGGCACCAAAACGATCCGCCAACGCGCCGGAGATAATGCAGCCGATGCTCAGGAACACAATCGCCAGACTGTTCGATTGCAGCGCCACCGTCGGCGAGAAGTTATAGACCGTTTGCAGCACGGTCGGGGTCATCAGAATGACGACGACGATCCCGGCAGACAGCAGCCAGGTCAGCAGCATCGAGATCGCAATCGCCCCACGATGGTCACGCAGTACTGCACGCAACGGCACTTCTTCAGCCAGCGCCTTGCGTTGTTGCAGTTCGGCGAACACCGGGGTTTCGTGCAGCCAGCGGCGCAGGTACACCGAGAACAGACCGAAGACACCGCCGAGCAGGAACGGGATTCGCCACGCGTAATCGGAAACTTCGGCAGGCGTATAAATGCTGTTGATCGCGGTGGCGACCAGCGAGCCGAGCAGGATGCCGGCGGTCAGGCCACTGGTGAGCGTGCCACAGGCGTAACCCATGTGCTTTTGCGGCACGTGTTCGGAAACGAAGACCCACGCCCCCGGCACTTCGCCGCCAATCGCCGCGCCCTGAATCACGCGCATCAATAGAAGAAGGATCGGCGCCCACAGGCCGATCTGCGCGTAGGTCGGCAGCAGCCCCATGATCAGCGTCGGCACGGCCATCATGAAGATGCTCAGGGTGAACATCTTCTTGCGCCCCAGCAGGTCGCCGAAATGCGCCATGACGATGCCGCCCAGTGGCCGCGCCAGGTAACCGGCAGCAAAAATGCCGAAGGTCTGCATCATGCGCAGCCACTCGGGCATGTCAGCCGGGAAGAACAGCTTGCCGACCACCGTGGCGAAGAAAACGAAGATGATGAAATCGTAAAACTCCAGCGCGCCACCGAGGGCGGACAGCGACAGAGTCTTGTAGTCATTGCGGGTCAACGGTCGTGCGGGTTGCTCGGGCTGCGCGAGGCTCGAAGGCGCTGTGGTCATGGCAAGGCTTCTCTTATAGTCGGATCTGCCGCCACAACAACGCTGGCGGTGGCTTGGGCAGGTTCGGCACCATAGCAAATTGTTCGAAAAAGCACATAGAGGCGCGTATTTGACGGTCGAAATGAGAACCGGATGGTCGTCGTGGAGTCTACCGACCGATATACTCGCAACCTGCTCCGGTTTGTAGGGGGTTGCTGTGCGAAAACGTCGTTGGCCCGCCCTTTGCTCGGGAGCAGCCGGTTTCGCAGAGTTTCCCTTCAGGCGCCTTATGGAAAACGTGACGAACGTAGTATGTTCGGGGCTGAATCGTTTTTTCTTAGGACGGCTATTCACCTGAAGTACCAATGAAGACTCACGGGTCAGAGGCACCCCGGCATGATAGAGCTCGAACAAGAAGATCCGATCCCGCAAGGCGACCTGGCCCTGCAAATCACCGCACTCCCGCGCGAAACCAACGGCTTTGGCGATATTTTCGGCGGCTGGCTGGTGGCGCAAATGGATTTGGCCGGCACCGCGATGGCCAGCCGCGTGGCCGGCGGCCGTGTGGCGACCGTCGCCATCGACCGCATGGCGTTCCTCGTGCCAGTGGCCGTCGGCGCGCAGTTGTCCTTTTATACCCAGACCCTGGAAATCGGTCGCAGCTCGATCCAGATGATGGTCGAGGTGTGGAGCGACGATCCGCTGTCCAGCGAGTGGCGTAAAGTGACCGAAGCGGTGTTCGTCTTCGTTGCCATCGACGGCAGCGGCCGCACCCGTTCGGTTCCGTCCAGAGCTCGATAGCCTTAAAGCGTCAAACGCCGGGAGCGTTTTGCGGTCCATTGCAGCCCTGTTCCAGATTGAGAGTCGCCCCATGAACACGCCCAACGTTGAAGCGGTGAAACTGGATGAACTGAATTGCTGGCGCATCCGCCACGGTCAGGCCGAAGTGCTGGTAGCCCAGCAAGGCGCGCACATCCTCAGTTATCAGATCGATGGCCAGCCGCCGATCATCTGGCTCAACGACAAGGCCGAGTTCAAGACCGGCAAAAGCATCCGCGCCGGCGTGCCGGTGTGCTGGCCGTGGTTCGGCAAGTTCGAACGCAACCCGCAGAGCGTGCAGGCCATGTACACCGGCGAGCAACCAGCACCCGCGCACGGTCTGGTGCGGGCGATGGATTGGGCGCTGGGCGGCATCGAATCAGAGGCTGACGGCATCAAGGTCGAATTCAAGCTGGCCGCCCCCGATGGCGGCTTGCCAGGCTGGCCGCATCAGGTTGATCTGACCCTGACCCTGCATCTGGCCGATCAACTGCACTTCAGCCTGACCAGCCACAACCGGGGTAGCGAGACCGTCAGCATCAGCCAGGCGCTGCACACCTATTTCGCGGTCAGCGATGTGCGCAATGTGCATGTCGACGGTGTGGGTGGTTTGAATTACATCGAGACGCTGGATGACTGGAAAACGGCCACTCAGCAAGGTGATATGCATTTTGCCGGTGAGACCGACCGCATCTACCTCGACGCTCCGCCGCAGTTGAGCATTGTTGATACGACGTGGGAACGGCGGATCGAGCTGCGCAGCAGCGGTTCGCGCTCGGCGGTGATCTGGAATCCGTGGGTTGAGCGCGCGGCAGCGTTCAGCGACATGGCTGACGATGGCTGGCAGCGCATGCTGTGCATCGAGACGGCGAATGTGATGGATGACGTGGTGGTGCTGGCACCGGGGTCGAGTCACACGCTTGGTGTGAACATCGCCAGCAAGCCGCTTTAAAAGCTTCGCTTTAACCAGACACCTACAAATCCGACTCCTGCACCACCCGCACCTTGTCTGCTTCCAGCGCATACGCCGCGTCCGCCAGATCATTGCTGACCTTTTCGACTTTCAGCGTGCCGGTTACCCACAACGGTGTGTAGATGTCATCCAGTTTCAAGCCCTTCGGATAACGCACCAGCACCAGTTGATTCGGCGGCGGTGGCGGCACGTGGATGCATGCGCCCGGGTACGGCACGAGGAAGAACAACGTGCTGCGGCCCTTGGCATCGGATTCCAGCGGCACCGGATAACCGCCGATGCGGATGTGCTTGTCGTTCATCGACGCCACGGTTTTAGTCGAATACATCACCGCCGGCAGACCTTTGGCCTGCTTCATCCCGCCCTTCTCGGTAAAGGTACCGGTGGCTTCGGGGGAGTTGTGGTCGATTTCAGGCATGGCCTCGAGGGCCTTCTGGTCCGACTTGGGCATCAGTTCGAGCCAGTCGGTTTCCGGCAGTTCGCCAGCGTGGGCCAAACCGCTGCCGAGGAAAAGGAGAGTCAACAAAATGCGGCGCATGGAGGAGCTCGGTAAAAGGAAGGGACAATCAGTCGCCGAGCATTCTAGCCCTCCCCGCCTGTTTGGCAGAGAGGGCTTTGTCGCTTTGGATCAGTTCTTTTTGATCAGACCGTAGATCACCAGCAAAACGATCGCGCCGACCAGTGCGCCGATAAAGCCTGCACCCTGACCCGCCTGATAGATGCCCAGAGCCTGGCCGCCGTAAGTAGCTGCCAGCGAACCGCCGATACCGAGGAGGATGGTCATGATCCAGCCCATGCTGTCATCGCCCGGTTTCAGGAACCGAGCCAACAGGCCGACGATCAAGCCGATAAAGATGGTTCCGATAATTCCCATGACATTTCCCTCTTAATGGTCGATATGCGAAGCCTAGTCAGACTTTCGCACCCTGCCATGAGAGAACGGCGGCCCCGCAATGGTTCCGCCGCTGCCACATGAAACTGTTTTACTCGGCGATCAGCGCTTCGACCTTGATGATCTGCGCCTGCAGCGTGGCCATGTCGGCGCAGCGCAGGTTGGCGTGACCGACCTTGCGCCCGGCCTTGAAGGCTTTGCCGTAGTGGTGCAGATGGCAATCTTCGATGGCGATGACCTTTTCAACCGGCGGAACAACGCCGATGAAGTTAAGCATCGCGCTCTCGCCGACCTTGGCGGTCGAACCCAGCGGCAGGCCGGCAACGGCGCGCAGGTGATTTTCGAACTGGCTGCACTCGGCGCCTTCGGTGGTCCAGTGCCCGGAGTTGTGGACACGCGGGGCGATTTCGTTGGCCTTGAGACCACCGTCGACTTCAAAAAACTCGAACGCCATCACGCCAACGTAGTTCAACTGTTTGAGCACACGGCTCGAGTAGTCTTCCGCCAACGCCTGCAACGGGTGATCCGTGCTGACCACCGACAACTTGAGAATGCCGCTGTCGTGGGTGTTGTGTACCAACGGGTAGAACTTCGTTTCACCATCGCGAGCACGCACGGCGATCAGCGACACTTCACCGGTGAATGGCACGAAGCCTTCCAGCAGGCAGGCAACGCTGCCCAGTTCGGCAAACGTGCCTGTTACATCTTCCGGCTTGCGCAGGACTTTCTGGCCCTTGCCGTCGTAACCCAGGGTGCGGGTTTTCAGCACGGCCGGCAGACCGATCGAGGCCACGGCGGCATCCAGATCGGCTTGCGACTGAATGTCGGCGAACGCCGGAGTCGGGATGCCCAGATCCTTGAACATGCTCTTTTCGAACCAGCGGTCACGAGCGATGCGCAGGGCTTCGGCACTCGGATAGACCGGGACGAATTGCGAGAGGAACGCGACGGTTTCGGCCGGGACGCTTTCGAACTCGAAGGTCACCAGATCGACTTCATCGGCCAACTGGCGCAGATGATCCTGATCGCCGTAATCGGCCCGCAGGTGTTCGCCCAACGCCGCGGCGCAAGCGTCCGGCGCAGGGTCGAGGAAAGCGAAGTTCATGCCCAGCGGGGTGCCCGCCAGGGCCAACATGCGGCCCAACTGGCCGCCACCGATTACACCGATCTTCATCTCAACAACCTCAGGCAATACGTGGGTCTGGATTGTCCAGGACGCTGTCTGTCTGCTCGGCACGGAAGGTTTTCAGTACCGCATGGAACTGCGGGTGCTTGGCGCCCAGGATGCTTGCCGAGAGCAAGGCTGCGTTGATTGCACCGGCCTTGCCGATGGCCAGCGTGGCGACCGGAATGCCCGCAGGCATCTGCACGATGGACAGCAGCGAGTCGACGCCCGAAAGCATGGACGACTGCACCGGCACGCCCAGCACTGGCAGGTGGGTCTTGGCCGCACACATGCCTGGCAGGTGCGCCGCGCCGCCGGCACCGGCGATAATCACCTCGATGCCACGCGCCTCGGCCTCTTCGGCATACTGGAACAGCAGGTCCGGGGTACGGTGGGCAGAGACCACTTTCACCTCGTAAGGAATGCCGAGCTTTTCCAGCATATCGGCGGTGTGGCTAAGGGTGGACCAATCGGACTTGGAGCCCATGATCACGCCAACCAGTGCACTCATCGTCGCGCCTCTTCTCTCTGGAGCGCCCGCAGGCGCGTCATAAAACAACAAGCCACGCAGGTTGCGTGGCTTGATTGTACGAAAAATGGCCGGACGTACCGGCCGAAGGCCGCGCAGTATACCGCAAAGAAAGCAATAAACAGCCCCCTGCACGACCATCTGTCATCTGCCGCAAATGCCCGGTTTTATTGACTTGGAGGTCAGCCAAAAAGATCAAAAGATCGCAGCCTTCGGCAGCTCCTGCGCCGATCTCTGTAGGCGCTGCCGAAGGCTGCGATCTTGGCGTCCGTAAACACAGCGCAGTTTATGAACCCTGCGCCGCACCGCCTTCCAGCTTGCGCCACAACAACCGCACGTTCGCCTTGCGAACCAGCGCACAGCGATACAGACGAATTTCCAGCGGCACATGCCATTGCGGGCCGCCGCATACCACCAGCTCCCCGCGCGCCAGCTCGGCGCGCACACTCAGTTGCGGCACCCACGCTATCCCCAGGCCTTCGAGTGCCATGCTCTTGAGGCTGTCGGCCATCGCCGTCTCATAGATGGTGGTGAAGCGCAGAGCCCGCTGGCGCAGCAGCATATTGACCGAACGCCCGAGGAATGCACCGGCGCTGTAGGCCAGCAGCGGCACACTGCCTTCGCCTTCGAGATCGAACAGTGGCTTGCCATCGGCATCGGCGGCGCACACCGGAAGCATTTCAGTCTGGCCCAGGTGCAGCGACGGGAAGATCTCCGGGTCCATCTGCATGGCAGCGTCCGGGTCGTAGAACGCCAGCATCAAGTCGCAACCGCCTTCGCGCAACGCATGCACCGCATCGCCAACGTTGGTCGCGACCAGCCGCGTGGCGATGTTCAGCCCTTCATTACGCAACTGCGCGATCCAGCGCGGGAAGAAGCCCAACGCCAGCGAGTGAGCGGCCGCAACCTGCATCACTTCACCCTGCCCGCCTTCGAGGTGATGAAGGTGGCGCAATACTTCGCCGAGCTGTTCGACCACGGTGCGCGCGGTCACCAGAAACAACTGCCCCGCCGCCGTCAGTTCGACCGGCGTGCGCGAGCGGTTGACCAATGTCAGCCCCAGCGCGGCCTCCAGACTGCGGATCCGTCGACTGAACGCTGGCTGAGTCACGAAGCGCCGTTCGGCTGCCTGCGAGAAGCTGCGGGTGGCGGCCAGAGCACTGAAGTCCTCGAGCCATTTGCTTTCCAGATTCATCACGTCCTCCCGGACACGCACCAAAACAGGTCACACGTCTGCCGCGCACGCGGCGTCACACGGGCATTATGCCGAATGTGCATAGGCCAGTGCTTAACAGCATTGGCCCAAAATTTCCCACAAGCCTAGCATTCGCAGCGTTCCGGCATAGACCGGGTCCATATCGAGATGATTTCTATCATGTCCTCCGCTGCATCTTTCCGCACAGAAAACGACCTGCTTGGCGCCCTCGAAGTACCGGCTCAAGCGTATTACGGCATCCAGACCCTGCGAGCGGTGAACAACTTCCGTCTCTCCGGCGTTCCGATTTCGCATTACCCGAAACTGGTTGTCGGTCTGGCAATGGTCAAACAGGCCGCTGCTGACGCCAACCGTGAGTTGGGTCATCTGAGCGAAGCCAAGCACGCTGCCATCAGCGAAGCCTGTGCACGATTGATCCGCGGTGATTTCCACGAAGAGTTCGTGGTGGACATGATTCAAGGCGGCGCTGGCACTTCGACCAACATGAATGCCAACGAAGTCATCGCCAACATCGCACTGGAGGCCATGGGTCACCAGAAAGGCGAATACCAATACCTGCACCCGAACAACGACGTGAACATGGCGCAGTCGACCAACGACGCCTACCCGACTGCGATCCGCCTGGGTCTGCTGCTGGGTCACGACGCACTGCTGGCCAGCCTCGACAGCCTGATCCAGGCGTTCGCCGCCAAGGGTGAAGAATTCAGCCACGTATTGAAGATGGGGCGTACCCAGCTGCAAGACGCCGTGCCGATGACTCTCGGCCAGGAATTCCGCGCTTTCGCCACCACCCTGAGTGAAGACCTGGCCCGTCTGAAGACGCTGGCCCCGGAACTGCTGACTGAAGTGAACCTGGGCGGCACAGCCATCGGTACCGGCATCAACGCCGACCCGCGCTACCAGCACCTGGCCGTTCAGCGCCTGGCGTTGATCAGCGGACAACCGCTGGTACCGGCTGCCGACCTGATCGAAGCCACCTCGGACATGGGCGCCTTCGTGCTGTTCTCCGGCATGCTCAAACGTACCGCCGTCAAGTTGTCGAAGATCTGCAACGACCTGCGCCTGCTGTCCAGCGGCCCGCGCACCGGCATCAACGAAATCAACCTGCCGGCGCGTCAGCCAGGCAGCTCGATCATGCCTGGCAAGGTCAACCCGGTTATTCCGGAAGCCGTTAACCAAGTGGCCTTCCAGGTCATCGGTAACGACTTGGCGCTGACCATGGCAGCCGAAGGCGGCCAACTGCAACTGAACGTGATGGAGCCGCTGATCGCCTTCAAGATCTTCGACTCGATCCGCCTGCTGCAACGCGCCATGGACATGCTGCGCGAGCACTGCATCGTCGGCATCACCGCCAACGAAGCGCGTTGCCGTGAACTGGTCGAGCACTCGATCGGTCTGGTCACCGCACTGAACCCGTACATCGGCTACAAAAACGCCACCCGTATCGCCGGCCTCGCTCTTGAAAGCGGCCGCGGCGTGCTGGAACTGGTGCGCGAAGAAGGTCTGCTCGACGAAGCCATGCTCGCCGACATCCTGCGCCCGGAAAACATGATTGCTCCGCGTCTGGTTCCGCTCAAAGGCTGAATCGACACGTTACTTGTAGCACCGCTCACCAGGTCGAGGGACTAGACACCTCTCACCTTTTGAGGGCTTGGGGATTTAGTCCCCAAGCCCTTTTTTACCGAAAAACCTGTAGGAGTGAGCCTGCTCGCGATGGCGGTGTGTCATTCGAATTATATGTTGACTGACACACCGCTATCGCGAGCAGGCTCGCTCCTACACAAAAGCATGGGTATAGTGCCGCCCCTCTTCGCGTGAGCGGTCGTCGGTAACGAGGCCATAACCCATGCGAAACCCGAACTAATAACAAACCCGCGAAATGGATCCGGGACGAAACCCTCGCCCCACCTGTTGTGCCGCGCGCAAACCGGTGTAACGCGATGTTTCTGACCACCCAGTATTTGCTTACACAAAAAACAGCGAGGAAAAATCCATGCTCGAAGTCATTAACGACTTCCTCTCAGGGAAAGTACTGATCGTGCTCATTGTCGGGCTCGGTAGCTACTTCACGATTCGCTCGCGTTTCGTACAACTGCGCCACTTCTTCCACATGTTCGCAGTGTTCCGCGACAGCTTGAAAGGCAGCGCCGGGCAACTCAGCTCGTTCCAGGCCCTGATGCTCAGCCTTGCCGGCCGTGTCGGTGCAGGCAACATCGCGGGTGTCGGCATCGCCGTGACCCTCGGTGGTCCGGGTGCGGTGTTCTGGATGTGGGTGACCGCACTGGTCGGCATGTCCAGCAGCTTCTTCGAATGCACCCTGGCCCAGGTCTACAAGCGCGCCGAAGGCGATGGCCTGTACCGTGGCGGTCCGGCTTACTACATCCAGCACGGCCTGAAACTCAAAGGCATGGCAGTGGTGTTCTCCGTCCTGCTGCTGGTCACCTACGGCTTCGCCTTTATTGGCCTGCAGTCCTACACCGTGACGCACTCGCTGCAAAACGCCTTTGCCTTTAACCCACAACACACCGGTATCGTCCTGGCGGTGTTGCTGGCCATCACCTTCATCGGCGGCATCAAGCGCATCGCTTCGGTGTCCGACCTGCTGGTACCGATCAAGACCCTGGCCTATATCGGCGTGACCCTGTACGTGATCGGCACTCAGATCGAACACGTGCCAGCCATGCTGGAAACCATCTTCAAGAGCGCCTTCGGTCTCGACCCGGCCTTTGGTGGCCTGCTCGGCAGCGCCATCGTCATGGGCGTGAAGCGTGGCGTGTTCGCCAACGAAGCGGGCCTGGGCAGTGCGCCGAACGTCGCCGCTGTGGCCGCCGTGAAACACCCTGGCGCCCAGGGCGTGGTTCAGGCTTTCAGCGTGTTCCTCGACACTTTCGTGATCTGCACCTGCACCGCGCTGCTGATCCTGCTGTCGGGTTTCTACACGCCGGGCTTCGAAGGTGACGGCATCGTTCTGACCCAGAACTCGCTGGCCGCCGTGGTCGGTGACTGGGGTCGCATGTTCGTCAGCGTCGCGCTGTCGCTGTTCGTCTTCACCTGCATCCTCTACAACTACTACCTGGGCGAGAGCAACCTGCGCTTCCTGATCGGTGAAAACCGCAAGGCGCTGATGGGTTACCGCGCGTTGGTGTTGGTGCTGATCTTCTGGGGCGCGATCGAAAACCTGGGCACGGTGTTCGCCTTCGCCGACATCACCATGACCTGCCTGGCCTTCGTCAACCTGGTGGCCCTGGCCATGCTGTTCAAGGTCGGCATGCGCGTAATGCGCGACTACGACGGGCAGCGCCGCGCCGGCGTCAAACAGCCAGTGTTCGACTCCAGCAAATTTGCTGATCTGGACCTCGACCTGAACGCCTGGCCGGCCAACCCGTCTGCTGCTACCGGCAAGACTGAAGCCGAGCCGCAAGGCGTGCCTGCAGCGCAACGCTGACAGGTGAATGACGGGCGCATCCCCTGCGCCCGTCAGGTACAGTTCAAAAAACTGTGGGAGCGAGCCTGCTCGCGATAGCGCTACGACAGTGCAATGTCGACTGCCAGTGCGCTATCGCGAGCAGGCTCACGCCCACACGTCATGTCTTGTGGAGATTTGCCCATGGTTCCCAGTTCCTACCCTGCCGCCCAGCACGTCATGGTGCTCTACACCGGTGGCACCATTGGTATGCAGGCCAGTGCCAACGGCCTGGCCCCGGCGTCCGGTTTCGAAGCACGAATGCGCGAATACCTGCACAGCCAGCCTGAGCTGGTCGTGCCGCAGTGGCGCTTTCGTGAGATGTCGCCGCTGATCGACAGCGCCAACATGACCCCAGCCTACTGGCAGCAACTGCGCGAAGCGGTGGTCGACGCTGTTGATGTGCAAGGCTGTGACAGTGTGCTGATTCTGCATGGCACCGATACTTTGGCCTACAGCGCCGCCGCGATGAGTTTCCAGTTGCTGGGGCTGCAGGCTCGCGTGTGCTTCACCGGCTCGATGCTGCCGGCGGGCGTCACCGACAGCGATGCCTGGGAAAATCTCGGCGGAGCATTGGTGGCGCTTGGGCATGGCCTGGCGCCGGGCGTGCATCTGTACTTCCACGGTGAGCTGCTGGCGCCGACCCGTTGCGCGAAAGTGCGCAGTTTCGGCCGTCATCCGTTCAAGCGTCTGGAGCGTCAGGGCGGCGGCGTGAAAGCGTCTGCTGTGCCGATGCAGCTTGGCTACAACCAGCCGAAGCAACTGGCCAAGGTTGCCGTGTTGCCACTGTTCCCTGGCATCAGCGCCGAAGTCCTCGATGGCTTGCTCGACAGTGGCATTCAGGGTCTGGTGCTGGAGTGCTACGGCAGCGGCACCGGGCCGAGTGACAACCCGCAGTTTCTGGCCGCGCTGGTCGCGCGCGGGATAACGGCGTGGTAGTCGTTGCCGTGACGCAATGCCATGAGGGTGGCGTCGAGCTGGATGTTTACGAGGCTGGCAGTCGATTGCGCGGTGTCGGCGTATTGTCCGGTGGCGGCATGACTCGCGAGGCAGCGTTCGGCAAGTTGCATGCGTTACTGGGTGCCGGCCTGGACACCGCTGAGGTACAGCGGCTGGTCGAGCTGGACCTGTGCGGCGAGCTCAGCTGACATACAAAACCTGCGGGAGCTTGCTCGCGATAGCGGAATGTCAGTCACCTCAGTGTTGAATGTGCCGCCGCATCGCGGGCAAGCCCGCTCCCACAGGTTCATCATTGGGCATATAAATTGCTGCATTCCAGCCACCTCAAGGCTGGAAGCTCCCATGCTCCACTCCCACCTCACCACCCTCAACGCCGTTTCCCTGGTGCTCGACGCCTTCAAGGCCAAAGGCCTGTCCAGCGATGCCCTGCTCGCCGGCAGCGGCATCAGTGCGGCGGATCTGCAGCGTGCCGACACACGAATCACCACCAATCAGGAGATGCAGGTTTGCGCCAATGCGGTCGCACTCAAGCATGACATCGGCCTGGAACTGGGCCGACGCATGCATGTTTCCTGCTACGGCATGCTCGGTTACGCCCTGCTGACCTGTGCCACCTTCGGTGACGCTTTGCGCCTGGCGATCCGGTATCCGGCGCTGCTGGGAACACTTTTCGAATTGAGCCTGGAAGACGATGGCGAGCGCGTCTGGTTTGTCGCGGCGGATTATCGCGAGAGCCCGGCGATGGCAGTGTTCAACGCCGAGTTTTGCCTGGTGTCGTTGAAAGTCATCTGCGACGACCTCCTGGGGCACCCCCTGCCGTTGCTGGCGGCGCGCCTGGAACACCCGGCGCCAGACTATCAGGCGATCTACGCCGAGCACTTCGACTGCGCCCTGCACTTCGACGCGCGGGACAACGCATTCGCCTTCGACAAGCGCTGGCTGGACCACCCCCTGCCACTGGCGGACACCATCACCCATCAGGCCATGGCCGAGCGCTGCCGCAAGCAGAATCTCGAATTCACTGGACGGCAGGCGTGGCTGGGGCGGATCCGGCAGTTGCTGCGCGCACAGCTCAATGCCGCACCGGGCCTCGAAGGCCTGGCGCAGCAGATGAATTGCTCGGCGCGCACGTTACGTCGCCATCTCAAGGAGTTGGGGTGCAGCTATCAGGAACTGCTCGATGAGTTGCGCTTCGAACAGGCCAAACACATGTTGTGCGAAGACCAGATGCCGATCTACCGGATTGCTGAAGCGCTGGGCTTCAGCGAGACCGCCAGTTTTCGACATGCGTTCGTGCGCTGGAGTGGCGTAGCGCCAAGCCAGTTCCGCCCTTGATAAATCGTTTAGGGGCGAATTTCGGTCACATTTTTTGGCCATATTGATCCCCTTTTGGCCTTTCCTGCCGTTCTCCGAATTGCCCTGCGCGAGCAAGACTGTGGACAACCGAATCAGCCCTGCGGAGAACAACAAATGCTGACGATCTACTCAGACGATCACCACCTGCACCATGGCCGCTGCGAATTGATCGACGGTCAGCTCAAGCCCTGCTTCGAGATGCCGTCGCGCGCCGACCACGTGCTGCAACGCGTACAAAAGCAGAACCTGGGGCCCGTCGAGGCGCCGCAGGATTTCGGTCTGGAACCGATCGCTCGCATCCACAGCCGCGATTATCTCGACTTCTTCAAAGGCGCATGGGCGCGCTGGACTGAATTCAATACCGACGGCGATCTGCTTCCCTACACCTGGCCGGCGCGCACGTTGCGCTCGATCAAACCGACCAGCCTGCACGGCCAACTCGGTTATTACAGTTTCGACGGCGGCGCACCGATCACCGCCGGCACCTGGCAGGCCGCGTACAGCGCAGCGCAGGTTGCATTGACCGCCCAAGCGGCCATCCAGCGCGGCGCACGCAGCGCTTTCGCACTGTGTCGTCCACCGGGGCACCACGCCGCCGGCGACTTGATGGGCGGTTATTGCTACCTCAACAACGCCGCCATCGCTGCTCAAGCCTTCCTCGATCAAGGCCACGGCAAAGTGGCGATCCTCGACGTCGACTATCACCACGGCAACGGCACCCAGTCGATTTTCTACGCGCGCAACGATGTGTTGTTCACCTCGATCCACGGTCACCCGGAAGCGGAGTTTCCATTCTTCCTCGGCTATGAAGATGAACGTGGTGAAGGTGCGGGTGAAGGCTGCAACTTCAACTACCCGCTGCCCGCCGGTTCCGGCTGGGACGCCTGGAGCGCCGCGCTGGAGCAGGCCTGCGACGAGATCGACCGCTACGGTGCCGACATCATCGTGGTGTCGCTGGGTGTCGATACCTTCAAGGACGACCCGATCTCGCAATTCAAACTCGACAGCCCGGATTATCTGGCGATGGGTAAACGCATTGCCGCCCTCGGCAAACCGACGCTGTTTGTCATGGAAGGTGGCTACGCGGTCGAAGAAATCGGCATCAATGCGGTGAACGTTCTTGAAGGTTTCGAACGCGCTCAATGAGGAAACAATAACAATGAACAGACTCAAGCGTCTTATTGCGCCAGTGTTGTGCGCCACGGTGCTCGGCGGCGCAGCTCACGCCGAAGAGCGAACCTTGCGCGTCTACAACTGGTTCGACTACATCACCCCCAAGGCACTGGAAGACTTCAAGGCACAAAACACCCAGACCAGACTGGTCTACGACATCTTCGACACCAATGAAGCGCTCGAAGCCAAGTTGCTGACCGGTAACTCCGGCTACGATGTGGTGGTGCCGTCCAACGTGTTCCTCGCCAAGCAGATCGAGGCAGGCGTGTTCCAGCCGCTGGACCGCAGCAAACTGCCGAATTGGAGTCACCTTGATCCCAAGTTGATGAAACTGATCGAAGCTAACGACCCGGGCAACAAATTTGCGGTGCCCCTACATGTACGGCACCATCCTGATCGGTTTCAACCCGGACAAAGTCAAGGCCGCCCTGGGTGACAAGGCGCCTGTCGACAGTTGGGACCTGATCTTCAAGGAAGAAAACATCAGTAAGCTCAAGCAATGCGGAGTCGCCCTGCTGGATTCGCCATCGGAGATCCTGCCACTGGCCCTGCAACACCTCGGCCTGGACCCAAACAGCAAGCAGCCAGCGGACTACGCCAAGGCTGAAGCTCTGCTGATGAAAATCCGGCCCCATGTCACCTACTTCCACTCCTCCAAGTACATGGCCGACATCGCCAACGGTGACATCTGCGTTGCCGTCGGCTACTCGGGCAGCTTCTCCCAGGCCGCCAACCGCGCCAAGGAAGCCAACAATGGTGTGAGCGTCGACATGCGCCTGCCCAGGGAAGGCGCACCGATCTGGTTCGATATGCTGGCTATTCCAAAGGGTGCGAAGAACTCCGAAGACGCTTACACCTTCATCAATTACCTGCTGCAACCGCAGGTGATTGCGCCGGTCAGCGACTTCGTCGGTTACCCCAACCCGAACAAGGACGCTACCGAACTGGTCGACCCGGCGATTCGCAACAACCCCAACCTGTACCCGACCGACTCGGCGATGGGCACGCTCTATACCCTGCAACCTCTTCCGCGCGATGCCGAACGGGCACGCACCCGTGCCTGGACCAAAATCAAGTCAGGCACCTGAGTAATCATTGAGCTGAACCTGTCGATGGCCTGTTACGCAAACTCAATGAGCCGGCACTGCGCAAGCTCTATCTGGACCTGGAACCCTTGGCGAATACCGCCTCGTAGCGGCTACGGGCGCCAAACCTTTTCCAGGCGGCCCAGTGCAGCGCGGATGGCTTGCTCTGGAACCGCCGCGAAACCCAGGACCAGTCCGGCCCGCTGGTCCAGGGGGTGAAGAGTCCGGCAACCAATAGCTGCTCAGCGGATTGATCTCCACGTCGACGCTGGCAGCCTTTTCAATCAATTGCTGCTCCCGTGCTTGCGTGTCGACCGCTACCGTCAAGTGCAACCCCGCCACCACATTCGGCAGGCTGCCGACACCGGCGACACCTTCCGGCCAGCCAGCCAACAAGCTGTTGCGGCGGCTCAAGGCGGCGCGGCGCATGCGGCGAATATGCCGCTGAAAGTGCCCGGCCGCCATGAACTCGGCCATGACCGCCTGGGTGCTGACCTCGGAATGTCGCACGTCCACAGCTCGACGCTGGGAAAACGCCTGCACCAGTGCCGGCGGCAACACCAGGTATCCCAGGCGCAGCGCCGGAAAGGCGACTTTGCCAAAGGTGCCGACGTAAAGTACCCGCCCCTGCCGATCCAGCGCGGCCAAAGGTGCCAGCGGTGCGCCGCTGTAACGATACTCGCCATCGTAATCGTCCTCGATAATCCAGCCCTCCGTGCGCTCAGCCCACGCCAACAACTCCAGGCGGCGCGCCAGACTCATGATCACCCCAGTGGGGTACTGATGAGACGGCGTCACATAGGCCAGACGGCAATCGGTCAACCCGTTCAATTGCGCGCAATTGATGCCGTCACCGTCCACCGACACGCCGTGCAACCTTGCACCGGCAATGGCGAATGCATGAGCCGCCGCACGGTACCCGGGATTCTCGATGGCGACCCCGTCCCCCGGCTCCACCAGCAACTGTGCACAAAGGCTAATTCCCTGCTGGGCACCACTGGTGATCACTATTTGTTCAGCCGTGCATTGCATACCGCGCGAACTGCGCAAATAGGCGGCGATCAAGCCGCGCAAACGCACATCGCCCTCCGGTGCGCCGTAGCACAACTGTTGCAAGTCCGGTTTGCGCCAGAAAGCCGCATTCAACTTGGCCCACACCCCGAATGGAAACAGGTCGAATGCTGGCACGCCGACCCGAAAAGCTCTCGGTGGTCCGCTCGGCGGCAGGGATAGATGATTGTTTTCCAACCGTTGCAAAGCGCTTCTGTGGATAACTTTGCTGGATAAATCCACAGGTAATTCCACGTGTTTTGTGGATAAACTTGTGGATAAGCCTGTTGAAAACCCTGTGGATAGTTTTGTGGACAACTTTTTTGTCGAGCGAGTCCGCTTGGGGCAATTGCGCGACATAAGTCCCGTCTCCCACTCGCCCCTCGATAAACCCTTCGGCATACAGTTGATCGTAAGCGCGCACCACACTGTTGCGGGAGATCGCCAGCGCCACCGCCAGATCACGACTGGCCGGCAATCGCGTGCCGCTGGCCAGACGCCCGTCGAGCACCCTCATGCGCAGGGCCTGGTAAAGCTGAAGACTCAAGCCCTGTCGGCGATCAAGTTCGATACCCGCCGGGTTGAAGGACAAGGACAGGGGCAGATCGCTCATGGCATTGGACCTATGAATTTGATCGTTAATGGCTCTTACAACGAACCAATAGCCTGCCTAGGATGCAGTCATTCGCCAAGGAAAACTTCTCCATGTACACGCCCCGCGCCTTTGCCATCGACGAGCTGTCCCAACTGCACGAACTGATCCTCGCCACTCGCCTGGCCATTTTGGTGAGCCACGGCGAAAACGGCCTGCAAGCCAGTCATGTGCCGGTGTTGCTGCACTGCGAACAAGGTTCCCACGGCACGTTGTACGGTCACCTCGCCAAAGCCAATTCACAGTGGAAAGACTTGCGCGACGGCGCCGAAGCGATGCTGATCTTTGCCGGCCCCGATGCCTACGTCAGCCCCGGTTTTTACCCGAGCAAAGCCGAGCACGGCAAAGTCGTGCCGACCTGGAACTACGTCGCCGTGCACGCCTATGGTCACGCCCAAACCTTTAGCGATGGCGGACGCCTGCTCGACATTGTCAGCACCCTCACTGATCGCCATGAAGCCGGCCGCGCCCAGCCGTGGTCAGTGGACGACGCTCCCGCCGATTACATCGACGGCATGCTCAAGGCCATCGTCGGTTTTGCGATTCCCATCGACCGTCTCGAAGGCAAGCGCAAGCTCAGCCAGAACCGCAGCGCTGAAGACATTGCCGGCGTGCGTGAAGGCCTCGCTGCCAGCCCCGAAGTCAATGATCAAACCCTCGCCCAATTGATGCGCTAAGGAAATCACCATGAGTCAGATCGACATTCGCCAGGTCAGTGCTGATGACCACGCCGCGTGGCTGCCGCTGTGGCAGGCTTACCTGCGTTTCTACAACACCGAACTGCCGGACGCTGTCACGCAAAGCACCTGGCAGCGCTTCCTCGATCCGAACGAACCGACTCACGCCGCCCTCGCCTGGGCTGACGGCAAAGCCGTGGGCATGGTGCATTACATCTACCATCGCTCGAACTGGAGTATCGAAAACTCCTGCTACCTGCAGGATCTGCTGGTGATGCCCGAAACCCGCGGTACCGGCGTCGGTCGCCTGCTGATCGAGCACGTCTACGCCACTGCCAAGGCTGACGGCTGCTGCAAAGTGCACTGGCTGACCCACGAAACCAACGCCACCGCGATCCAGCTCTACGAGCGTATCGCCGAACGCCCGGGTTTCATCCAGTTTCGTAAAGCCATTTAAGGTTCAAGGAGAACAGCATGGCGACTTCACTCGCGGACTGGAAAGGCGTCCCGGCCCCCTCGGTTCAAACCATCGAAGGCCGCTTCATTCGCCTGGAAAAACTCGACCCGGCGCGCCACGGCGATCAGCTGTTCAACGCCCTCGAAGGCCCCGGTGCCGACCCGAAACTGTGGAACTATCTGCCTTATGGGCCTTTCCCCGAGCGCAGCGTTTTCAATGACTGGCTGAACAACCACGCGGCTCAAAGCGATCCGTATTTTTTCAGCGTGATCGACCGCGCCACCGGGCAAGTGCAAGGCATCCTCAGCCTGATGTCGATCGTCCCGGCCCAGGGCCGCATCGAGATCGGCCACGTGACCTTCGGCGCACCGATGCAACGTTCGCCGAAAAGCACCGAGGCGGTTTACCTGTTGGCCAGGCACGCTTTCGAGCTGGGTTACCGTCGATTGGAGTGGAAGTGCAACAACGGCAACGCTCGCTCCAAATACGCCGCCGAGCGCCTGGGCTTCAGCTTCGAAGGTGTGTTCCGCCAGCACATGGTGGTCAAGGGCGAAAACCGTGACACCGCGTGGTACTCGATTCTGGATGGCGAGTGGCCGGCCATCGGCGCGGGCTTCGAACGGTGGCTTTCGGATGAAAACCAGACGACTTCGGGTCAGTTGAAGACGCTGGCGCAGTGCCGGGCTTAGGGACTGATCGGCTTACCGGCGGTGGCGCGTGAGCCATCGCAATCGCCGGCAAGCCGGCTCCTACGGATTGGCGGCGCGGCGTAGTTCAACGCTCACTATCGCGCCGCAGCCGCACCACCCCCATTTTCATTCCAAAAGGTCTGAACACTGCATTCAGGGATTTCAACGTCTGATTCCCCTCACCATGCTCGATATGTACCAGCGTGCGCACCGAAATCTTGCACATTTTCGCAAACTGCGTCTGGTGCAGGCCCGTGACCTCCACGCGTAAACGGCGAACCGCCTCGCCGATTTCAAGAGTGCCTTGGGCAAGTGCCTCCCGGATGCTCTCAATGAGCTTTGTGCGCTCTGCAACCGTCATGCTCATTTCAAGTCCCACTCTATCAAACGGTGCTCCAGGCTTTTCAAGGCAATTCGCGGGTGATTCATCGTCGCGTCAGGCAAACCACTGGCACTTAGAATGTCGGGAAGTGCAGCCAGGCGTCGGGCATCCGCACGCAGGCGCTCGTAGATTTGCGATGCATCGCCGAGTGTGGCCAATGGGTCATTCGGATCGGCCAGTTCAGCCACGGCGCTACACACGCCACGCCAATCCACGTCACCCGCCCGTTCCAGTTCTTTTGGCCACTTGGTAGTACGTGTAACACCTTCATCGTCCATCACCATCGGTGCCAGATCGTAAATCGGTGCCAGTCGAAACGAATCAGTGCCACGGATAATCGCGGTGTTGCGACCATGGTTGTCTGAGTTACCGAGAATCTTATTGATCAAGTCGCGTCTCAGATAATCAGCGACCAAATCAGGGATTTCATCAACTTGTCCCGCGCCACGCCAAAGCTTCGCGAGCAGTCGAATCACTTCGATGTGATCCATGGCACTACCGGGTGTAGTGATATTTGCCAACGAATAGACCGATTCAACGGCAAGGCGCTCGATTCTCTGATCGGTCACTCGGCGATCAAAACGCTTCATCCACAGACTCGGCTTGGTGGCCTCTTCCAAAGCCAGGCTCTGCGCCTCAATTGTTTCTATCCCCAGATCCTGCAGCGCCTTGTAGTAGTGATACTCACTCCTGAGGATATCCTGGTCTGTTTTCGAGCCCTTATTGCGGGCGAACTTCACGAACCAGTGCTGGGTAACCTCGGCATCCTCAAGCACAGCATCGGGGTATAGAAGACCACTTTTATTTTGAGCCAGCAAAAGCTTTGGAGCCTCGCCTCCCGCCCCCGTCGCTCCACCAATCGCGGCACCTTGCTCATAGGCATATTCAAGAAACCGGTTATCACGGGCGATCACGTCCTGACGCTCGAAACCCATTGCCTCGCGCGGGTCTACTGCTTCAGCAGATTCTTTTATCCGCATATTGCCGATCGGTGCCGGCGTGCTTCGAGCAAGTAGATAAAGGGCAGCGTCGATATTTGCAGGCTTGTCTCGGCCGATGCGAGCCATTAGAAATCTTTTCGCCGCTCCTGCAGGTGCAATGTCATACACGAACGCCGGGGCATTGGAGCGCCATCCATCCCAATCCAGTGGAAGCCTGGCACTCACAGCTTTCGCGAAAGGTGTTCCGATGGATTCATAGTTGTCGGCCAGATAACTCTGTTCGTAACCGAAGCTGCAGCGGCTCTCAAAGCCTTTTTCAGGGCTGTCAAAGCTCAAGACCATGGCGTCGCGCCAGGTAGCGTCGATGTAGACCTGTAAGGTGAGGTTATACATGCCATCTTCACCTGCATTTAAATGCATATTTTGACGTTAATTGCGAAGCAAACACGCAATATAGTGCATTCAGACCTGTGAAGCACCCTTGAGAACTGCAGTATAATGCAGATAAAAGTTGAACTTTCAATAAAAAACGCAAAATAATGCAGATGCGAGACGCTTGTCGGCAACCGCCCAAACGACAGCAAAAAAAAGGGGAGCACATGCCCCCCCGAGGTTTAAAGCGTTGGATCGCGGCCGTTATCTCAGCCTTCGATTTCGATCAGAATTTCGCCCGGATTGACCCGATCACCCTTGGCCACATGAATCGCGGTGACCTTGCCGGCAATGGCTGCCTGGACTTCGGTTTCCATCTTCATCGCTTCGGTGATCAGTACAGCCTGGCCAGCCTTCACGGTGTCGCCCTCCTTGACCAGCACATCAACGATGTTGCCCGGCATGGTGGTGCTGACATGGCCGGGAGCCGACGCTTGTTTGCGCTTGCTGCTGCCACCGCCGACGAATTCGTTGAGCGGTTCGAACACCACTTCTTCCGGCATGCCGTCGATGGACAGGTAGAAGTGACGCTTGCCTTCAGCCTTCACACCGACACCGGTGATGTCGACGCGATAGGTCTCGCCGTGGACGTCGATGACGAACTCGGTCGGTACGCCTTCGCCGCCTGCTTTTGTCACACCACCCGCTTCAGGAATCGGCAACAGCACTTCCGGCGTGAGGGTGCCGGCGGCACGCTCCTCAAGGAACTTGCGGCCGATGTCCGGGAACATGGCGAAGGTCAGCACGTCTTCTTCCGACTTGGCCAGTGCGCCGATGTCGGCACGCAGCTTGGTCATTTCCGGCTTGAGCAGGTCGGCCGGACGCACGTCGATGACTTCTTCGCTGCCGATGGCCTGACGACGCAGTTTTTCGTTAACCACGCCCGGCGCCTTGCCATAGCCGCCCTGCAAGTAAAGCTTCACTTCGTTGGTGATGGTCTTGTAGCGCTCGCCGGCCAGCACGTTGAAGAACGCCTGAGTGCCGACGATCTGCGAAGTCGGCGTCACCAGCGGCGGGAAGCCGAGGTCCTCGCGAACACGCGGGATCTCGGCCAGCACTTCGGCCATGCGGTTGAGGGCGCCCTGCTCTTTCAACTGGTTGGCGAGGTTGGAGATCATCCCGCCCGGCACCTGGTTGACTTGCACACGGGTGTCGACGGCGGTGAACTCGCTTTCGAACTGGTGGTACTTCTTGCGCACGGCGTAGAAGTACAGGCCGATCTCTTGCAGCAGTTCCAGATTCAAACCGGTATCGAACTCGGTGCCCTTGAGTGCAGCAACCATCGACTCGGTGCCAGGGTGGCTGGTGCCCGAGGCGAAACTGGAGATCGCCGTGTCGATGTGGTCGGCGCCGTTTTCGATGGCCTTGAGCTGGCACATTGTCGCCAGACCGGCGGTGTCGTGCGAGTGGATGAACACCGGCAGCGACTGCTCGGTTTTCAGTGCGCGAACCAGTTCGCCAGTGGCGTAAGGGGTCAGCAGACCGGCCATGTCCTTGATCGCCACCGAGTCGCAACCCATGGCTTCCATTTGCTTGGCTTGCGCAACAAAAGCGTCAATGGTGTGCACTGGGCTGGTGGTGTAGGCGATGGTGCCTTGAGCATGTTTGCCGGCGGCTTTCACCGCTTCGATGGCCACGCGCAGGTTACGTACGTCGTTCATCGCGTCGAAGATGCGGAACACGTCGATGCCGTTGACTGCAGCCTTGGCGACGAAGGCTTTGACCACGTCGTCGCTGTAGTGGCGGTAGCCCAGCAGGTTCTGGCCGCGCAGAAGCATTTGCAGACGTGTGTTAGGCAACGCCGCGCGCAGTTGGCGCAGACGCTCCCACGGGTCTTCTTTCAGAAAGCGTACGCAGGCGTCGAAGGTCGCGCCGCCCCAGCACTCCAGCGACCAGTAGCCGACCTTGTCGAGCTTGTCGCAGATCGGCAGCATGTCTTCAGTGCGCATGCGGGTCGCGAGCAGCGATTGGTGGGCGTCGCGCAGGATCGTGTCGGTGACGTGGATTTTCTTGCTCATTGTTATATTCCTCATAGGCCTGCGTGGGCGGCGATGGCGGCGGCGATGGCCAGGGCCAGCTCTTCGGGTTTGCGCTTGATCGAGTAGTTGGTCAGCTCAGGGTGGCTTTCCACGAAACTAGTGTTGAACTGGCCGCTGCGGAATTCCGGGTTGCGCAGGATTTCCTGGTAGTACGCGGCGGTGGTCTTGACCCCTTGCAGACGCATGTCGTCGAGGGCACGCAAGCCACGGTCCATGGCTTCTTCCCAGGTCAACGCCCACACCACCAGTTTCAGGCACATGGAGTCGTAGAACGGCGGGATGGTGTAGCCGGTGTAGATCGCCGTGTCGGTGCGCACACCGGGGCCGCCGGGGGCGTAGTAACGGGTGATCTTGCCGAAGCTTGGGAGGAAGTTGTTCTTCGGGTCTTCGGCGTTGATGCGGAACTGCAACGCGAAGCCACGGTGCTGGATGTCTTCCTGCTTGACCGACAGCGGCAGGCCCGACGCGATGCGGATCTGTTCACGCACGATGTCGATGCCGGTGATTTCTTCGGTGATGGTGTGTTCCACCTGCACCCGGGTGTTCATCTCCATGAAGTACACCTCGCCCTCGGCGAGCAGGAACTCCACGGTGCCGGCGTTCTCGTAACCCACCGCCTTGGCCGCGCGCACCGACAGGTCGCCGATGTAGGCGCGCTGTTCCGGGGTCAGCTGGGGGCTTGGGGCGATTTCGATGAGCTTCTGGTTACGGCGCTGGATCGAGCAATCGCGCTCGAACAAATGCACGACGTTGCCGAAGCTGTCACCGAGGATCTGCGCCTCGATGTGCTTGGGATTGACGATGCATTTTTCCAGGAACACTTCCGCCGAACCGAAAGCCTTGGTGGCTTCGGAAATCACCCGGGGGAAATTCTGTTCGAGCTCTTCGCGGCTGTTGCAGCGACGGATACCGCGACCACCACCACCGGAGGTGGCTTTGAGCATTACCGGGTAACCGATACGGTCACCTTCGGCCAACGCTTCGGTGATGTCCGCGACGTTGCCTTCGGTGCCCGGCGTGACCGGTACGCCGGCCTTGATCATGCTGCGGCGCGCCTCGGTCTTGTCGCCCATGCGGCGAATGACTTCTGCCGAAGGGCCGATGAATTTGATCCCGCGTTCGGCGCAGATATCTGCCAGCTCAGCGTTTTCCGAGAGGAAACCGTAGCCGGGGTGCAGCGCATCGCAGCCGGTTTCAACCGCCAGGTTCACCAGCTTGCGCGCATTCAGGTAGCCGGCCAGAGGTTCGGCACCAATGCTGTGGGCCTCATCCGCACGCTTCACATGCAAGGCATGGCGATCAGCGTCGGAAAAAATCGCAACCGAGCGAATGCCCATTTCGGCGCAGGCTCGCACGATTCGTACGGCAATCTCACCACGGTTGGCGATCAGGATCTTTTTTATCACTTGGAGGTTCCCTTGAGCCGGTGGCACCACGACCTGCTAGACCCAGGTCGACGCGTGACCAAATGTTTCAATTTAGTCGCGACCCCACACTAGCGCTCATGAGGGATTAACAAAAATGAATAAAAATTGGGTCAGGCATAAGTAAAGACTTATAGTCAGATTACCGGCCATGGTTCAGAGCGAAGAAAAAATGCGTAAGTCCTTGATGCGTATGACATTACGTCAGTTGCAGATTTTCAACGAAGTGTGTGATTTGCGCTCTTATAGCCGTGCCGCAGATGAAATGTCTCTGACGCAACCGGCGGTCAGCCTGCAGATTCGCCAGCTGGAAGAGCTGATCGGGCAGCCATTATTCGATTACGTCGGCAAAAAACTCTACATGACCGAAGCCGCGGAAGCCCTTCAGCGTGCCAGCCGAGACATTTTCGGGCGTCTGGAAAACCTCGATATGCAGCTGTCGGATATGCAGGGTTCGCTGCAGGGCCAACTGAAGCTCGCAGTGGAATCCAGCGCCAAGTACTTCGTCCCGCATCTGTTTGCGGCGTTCAAGCGCCAGCATCCGGAAGTGAATCTGCAACTGACCGTGGTCAATCGTGGCCAAGTGATCCGACGACTATCGGACAACCGCGATGATCTGGTGATCATGTCGATGGTGCCGCAGGACATGGGCCTGGAATTCCTGCCGTTTCTGAACAATCCGATTGTCGCCGTGGCGCGACCGGATCATCCGCTGGCGCACATGGGCCCGCTGCGCTTGCAGGATCTTGAGCCGTACACGCTGCTGATCCGCGAGCCCGGCTCGGGCACGCGACTGGCCTGCGAAGAGTATTTCAAAGAGAAGCGCGTGCACTTCACCCAGACCCAGGAAGTGGCCTCGGCCGAAGCTCAGCGTGAATGCGTGGTGGCAGGTCTGGGCCTGGCGCTGTTGACGCGCCATGCCCTGAACCTGGAGCTGGCGACCGGCGGCCTCGTCGAGTTGCCGGTCGAGGAACTGCCGCTGCTGCGCAGCTGGTGCCTGGTGCAAGCCAAGGCGAAACGGCTGTCACCGGTGGCGCACGCCTTCCTGGCGTTTATCCGCAGCGAGCGGGTACAGATCAGCGCCCTGGTTGAGCGCTTCGACGGGAAGCTGCGGGCGCTGCCTGCCAGTGATTGATCTCGGGAAAGTCGCCTATTTCGGCTTGAAGCTGGCGAAGTTCGAAGCGATCTTCGATGGCGCGGCGAAATTCCATGCGGCGCTGGTCTTCCTGCTGACGACGGGTTTTCGCTGCGCTGTTGCGTTCTTCGTAGGGCTGAGCCATTTCGAGTCTCCCAAGGCGATGACAGGAGTTTCACGATAGGCGCGGGGGATGACGGTTTGGCTTCTTGCGGATGACAGTGCGATGAATCTTGTGCAGGGTTTTGGTTTAGTTGAGGACGCCTTCGCGAGCAGGCTCGCTCCCACATTTGATCTCGGTATGACACAGAATTTGTATCAGAGGAGATCTCCTGTGGGAGCGAGCCTGCTCGCGATTAAGGTCGGAACGATCTTGCTTTAATCATCCAGAGCTTTCGCGGCCTTAGGCGACAGACGCAAGCTGCGCAGGCTGCGCTTTACGCTCTTGAGGTGGTTGACCAGGCTCGGCCCGCGCGCCATCGCCACGCCCATCGCCAACACATCAATCACCACAAGGTGCGCGATACGCGACGTCAGCGGCGTATAGATTTCAGTGTCTTCATGCACATCGATCGCGAGGTTGACGGTCGACAATTCAGCCAACGGCGTCTGACTCGGGCACAAGGTAATCAGCGAAGCGCCACTCTCGCGCACCAGATTGGCGGTGATCAACAGATCCTTCGAACGCCCGGACTGGGAAATGCAGATCGCCACATCGGTCGGCTTCAAGGTCACCGCCGACATTGCCTGCATGTGCGGATCGGAATACGCCGCTGCGGTCAGCAGCAAACGGAAGAACTTGTGCTGCGCATCCGCCGCCACCGCGCCTGACGCGCCAAAGCCGTAGAACTCGACACGCTGCGCCTGCGACATCAGCGTCACCGCGCGCTGCAACTCAATCGGATCGAGCTTCTCGCGAACCTCCATCAACGTGTGCAGGGTGGTGTCGAAAATCTTCAGGCTGTAATCGGCGACCGAGTCGTCTTCGTGGATCGCGAACTGGCCGAAGCTGGCACCGGCGGCCAGGCTCTGCGCCAGCTTCAGTTTAAGATCCTGAAAACCCGAGCAACCAATGGCGCGACAGAAGCGCACGATGGTCGGTTCGCTGATGCCGACGCTGTGGGCCAGGTCGGCCATGGAACTGTGCATCACCGCCGCAGGGTCAAGCAGCACGTGGTCGGCGACCTTGAGCTCCGACTTGCGTAACAGGTGACGTGATTGGGCGATGTGTTGCAGCAGATTCAAGGGGCTGGACTCTTCTTATGGGCAGGCGCCGTGATGTAGCACGCTTGTAGTTATACTACATGAATTGGCTTTTTGCCTGCTCAATGCGTAACCGAATCCCTCGTTTTCAGCAGAGCATGGCTGCATGTAGCGCCAATCACGCCTCCGCGGAATTACTTCGAGCCCTGCAACTGCAGAAGGCTCGCAAGCTGTTGCGCCTCAACGGGCTTGCTGATCAGATAGCCCTGCACTTCATCGCAGCGTTCGGCGCGTAAAAATTCCAGTTGCTCCTGCCGCTCAACGCCCTCCGCCACCACTTTCAACGACAGTCCATGGGCCATGGCGATGATCGCGCGGGTGATCGCCGCGTCTTCACTGCCCTCCCCCAGCCCACGAATGAACGCCTGATCGATCTTCACGTAATCCACCGGAATGCGCTTGAGGTAACTGAGCGACGAATAGCCGGTGCCAAAGTCGTCGATGGCCAGTTTCACCCCCAGATCACGCAGCTGCTGGAAGGTCGCGATGATGTGCTCGACGCTGTCGAGCAACTGGCTTTCAGTCAGCTCCAGCTCGAGGTAGTGCGGCGCCAGGCCGGTTTCCTCCAGCACTTGGCGTACCAGGCTGACCAGCTTGCCCTGACGCAGCTGATGCACCGACAGGTTCACCGAAACGCGGATCGGCTCAAGGCCCTGACGCTGCCATTCGCACGCCTGCCAGCAGGCCTGCCGCAGCACGAACTCGCCAATCGGCCCGATCAATCCGGTTTCCTCGGCCAGCCCGATGAAATCCCCCGGCGGCACCCGCCCCTGTCGGGATGATCCCAGCGCACCAAGGCTTCGGCGGCATTCAGGCGCCCCGTGGCGAGGCAGAGCTTGGGTTGGTAGAACACTTTGAGCTGTTGGTCATCGATGGCTTTGCGCAACTGGTTTTCCAGTTGCAAACGCTCCAGGGTGCTGGCCTGCAAGCTGTCGGTGTAGAACTGGAAGTTATTGCCGCCCAAGTGTTTGGCATGCTGCATGGCCATGTTCGACTGGCTGACCAGCGCGGAGATCTCACGGGCATTGTCCGGCAGCATGCTGATGCCCATCGAGGCGCTGACCACCAGCTCATGCCCGTCCACCGTCAGCGGCAAGCGCAACTTGGTCGATAACCGCGTAGCGACCCGCGCCAGACTCGACAAATTGCCGTAGGCATCGAACAGCACCGCGAATTCATCGCCGGATAAGCGCGCAATGGTGTCGGCTTCTGGCAACGCATTCACCAGCCGTCGGGCCATTTTCTGCAGCAACTGGTCAGCGACTTCGTGGCCAAGGCTGTCGTTGAGCAATTTGAAGCGATCCAGATTGATATGCAGCAACGCCAGGCTGCGCCCGCCCTGACGCATCCGTTGATGAGCCTCACGCAGACGCTCGCGGAACAGCGAGCGGTTAGCCAGGCCCGTCAACTCGTCGTAATGGGTGAGAAACCGCATGCGCTCTTCAGATTCGCGCCTGGCCGAAAGATCAGCGAAGAAGCCTACAAGATGACTTACATTTCCCCGACTATCACGCACCGCACTTAGCTGCAACCACTGCGGATACAACTCACCATTTTTCCGCGTCTCCACCAGTTCGCCCTGCCAGCTGCCATGCTGCTCCAGTGCCTGGCGGATGGCGCTGTAGTGCCGGCGAGCGTCACGACTGCACGGCAGATCGACCACACTCAGTCCGAGCATGTCGTCGATCTCATAGCCGGTCACTCGGCAGAAGGCCTGATTGAGCGGCGATCAGGGCGTAACTGGGATCGAAAATCACAATACCTTCACTGGCCGCTTCAAAGACCGTCGCAGCCAGTTGCTGTTGCGCTTCCTGGTGCTTGCTGACGCTGATGTTGCGCCGAGTCCCGACCATGCGCACCACCCGGCCATTTTCGCCGCGCTCCACCGCCCGTCCACGGTCCTCGATCCATACCCAGTGACCGTCACCGTGACGCACGCGGTATTCGATCTGATAGTCCTCGCTGCGACCCTTCAGGTGTTCAACCAATGCGCGCTTGAGCGCCGGCACGTCCTCGGGGTGCAGGCGTGGCTTGAGATGGCGCAGCATGGCCGTCACTAACTCTGGCTCCAGGCCGAACAATTCCTGAAGCTGCGTGTGGTGGACTTCGTCCGTCTGCAGGTTCCAGTCCCACAACCCCAGCTCACTGGCTTTGAGCGCCAATGCCAGACGCGCCTCGCTTTTACTGAGGGCCTGGTTGGCCAGGTCGAGTTCGAGGCTGCGCTGGGCAACACGGTCTTCCAGCCCGGCCTGAATGGCCCGTAGTTCAGCCTTCGGCGCAGCTACGCTGCTCAATCTCCCTGGCCAGCTTCTTATTCAGTTGATCGCTGCTGCGTTTGAGCCTGCTGCAGGTGCTCGATCAGTGCCTGATTCTGGAAGCGACGCAACAAGCCGCGATCGATCAGCCGGTTGACCTGCCAGGCAACCACGCTCAACGCCCCCAGCAAAATCAGGCCGAACCAGCCCCAGCCCAGGCCTTGCTCATCGCCGCCCCAGAACAGATAGGCGATCGCCGGCAACAGACAGGGCAACGTAAAGGAAAGAAACGCCGGGAGGCTGACGGCGTAGGCCACGCTCGCCGACAGCGCAGCGGCCCCGATCAGGCCAAATACCCAGGCTTGCTGGATGAAGGTGTCCGCCGGGACCAGCGCGATACCGGCACCCGCCAGGGTCAAGCCGGTCAGGTCCGAGCCGAGCATGAACATGCGGCGCCAGACCGGATGCGCCTGACGGTTGGGGATCGCTGAGTCGAAAGCCGCGACCTGGATAACCCGCAACGCCACCAGTGAGAGCAACCACACCAGCCAGATGCTGACCAGAAAGTAGCGTTGCGGGCTCCAGAGCAGGCCGGCGCAGACCAGGCCATTGATCAGCATGAACAAAGTAGGCAGCAGCGATCCCTGATACAGCAGGCGCGTGCGCTCGACCGCCATTTCGGTTGCGTAGTGCTTGCGGACAACCCGGGGTTCCACAGAGGGGCCCGACAGTTCGGAGCTGAGGGTCATGGGCAACGTTCTTGTTCTTATAAGGAGGGCGTGCGCCCGAAACGTGGACGGAGCATACACAAGCAGATCCCGTTGCCAAACTGCTCCAGATCATAATTTGCGCGAAACTTTTCCCGACCGTGGCACCGGCAAAACCCGCAAAGCGAGACGGGCTGACGCCTGTAGCCGGTGACCGACCGGTCGTCATCGGCAGGACTTTCATCGGCTAATGCAAAGCTCGGTTTGCCCGGGCCTGCGGCGCACCCTAGAATGCCCCGATGCGCGATGATCTCTCCCTTCTGCTGAACTCCCTCAACGATGCCCAACGCCAGGCCGTAGCAGCCCCCGTTGGTCGTCAGTTGGTCCTGGCCGGCGCCGGTTCCGGTAAAACCCGAGTGCTGGTGCACCGTATCGCCTGGTTGATCCAGGTCGAAAACGCCTCGCCTCACTCTATTCTGTCGGTGACCTTCACCAACAAGGCCGCTGCCGAGATGCGTCATCGCATCGAGCAGTTGCTGGGTATCAACCCGGCCGGCATGTGGGTCGGCACCTTCCACGGCCTGGCGCACCGCTTGCTGCGGGCACATTGGCAGGAAGCCGGGCTGAGCCAGACCTTCCAGATTCTCGACAGCGACGATCAGCAACGGCTGGTCAAGCGGGTGATCCGTGAGCTGGGGCTGGACGAGCAACGCTGGCCGGCCCGTCAGGCTCAGTGGTTCATCAACGGGCAGAAAGACGAAGGTCTGCGCCCGCAACACATTCAAGCCAGCGGCGACTTGTACCTGGCGACCATGCGCAGCATTTACGAAGCTTACGAGGCGGCGTGCCTGCGCGCCGGCGTCATCGACTTCTCCGAACTGCTCCTGCGCGCCCTCGACCTGTGGCGCGATCATCCGGGCCTGCTGGCGCATTATCAGAAGCGTTTCCGCCACATCCTCGTCGACGAATTCCAGGACACCAACGCCGTGCAGTACGCCTGGTTGCGCCTGCTCGGCAAGGGCGGCGACAGCCTGATGGTGGTCGGCGACGACGACCAATCGATTTACGGCTGGCGCGGCGCGAAGATCGAGAACATTCATCAGTACTCTTCCGACTTCGCCGATTCGGTGACCATTCGTCTGGAACAGAACTACCGCTCCACCGCCGGCATCCTCAAGGCTGCCAACGCGCTGATTGCCAACAACACCGGACGTCTCGGCAAAGAGTTGTGGACCGATGGCGGCGACGGCGAGGCGATCAATCTGTACGCTGCGTTCAACGAACACGACGAAGCACGCTACGTTGTCGAAACCATCGAAAGCGCGCTGAAAACCGGCTTGGCACGTAGCGATATCGCGATTTTGTACCGCTCCAACGCCCAATCGCGCGTTCTTGAAGAAGCCTTGCTGCGCGAACGCATTCCGTACCGCATCTATGGCGGCCAACGCTTCTTCGAGCGCGCGGAAATCAAGAACGCCATGGCGTATCTGCGCCTGCTCGAGGGTCGCGGTAACGATGCCGCACTGGAACGGGTGATCAACGTTCCGGCCCGTGGCATCGGCGAGAAAACCGTCGAAGCGATCCGCGACCACGCCCGTCACAGCGATGTGTCGATGTGGGAAGCGATGCGCCAACTGGTCGCCAATAAAGGCCTGACCGGCCGTGCCGCCGGTGCGCTGGGCGCGTTTATCGAGCTGATCGAGAACCTTGCCGCCAAGTGCATGGACATGCCGTTGCACTTGATGACGCAAACCGTCATCGAGCAGTCCGGCCTGATCGCCTATCACGAAGCGGAAAAAGGCGAGAAAGGCCAGGCGCGGGTAGAAAACCTTGAGGAACTGGTCAGCGCCGCGCGCAACTTCGAGAACAACGAAGAAGACGAAGAACTGACGCCATTGGCGGCGTTCCTCGGCCACGCGTCGCTGGAGGCTGGCGATACCCAGGCCGACGAGCACGAAGACAGCATTCAGTTGATGACGCTGCACAGCGCCAAAGGCCTGGAATTCCCCTACGTGTTCCTCGTCGGCATGGAAGAAGGCCTGTTCCCGCACAAGATGAGCCTGGAAGAACCGGGTCGTCTTGAGGAAGAACGACGCCTGGCCTATGTCGGCATCACGCGGGCGATGCAGAACCTGGTGATGACCTATGCTGAAACCCGACGCCTGTACGGCAGTGAAACCTATAACAAGGTTTCGCGTTTCGTCCGTGAAGTGCCGAAGGGTCTTATTCAGGAAGTGCGCTTGTCGAACAGCGTCAGCCGACCGTTTGGCGGCAACCAGTCGATGAGTGGCAGCAACCTGTTCAGTGGCAGTGAAATTCCGGAAACCGGCTTCAGCCTGGGTCAGACGGTGCGTCACTCAATCTTTGGCGACGGCGTGATCCTCAACTTCGAAGGCGCCGGCGCCCAGGCCCGGGTGCAGGTGAACTTCAGCGAAGGCAGCAAATGGCTGATGCTCGGCTACGCCAAGCTGGAAGCCGTCTAGGGACCTGCAAGCAGGTCTTGCAGGTGGGAGCGGCGGTGCGGCTCGCTCGCGAATACCGTGTATCAGCTGGCATCCATGCCAGGTACTAAACGGCTTTCGCGGGCAATCCCGCTCCTACAGGTTTTCATTTCTCTGTGAACCTATCCCTTTTTCCTACAGACAAAAGTACATAACCTTATTGCCTCGACGAAGCTGAACCGAACCTGTCAGGCAAAAGCCCGAAACACTCTGCCACTAGCCAGTAACACTTCAGCTGTGCAACATGGCGCGCGTGCCTTCCACAAATGGGAATTCCCTTTATGAAACGTTTTCTTAGCATCGCCATGGCGTTGTGCATCGGCCTGACGATGAGCCTCGACGCCAACGCCAAGCGCTTTGGTGGCGGCAAGAGCTCCGGCGCTGCGCCGACTCACCAGACCAGCCAAATGGCTCCTTCTTCTGCTGCCGGTGGCGCTGCTGCCACTGCCGGCGCGGCCGGTGCCGCTGGCGCCGCTGCCAAAGCCGGCGGTGCGTCGCGCTGGCTCGGCCCTCTGGCCGGTATCGCTGCCGGTGGCCTGCTGGCCTCCATGTTCATGGGCGGCGGCTTCCAGGGGATGCAGATCTTCGACATCCTGATCATGGCGGTCATCGCCTTCCTGGTCTTCCGCTTCATCGCCGCTCGTCGCCGCAAGCAGCAGGAGCACCTGGCCCCGGCCGGCGCGCCAATGCAGCGTGAAGTGTTCGAGCACAAGCCTGCTGGCATGGGTTCGATCTTCGGCGGTGCAGCAGCGCCGGTTGCCGCACGTCCGGTGATCAATGCGCCAGCCTGGTTCAATGAAAACAACTTCATTGAAGCAGCTCGCAACCACTTCCAGTCCCTGCAGCAGCACTGGGACGCTAACGAAATGGACAAGATCGCCGAGTTCGTGACCCCGCAAATGCTCGAGTTCCTCAAGCGCGAGCGCGCTGATCTTGGCGACAGCTTCCAGTCCACCTACATTGATAACCTCAATGTGCAACTGGACGGCGTGGATGACCGTGCGGACAAAACCATCGCCACCCTGACTTTCAACGGCGTGTCGAAGACTTCGCGTTTCGACCAGGGCGAAGTGTTCAGCGAAAGCTGGAACATGGAGCGTCCGCAGGGCGACAACCAGCCTTGGCTGGTCGCCGGTATCCGCCAGAACGGCTGATCCCCTCCTGCGCTTCACTTGTTGTGATAAAAACCCCGGCTTCGGCCGGGGTTTTCTATTTCGCGGTTGCATCTATAGCGAGCTACTGTATAAACCGGCCCATATAAACCGCGCCATTCAAGCAAGAGGATCCCGGACGTGGAAGAAATCATCGAACAACTGCGCGAAGCCAACGAACCCGTACCGGTTCCACTGGAGCTGCCTGACGAAGACCTGCTGGTGGAAATCGAGGAACAACTGTTCATCGATATCCCGTTTGTCTTCAGAGAATTCCTGTTGACGGTCAGTGATGTGGTCTATGGCAGCCTGGAGCCGGTTACCGTCACCGACCCGCAATCGCACACCTATCTGCCGGACGTGGCCGCCAACGCCTGGGATGCCGGTGTCGACCGCAGCCTGATTCCGATCTGCCAGGACGGCGATGACTACTACTGCGTCGAAGAAGACGGCACCGTCGTGTTGTGGCAGGCCGAAGAAGAGCTGATCGCCGAAGAAACCTGGGAATCGGTATGGCACTGGGCGCGGGACGTCTGGCTGGAAAGCTGAGCCTCGCAGTATTCTGCAGCCATCAGCCCGCGCAGCGGCCCGCTGGTTGCAGGTTCAATCAATGGCCTGACGATTCCTTGTGATTGTCCAGGGTCTCCAGCAGGGCCACCTGCATCCGCGTGTGAACGCGAATGAACCAGCGCCACAATACGGCAGCCACAGCGGCCGCCACTACGACGATCAACACCAGCAGCTTGTTGGTTGGCAAAATACTCGCCGACAAGGCCGCCAGCAGCAGGAAAATCACCAGCAGCGACAGGATCGGAATCACTTCAGCGATCACCCGTCGTACCCGCTGCGTATGACGCCCCGCCATCTCCGGCTTGACGCCCATCTCCGCCAGCAGCATCGACAGCGCCTTGAGCTTGCGATAGGCGGCGATCAGGAACGGCAACGACAGCAACAACGCCCCGCCCCAGATCAATGCCTTCTGCCAGCTCGGATCCGCGATCCAGTCCTGCAGCCACGCCGAGATGCGTTCGGCAAAGAACGCACCGCTGAAGAAAATCGCGATCACCAGCGCCAGGTTGACCCCGACTTGCAGCAAAATCTTGCGGATAATCGACGCCAGCATCGCGCCCTCGCCTTGCGGCTGAATGCTGCGCAGCCATTCGCCATACATGCCCAATACCCGGCCCAGTCGCTGAGGCATCACCGCTGCCAGCTTGATCGACAGGGGGTCCGCCGCGCGGATCAGATACGGCGTCAGCAGCGTGGTGATGACCGACACGGCAACGGCCACCGGATACAGAAAGTTGCTGGTAACCTGCAAGGTCATGCCCAGCGCGGCGATGATGAAGGAAAATTCGCCAATCTGTGACAGCCCCATGCCCACGCGCAGTGAGGTACGTCCGTCATTGCCGGCGATAAATGCACCGAGCCCGCAGGACAACATCTTGCCCAGCACCACGGCGACGGTGATCACCGCGATCGGCCACGCGTATTGCAGCAGGATCAGCGGGTCGAGCATCAGGCCGATGGCGACGAAGAAAATCGCACTGAACAGATCCCGAACCGGCTCGATCAACCGCTCGATTTTCAGCAGTTGCCGCGACTCGGCCATGATCGCGCCGATCAGGAACGCACCCAGCACCATGCTGTACTCAAGCTTGACCACCAGCAGGCAGAAGCCGAAACACAGGCCCAGCACGGTGATCAGGAGCATTTCGTTGCTTTCGAATTTGGCCACATAAGCCAACAGACGCGGCACCAGCAGAATACCGATGACCAGTGCGACGATCATGAACAGCGACAGCTTGCCGACCGTGGAAAACACTTCGCCGGAGCTGACTGTGCCGCTGACCGCGATGCTTGATAGCAGCGCGATGATGCCGATGCCGAGGATGTCTTCAACGATCAGCACGCCAAAGATCAACTGCGCGAAGCGCTCGTTCTTCATCTTCAGGTCATTGAGCGCCTTGACGATGATGGTGGTCGAGGAAATCGCCAGAATCGCGCCGAGGAACAGCGAGTCCATGGTGTTCCAGTCGAACCAGCGGCCGATTTCGTAGCCGATCCAGATCATCAGGATGATTTCGAGGAAGGCCGCGATAAACGCCGTCGCGCCGACCTTGAACAGCTTGCGCAGGCTGAACTCCAGCCCGAGGCAGAACATCAGGAAAATCACCCCCAGCTCGGCGAGGGTCTTGATGGTTTCTTCGTCGTGGATCAGGCCGAACGGTGGCGTGTGCGGGCCAATGATGAACCCGGCGACGATGTAGCCAAGCACCACCGGCTGCTTGAAACGGTGGAACAACACGGTCACCACGCCTGCGACCAACATGATCACTGCCAGGTCCTGAATAAAGCTGATGGCATGCATGGCGTGGGCTCCTTGAATGACGAGGCTCGCGAGCAGACGTCAGAAAGGTCTGAACGAGCTAAGTAAAAATCCGATTTTTATGTGGGAATTGCCCTTGGGGCGGGCTTTTGCAGGGTAACACCGCGACTTCCTGCTGGAAGGCGGTGCAATATAAGGAAACAGATCGATCCCGGCGTGACGACAGTCTGTCGCCCGGCGTCCCGATAACGGTGCTTTTGAAAAGCGACCAGGCACCCGCAGAGGTGCTTCCAGCAAACAGCCTTGACCCGTGAGAACGTTATGGAACCCGGAAACGCCCAGCTGTCGATGACGGTACTGATGACCCCCGACATGGCCAACTTCTCTGGCAATGTCCACGGCGGCACCCTGCTCAAATACCTCGACGAAGTGGCTTACGCCTGCGCCAGCCGTTACGCCGGCCGTTACGTGGTGACCCTGTCGGTGGATCAGGTGATTTTCCGCGAGCCGATCCACGTCGGCGAACTGGTGACCTTCCTCGCTTCGGTCAACTACACCGGCAACACGTCGATGGAAGTCGGCATCAAAGTGGTAACCGAAAACATCCGCGAACGCTCGGTGCGCCACACCAATAGCTGTTTCTTCACCATGGTCGCGGTCGACGATCAGCGCAAACCTGCTGCGGTGCCGCCGCTGCAACCGCAGAACAGTGAAGACAAGCGCCGTTACATGCAGGCACAGCAGCGCCGGCAGATCCGCCAGGAGCTGGAAAAGCGGTATCAGGAGATCAAGGGCGACGCCTGAGGTCTGGTTCCGACCTTAGATAGCTTGCGGGCAAGCCCGCTCCCACAGAGATTGTCAGTGGACACAATATTTGTGCACCCGGCAGATTTCCTGTGGGAGCGGGCTTGCCCGCGAATGGGTTCAACGCAAAATCAGAGGCTGATCGCAGTCGCCTCAAACCGCACCCGCGGATGCGCAATGCGGTCCTGAGCACGTACCAATTCCAACTCATAGCTGGCACACGCCTGGGTCTCCAGCAGCACCTCATGCACCGCCGACGCCGCGAATTCGAACGCCGCCACAAGGCTGTCCCCCAACAGCACTCGTGCCAGGAACAACCCTGAAGTCAGGTCGCCCACGCCCACCGGCTGCCGCGGGAACGCTAACAGCGGACGGCGCAAATGCCAGCTGTTCTCGGCTGTGACCAGCAGCATCTCGAACACATCCGCCGATTTCCCGGGGTAGTCCAGGTGCTTGACCAACACTGCCTTGGGGCCACGGGCCAGCAGTGCTCGCGCCATGGCCAGGCAGTCGAACAGCGATTGCGGGCGGCGCCCTGAAAAGCTGTCCAGCTCCAACTGGTTCGGGCACATGAAGTCGGCCACGGCTGCCGCTTCTTCCAGAAGGAAATCGCTGACCTCCTGCGGCACACTGCAGCCCTTCTCCGGGTGACCCATCACCGGGTCGCACAGGTATAACGCCTTGGGATTCATCGACTTGATCCGCGCCACACCGGTCAGGATCGCCCGTCCCTGGGCCGCACTGCCCAGGTACCCGGAAGAGCACCGCATCGCAGTTGCCCAGCTCGCCAATGGCGGCGATGCCTTCGACCAGCTCGGGGATCTGCTGTGGCGGCAGCACTTCGCCCGCCCACTGGCCGTACTGGGTGTGATTGGAAAACTGCACGGTGTTGAGCGGCCAGACATTCACCCCGACCCGCTGCATCGGGAAAACCGCGGCGCTGTTGCCGGCATGGCCGAACACCACATGGGACTGAATGGCGAGCAGATGAGGCGTACGTTTCATTCGGGTTTTTCCGTAAAACGATTGAAATTCAAGCCGCGCAGTATGCGACGAAACACAGCCTGTACGACAGACCGGCGACGCAGTTAAGCTGACGCTATCTTTTGGAGTTCCTTGTTGATGCTGACCCTCGAAAACATCTTCGTGCTGATGCTGTTCGCCGCTGCCGGCGCGTGGCTATGGCACAACCACGGCTTGCGCGAGCGGGCGCTGGAGCGGGTCAAGCAGCATTGCCTGAACGTGCGCGTCGAGCTGCTCGACGGTAACGTGGCGCTGAAGAAGATCGGCTTCATCAAGGACGCCAACGGCCGTCGACGTCTGGCGCGGGTGTACAACTTCGAATTCACCGTAACCGGTGAAACCCGGCACAACGGCACCATCACCCAGTTTGGCGCGCACAGTGCGCAGATTGAACTGGCGCCCTACCCGGCCCCGTTCGATGACACGCCGCCGGTGGTCGACATCGTCAAACCCCGCGCTGAAGTGATCGAGCTGAGCCAATGGCGCCAGGATCACAACAAGTGGAGACCTTAGAGCAGGCAATCAGCCAACGTCTCTTGTAGCGTCACCACATCCCCTGGGGCATCAAAGATCAACTCGATGCGCGAATCCAGGCGCCACTCACTGGGCCGCCATTGCAGCGGCGAGTTATCCAGCGCATTGGCGGACACCCAACCTGCATCGCTGTGAATGACCAGCTTTGCCCGCCGCCACACCATGCCCTCAAGCCATCGACTGACGTGGGCCAATTGGAACGTCTGGCTCGGGTGCCAGCGCCAGCCAACGCTCCAGCTGCCCTGCTGTTGCTGACAGAGACAAATCGGCGTTGCAGGGTCAGTCCATAGTGCCGGCAGCTGTCCCAGCCCCTTGTGCGCGATGAAGTTATCCACAGCCCCCACAGCGCGAGCATCGAGCCCGGGTAGTGCGCTTAGCGGCAGTGCTGCCTGCCGGGTCCAGTGCAGTGGGCGCGCTGGCAGGCTGGCGGCGATGCGCTGGCGATCTGCTTCATTAAGCTGTTCCGACTTGTTCAGCAACAACAAGCCGGCGCTGCCTAGCGCCTCCTGTTGCGCCTGTGGCAAGGTTTTGCCAAGGGCTAGTGCCTGGGCATCCAGGACCAGTACACACGGCTGTACAGCCAGTACACCCAGCCAGGGCCCCTCGTTCAGTTGCCTGAGCAATTGCGCCGGATGACCCAACCCGGACGGCTCGATAAACAGCCGATCGGGCCGTGCCTTGCGCAGCAGACGTCCCAGCCCTATCTGAAAAGGCGCACCGTTTACGCAGCACAAACATCCCCCGGCCACTTCACCCAGTGCGATACCATCGGCGGCGCGAGTCAGCAGCGCGGCGTCGAGGCCGATCTGGCCAAACTCGTTGATCAGCACCGCCCAGCGCTCGCCGGTCGGCCGCTGCGCCATGAGCTGGCGTATCAGGCTGGTCTTGCCGGCACCCAAAGGGCCAGCAATGACATGGGTGGGAATGTTCTGCAACATGGCCGGGAGCTTTCTTGGGAGATTCAAAGATGCGTTGGATGGGATGGTCGTTGCTGTTGGCGTTGCTGTCGAGCGAAGTGTGGGCTCAGGCCTGCGTAGTGCACAGTCAGGGCGAGCGGCTCGACGTCAAAGTCTGCCAGCAGAACCGCAACATTCCGCAGAAACTGTTCAACGACGGTTTCTGCCAGCCATCGTTGGCCGGGCAGAAAGTCGAGGTGCAGTACGTCGACCAGTGCCCGAGCGGTGCGTTTGGTGTGTGCAGCAACGCGCAAGTCGCCAATATGCCTTATCGCCAGGACATCCACTATTACGGCGTCGCTACTGACGCGGCGTATCTCAAGCCGTATTGCGAAGGCCAGAGCCAGGGTTCGTGGCTCAAGCCTTGAGCCTCAGGAGACTTCCTCGTACCACGGTCCGAACGGGTCCGTCAGCTGTTGCCAGCCCGACACACCCAATGCCATTTCTGCTTCAGTGAGCAAGCAGTCGTCCAGCTCGCCGGTGAGTTTTGCGAAGTCGATATTCTGGCCGATGAACACCAGCTCCTGGCGGCAATCGCCGGTGTCGACAGCCCAGTTTTTTCGGATTGCAGCGATGCTTTCGTCGTCCTGTGGCCACTGCTCCTGTGGCACAAAACGCCACCAGCGCCCAGCATATCCATGGCGCATCAAGCCGCCCGCCTGAGACCAGCTACCCGCGTCCATGTGCTTGCTGGCGAGCCAGAAAAATCCCTTGGAACGCAGCAATTTGCCATTTTCCCAGGAGCCGTTGATGAAATCGAAAAAACGCCGGGGATGAAAAGGTTTACGCGCCCGATAGGCGGTGGAAGCGATGCCATACTCCTCAGTCTCCGGCAGGTGCTCACCGCGTAGCTCTCGCAGCCAGCCAGGGGCCTGGGCGGCCTTGTCGAAATCGAAACGACCCGTATCCAGGATTCTGCCCAAGGCAACTTCGCCCATCACCATCGGAATGATTTCGGCCTGAGCGTTGAGGCGTTTGAGGATCGCCATCAATTCCTCCCGCTCGCTCCGGCTGATCAAGTCGATCTTGCTGATCAACAACACGTCGGCGAATTCGACTTGTTCGACCAGCAGGTCGGTGATCGAGCGCTCGTCTTCCTCGCCGAGGATTTCACCCTGGGAGGCGAGGCTTTCAGCAGCCTGGTAATCGAGGAGGAAGTTCACCCCGTCGACTACAGTGATCATGGTGTCGAGGCGAGCGATGTCAGCGAGACTTTGGCCGTGCTCATCGCGAAAGGTAAACGTCTCGGCCACCGGCAACGGCTCAGAGATTCCCGTGGATTCGATCAACAAATAATCGAAGCGACCCTCACGGGCGAGCTTGCTGACTTCCTCAAGCAAGTCCTCGCGTAACGTACAGCAGATACAACCGTTGCTCATTTCCACGAGCTTCTCTTCAGCGCGGTTCAGGCTGACATCGCGTTGAACTTCGCTGCCATCAATATTGATCTCGCTCATATCATTGACGATCACTGCCACGCGCAGATTTTCGCGATTTCGCAGCACATGGTTGAGCAGCGTGCTTTTGCCCGCGCCTAAAAAGCCAGACAGCACGGTGACGGGTAGACGGTGGGGCATGCGAAATTCCTCGTAGGCATTGCACGCTCTTGTGAGAAAAAGGCGTGGTATATTTAATATGTAATAACATAACATATAATATCTACCTCTACGATGGAACTGCCTCATGAACGCGCTGCCGTTGCCGGATATCGCCACCCAGGCCTCCCACCAAACACTGCCGCTGGATTGGGTCGGCATGCGCGGGATTGCCATTCCCATCGTGCTCAACGGCCAGCATTGCTCGGCAAAAGCCGATGCAGGGGTCAGCCTGGACGATGGCGACGCACGTGGCATCCACATGTCACGCCTGTACCTGGCATTAGAATCGCTTGAGCAACAGGCGCTGACGCCTGCGCGCTTGAGCCAGGTACTGCAGTGCTTTCTGCGGACTCACCAGGGACTTTCAAACAGTGCCTACCTAAACATCCACTTTGAGCTGCTGTTAAAAAGACCGGCACTGATCACCCAATTATCCGGCTGGCGGTCATACCCGGTGAGTGTTCAAGCGCGCCTGGAAAATGGAATGTTCCACGTGGAACTAACTGTCGAAGTCATCTACTCGTCGACCTGCCCCTGTTCAGCCGCACTTTCGCGGCAGCTGATCCAGAAGCAATTCATTGATGATTTCGCCAACAGGACTCTGCAGCATGCCGAGGTGCTTGTGTGGTTGGGTGGCGCAAATGGAATTGTTGCGACACCTCACAGCCAGCGCAGCAGCGCACAACTGCAAGCACGGATAATTCCAGATGGGTTGGAGTTACCACTGTTAAAAATAATAGATGTAGCAGAAACGGCGTTAGGCACCGCAGTACAAACAGCGGTTAAGCGCGCCGACGAACAAGCTTTCGCGTTGGCAAATGGACAGAACCTGATGTTCTGCGAAGACGCCGCGCGACGTCTGCACTTTGCCCTCAAACACTGCGATGAAATCGACGGGTTTCAACTACGCGTGGTGCATGCAGAGAGCCTGCATGCCCACGACGCGGTGGCACAGAGCCAATGGAAGCGGGATCAGGCTCGAGGCTTGACCGTACCGCAATCCTGACCCAGCCACACGGCTCGAGTATCGAGGCTACCCTTCTGCTGAATACCGGTGGCGTTGAATGTACCGTTGACCTTGGTAGTGAACTCACGATCGCTGAGGAAAGTGGCCACGCCGGTACCTTGGGCCTTCGGGCAGCTGAACCGGAATTTCCACTGGTTGCCGGTACGCTCGGTGATTTCCTGCTTGCAACCCGACTGAGGATCCGTCAGGGGGATATTGTCGGTCTTTACCTGTTCCGGAGTCAGGCAGGCGCGAATGCCCTTGCCACCCATGGTGATGCCTTGCTTCTCCAGTTGAGCGCGTTGCTCAGGCGTCATCTGGCTCTGGATCTGCCCGAGAATCAGTTGCAGATCCGGGAGGTCCTGGTTGTCGACCTTGACGTTGCTCGATGTCATTTCCCACAGCCCCGGCTGCAGCATCTGCGCCTGCGCAATCATCGGCATTGCCAAACCCAGGCCCAGCGCCAAACCCAGCAGACGAACATTCATCGAAAAACTCCTGATCAGTAGTGGCCGTTAGACGCCGGCCGATTGCTTCGGTTCATGCGCCAATTAAATAGCGACATTCGCGACAGAACATGGTCTGTTAAGCATTGAATCTTCCGGAGCAAGGCTGCCCCATGGATTATTTTGGACCGCACATTTTCGGTTACTTGATCGCCCTGATACACACCCTCGGCTTGATCGCCGCGATACATGCGGTGCTCACCGTGCGCACGGCTCAAGGCTCGATCGCCTGGGCATTGTCGCTGATCTTTATTCCCTATCTCACGCTAATTCCGTATCTGGTGTTTGGCCGCAGTACCTTCGATGGCTACATCAAGGCCCGGCGCCAGGCCAACGAACAGATGCGTCAGGCCATCTCCGAACTGAATTGGCGGCCGTGGGTGGAAGAAGCCCTGACCGCCCGCGCCTCAAATGCCTACGCGTCATTACGGGCGATGCCAAAACTGGGACGAATGCCGTGCCTGGCGAACAATGAAGTGCGCCTGCTGATCAATGGGAACGCCACCTTCGAAGCTATTTTCGCGGCAATAAGCTCCGCCAAAGAAGCGGTGCTGATCCAGTTTTTTATCATTCACGATGACCGCCTCGGCCAACGTCTGCAAAGCCTGCTGCTGCAAAAAGCCGCCGAAGGGGTGGCGGTTTATCTGTTGTATGACCGCATTGGCAGCCACTCCCTGCCCCACAGTTTTGTCCAGCCGTTGCGCGATGCTGGTGTTGAGGTCAAGGCGTTCGCCACTCGCAGCGGTTGGCTAAATCGCTTTCAGGTGAACTTCCGCAACCATCGAAAAATTGTGGTGGTCGATGGTGTGCTGGGCTTTGTCGGTGGCCACAATGTCGGCGACGAGTACATGGGCGAAAAACCACCGCTGGCACCCTGGCGTGATACCCACGTTGAAGTACGCGGCCCAGTCGTTGCCTGCATGCAGGAGTCGTTTGCCGAAGACTGGTTCTGGGCGGCGCGCTCGCTGCCCCCGCTGATACTGCCTGACGTCTATCCGGATGACGGAGTGCTGTGCCAGTTACTCGCCAGCGGTCCGGCAGATGCCTATGAAACCTGCTCACTGTTTTTCGTTGAGGCGATCCACGCAGCCACGCAGCGGGTCTGGATCACCAGCCCGTATTTCATTCCTGACGAAGCTGTTTTCGCCGCCCTGCGTCTGGCTGTGTTGCGCGGTGTCGATGTGCGTTTGCTGCTGCCGTCGCGCCCTGATCACCGCATCGTTTATGCCGCATCCAGCCTCTATGCGTTCGAGGCCGTGCGTGCCGGCGTGCGGGTTTTCCGCTACCAACCCGGTTTTCTGCATCAGAAAGTGGTGTTGATCGACAGCGAGATCAGCGCCATCGGCAGCGCCAATCTGGACAACCGCTCGTTCCGGCTGAATTTCGAGGTGATGTTACTGACCGTCGACAGCGCTTTCGCTGCGAGTGTGGAACACATGCTCATTGAGGATTTCGAGCAAGCCTGCGAGATCGCCCAAGAAGAAAGCCGGGAGATCCACCGCCTGCAACAACTCGGCATGCGGATCGCCCGGCTTATTTCACCGATTCTCTGAAGCTAAGGGTTATAGATGTCGTCGCGGGTCCATGGCAGTTCATGGCTGCCATCGGCATGCGCTTTCACTGCGAGGATCTGGTGCAGATTGATCCAGCCGCGCGCGAACGCATAGGCACAACCGGCCAGATACAAACGCCAGATGCGTAGCGCCTGATCCGGCACCAGTTTACCCGCCGCTTCGAGGTTGTCCTCCAGACGCTCGCTCCAGTGATCCAGTGTGCGCGCGTAGTGCAGCCGCAAGCTTTCAACGTCGACAATCTCCAGACCCGCTTCGCTGATCTCGGCCGAGATCATCGACAGGTGTGGTAGCTCGCCATTGGGGAACACGTATTTCTCGATGAAATCCCCGGCACCGCGCCCCACTGGGCGGCCATCAGTGTGCTTGGCGGTGATGCCGTGGTTCATCACCAGGCCGCCCTCCTTCACCGCGCCGAACAGGGTTTTGCAGTACTCGGCCAGATTGGCGTGGCCGACGTGTTCGAACATACCGACGCTGACCACCTTGTCGAATCGCCCATCCTGAGGCAGATCACGATAGTCGAGCAGCTGCAGTTCGATCTGGTCTTCCAGGCCTTCAGCTTTGACCCGCTCACGCGCCAGTTCCAGCTGTTCCTTGCTCAGGGTGATGCCGAACACTTTGGCGCCGAACTCGCGAGCAGCGTATCGCGCGAGGCCACCCCAACCGCAGCCGACATCCAGCAGATAGTCGCCAGGCTGCAAGCGCAGCTTGCGGCATAGATGACGGAATTTGGCCTGTTGCGCCTGCTCAAGGGTTTCGCTGCCCGTTTCGAAATAGGCACACGAATACGCCATGTCGCTGTCCAGCCACAGCTGATAAAACGCGTTGGACAAGTCGTAGTGGTAGGAAATGGCCTTGGCGTCGGTTTCCTTGTCGTGGACCGAGCGCACGGGCTGATTGTCGTCATCCTCACCGAGCAAGGCATTGCTCAGTTCGTCGCAGACGCGAATGACGTCGGTAATTGAACCCTCCAGTTCCAGTTTGCCTTCGACAAACGCTGCACCCAACGCATCAAGACTTGGATGGGTGAACTGGCTGACCATCTGCGGGTCCTTGACCACGATGGTGACACTGGGCGCCGGCCCCAGATTGAACTCGTGGCCATCCCAGAGTCGCAAGCGAAGCGGTAGCTGCAGATTCTGTAAGGCCGGTGGAAGTTGCGCGAGCATGGAAAATCCCCCTTGTTTCAGACGTCAGATCTGAGGGTAGACCATCCTGGAAAAATAGCAGGCTATCGATTTAACGGGCTTTCCAGGGATCTTCAGGTCAAAAAAACACCAGAACCTGCACCCTCCTCCCAGATGACTCCCGAAAACTGCTGGAGTTCTGAAAATTATAATTGCCCTACCGAGGGCGCATGAGACATATTATGTTCATAATATTAACCCCGGACTACTTTTAACTTCCGATGGCCTTCCATCCAGGAGAACAGCATGAGCAACTATGACGTGGTGATTCTGGGCGGCGGCCCCGGCGGTTATAACGCGGCGATCCGCGCCGGCCAGTTGGGCCTGAAGGCCGCTTGCGTGGAAGGCCGGGCGACGCTCGGCGGCACCTGCCTGAACGTTGGTTGCATGCCATCGAAAGCCTTGCTGCATGCCTCGGAGCTGTACGAAGCTGCGATGGGTGCGGAATTCGCCAACCTCGGCATCGAGGTCAAACCGACGCTGAACCTCGCGCAAATGATGAAGCAGAAAGACGAGAGTGTGGCCGGCCTGACCAAAGGCATCGAGTTTCTGTTTCGCAAGAACAAGGTCGACTGGATCAAAGGCTGGGGCCACATTGATGGCCCGGGCAAAGTCACGGTAACCGACAGTGAAGGCGGCAAGACCGAGCTCGGCGCCAAGGACATCATCATCGCCACCGGCAGCGAGACCCATGCCCCTTCCCGGCGTCAGCATCGACAATCAACGAATCCTCGACTCCACTGGCGCGCTGTCACTGGCTGAAGTGCCCAAGCATCTGGTGGTGATCGGCGCTGGGGTAATAGGTCTGGAATTGGGTTCGGTGTGGCGGCGCCTGGGAGCGCAAGTCACGGTAGTGGAATTTCTCGACCGCATCTGTCCAGGCGTTGATGCAGAGGCAGGTAAAACACTGCAGCGTTCGTTGAGCAAACAGGGGATCAGCTTCAAGTTAAGCTCTAAAGTCACCAGCGCCACCTCGTCCGCAACCGGAGTGCAGCTAAGCGTTGAGCCCGCTGCGGGAGGTACCGCCGAGCTGCTGGAGGCCGACTACGTCTTGGTGTCAATCGGCCGCCGGCCTTACACCGAGGGCCTGGGGCTGGAGAACGTGGGCCTGACGACGGACAAGCGGGGGATGCTCGCCAACAAAAGGCATCGCACCGAAGCCGCTGGAGTCTGGGTGATTGGCGACGTGACTTCCGGGCCGATGCTGGCGCATAAAGCCGAAGACGAAGCCATGGCCTGCGTGGAACAAATCGCCGGCAAGGCCGGCGAGGTCAATTACGACCTGATCCCCAACGTGATCTACACCAGACCGGAGCTGGCCAGCGTCGGCAAAACCGAAGAGCAGCTCAAGGCCGAGGGCCGTGCCTACAAGGTCGGCAAGTTTCCGTTCACCGCCAACAGCCGGGCGAAGATCAACCATGAGACCGAGGGTTTTGCCAAAGTCCTCGCCGATGAACGCACCGATGAAGTGCTTGGCGTGCATTTGGTGGGGCCGAGCGTGAGCGAGATGATTGGCGAGTTTTGTGTGGCGATGGAGTTCAGTGCATCGGCTGAGGACATTGCGTTGACGTGCCACCCGCACCCGACACGCTCGGAAGCGTTGCGCCAGGCGGCGATGAATGTGGAGGGGATGGCAACGCAGATGTAGCCCATGCTAGAGCTGGCAGGTGCTCCAGGGGCAACGCGCCTGGAGCCTTTACGGTGTTGATGGCAAAGTTGCTGCGAATGTCACTCACGCCGGGCAGTTTCAACAGCTGGCCCGTGAGGAAACGGTCGTAGCCGCGCAAGTCCGGTACTACCACCTGCAGCAGAAAATCCGATTCGCCCGATACCAGGAATGCCGAAATCACCTCCGGCAATGCCGTCACGGCCAGGCGAAACGCCTCGGCCTGTTCGTCGTTATGGCGTTCCACCTTGACCCCGACAAATACCGTCAGCCCCAAGCCTACCTCGTCACGGTCCAGATTGGCCTGATAACCCCTGATCACTCCGGCCTCCTCCAGCATCCGTACCCGACGCAAGCACGGCGAGGCGGATAATCCGATCTCGTCGGCCAGTTGTACGTTGCTCAGGCGACCATCCCGTTGCAGGGCGGCGAGGATCTTGCGGTCGTAGGCGTCGAGCTTCATAAGTTGGCAGATCCCAATGGTTGATAGGCAATAAACCAGTAGATTGTGCCACACACATGTTTCTACGCAGTGACCGGCGCCGCACTGGGCCGTTGGCTGCAACACAGCCCTTCGGCCCAGCGCTTGCAGCAATGGCTGTTCGGCAGCCTGCTGATCGGTTTTGCGATACGCCTAACGTTCATCCAGCAGGCTTGATCAGGTCTGCTTGCGTCGCTTGTGCCGGTTGATCAGCAGCAGCGCAAGGCGGTAAATGCCACTACTGCGCCCAGTTGCAGCCACGTTTTATAAGGCCGCAAGACGTTACGGACCGGACTGATGGCCTGCGTCACGTAACGTCGGTCGGCCTTCCCAAAATCCGGGGACGGGCAGCGCTCACCGAAGTGAACGGCCCAATCGACGTACGGCCCTTCGTTGACGTACCGCCGATAAAATACCTGTTTCTGCTCCGGATCAGCGTTCCAGCCAGTTGCCGCACACAAAACAGCGGCAAATGCCTGGCTGGTATGCGGTAAGTTATCGGCGGCCCGAGTGGCAAGGTCGTTGGCGAGATAGCGGTAGTGATAACGCAGGTCTGGCTGTGCAGCGCTGGCTTGCTGACGGCTGAACTCTTCCTGTGCCAACAGTGGCCCCACTTTCAACTCCGGTGCTTTGAAGGCTGTAGTTTGCCTTCGAAAGTCGCGTAGTCGGGGGACATCTCATAGCCCAGTAACTCCATGCCGAAGTGACGGCTCAAGTCGGCCGCATGGAAGTACGCAAATGCCCTTTTGGTCGGCCACCATTTTGATTCTGCATCGTGGCGTAGCTCGCCGTACCACTTCGCCAGGCTGAACAACCGGGGGTTATCGAAGTAAACCGGCGCTTCGTTGTAGCGTCCTTCGCGCAGCAACCGGCGGCCGAGCAGGTTGCGTAGTTTGGCCGCGACCGTTAGCGGGGCTGCGACATGGTCGCTACCCTCTGCTTCTTTTTGGGCCGCATAGGCCTCAACATCCTGCAGGCTAAAGGGCGTTGGCACCTGCACGTTGGTGTCGACGTAATGCTTGAGCTCATCGACAGTCAGCACGCGCTCGGCCACGGTCGCCGCGTCCAACCAGTAGATGTCCTGGCTGCGGTAGAGTTGATCAAACGCTTGCAGGTAATCTCCACGCTGCAGCGCCAGAATTGCACTCTCACCCTCGACCCGACATTTAGGTTGCAGCGACTCGTAATCAAAATCCGGGGTCATGCGCTCACCCCATGATTCGTTCTGCGGGAAGGCCTGAGCAGCTTTGGCATAGGCTGCGGTTGCCGCGACCTTGTCGCCATCGCGCAGCGCCAGCTTCGCCCGTAGCCACCAAGCCAGGCCGCCGTCCCCGGCGTGCTCAAGAAAGGCTTTCGCGCTGGCGTAATCACCTTGTTGATAATTGACCGCCGCCAGCCGATCCGCGTTTTCCAGGGTCCCGCGCGTGCTGTTTTGAAGCAGCTTGATCAGCTTCAGTTCGTTCGGCGGTTGTTCCCCGAATGACCAGCCCAGTCGGCTGATCAAGGAAGCTGTCACCAGTTGCTGCACTGGCTTTCCCTGGAGTAATTGCGCCAAAGACGTTTCGGGCATCGCGGCCAATTCAGCCACCAGTTGCTTCAAGGAGCTGTAGCCCACTGGCGATCCGTGCCGGTTCTGCGTGGCATACAGCTCAATGGCGCGGTTCCAGTCACCTGCGGCGCGAACCACACGGGCTTCTTCACCGAGGCTGGCGACTCCCAACTCCAAGGGGTCACTGAAGCCGTCAATGCTCAGTTGACGGGTCTGCTCGAAAGCAAGCTGGGACTGGGCCAACAGGCTTGGCACTGTATCTACTTGCAAGTTCATGGCGAACAATGCCCGTCCCAAGGAATAGGCGGCCCAGGTGCTGCGTAGCGGGCGCTGATCTGCCGGCAGTGCCAATACTTTGTGAAAGTACTCGGCAGCCAGCGCGTAGTCAGCTGCATTGAAGGCCGCCGCGCCCGCCAGGTAGAACATGAGTTCGGGCGGCAGTGCTTTGCCGTCGACTTCAACTTGGCGCGCGTCGGCCACACTGCGCAGTTGCTTCACCAGAGCCTGTTGCTCCACAGACAAACCGACCTGCTCTGCCAGATCCCGCGGGCTGGGTTGGCCCGCTTCTTCGCCGTAACTGTAATCTTGATTGCCAGTAGCGGGTGCGATGTTCTTCAGCCCGGCAATCGAGCCGCCAAGGCGACTGACCTCGAAGTTGAAGTTGCCCTCCGGCAGCTCCGACAGAGTCTGCCCCCGGTTGTCCAACAGCCGCATGGGGAAGTCCGGGCCGCAGGCCAGCACTGACCCCAGTGGCAGGCTGAGGGTCAGGCATAGCAGATGATGGGGCCACTTACGGATCAACATGTGACGCTCCTTGATCAATTTTTTTGCAGCGTGCCCAACCAATGGCACGCTGCCCCTGTGCCGCTACTCGGCCCTCTCGTAGACGGCTGAAGGTCAGGCTGTTTGAAGTCTGCTGCATTGAATAACCGGCCAGCGCATCCGCACCTTCACAACCGCTAGCCGCTAGCGTCACCTGTTCAGGCCATGGGCTGTCTAGATTGCCTGAGTTGATGATGCTGATATCGAACAAGCCTTGATGCTCTGAAAGTTGCAACGTCACCTGGCTTCGGAGCGCCTCACCGCGTGCTACAGCGCGCAGCATGGTCAGGCTCCAGGCCCGGCGATCATTCGCCAGCGGTAATCTGAACCAGATTAGACCTGCGAGGTGCTCCGGGGGATTATCCCGCAGTTCCAGGCCAAGCTTGCGAAGTTGCTGGGGATCGGCCATCAACTCCTGGCGATCACCGTCGCGCTCAAGGGGCACTTCGCTTTCTACGACCGGCCCGCCATTACTCGCCGGCAACAACGCGACGCCATATGCCGGCAGCGCCAGGTAAAACGGTTTCGAAGTTTTGCGTGACCAAGCCTCGGTCCATTTTCTTGTTTGTTCCACGTGGAACAAACCCGTTCTTGGATCGCTGACTGCGTGCACTTGCAACACGCTGCTATCGACGGAGGATAAAAGCGCCGGCAACTCTGGGCTGTTCAGCCAAGCGGGTAATGCAGTGATACTCAGCGCCATGGATGCCGGTAGCACCTGGCGCAATTCGCTCAGCAGATTTCGATAGACCGGCAGTCGAGCAACACCGGCATCGTGGTCAATTTCCACCCCGGCCAATGTCAAGCCCTGCCCTTGCCAATCACTGATCAACTGTTGGACCTGCGCAATGACTTCATGCGAATCCAGGGACTTCAACTGACCATCAAGCCGGATTACCGCGATCAGCGGGCGACCATCTTGTCGTAACAGATGGGCGTCAACTTGCACCCGACTCCAGCCGGCGTGAGGAAATGACTGTAGAGCGAGTACCCGCAGCGTAGAGAAATCAGCCCGGCTGTCACGCAAGGCGTGTTGATGAGCAGGCATCCACTGGCGTTGCCAGATGTAGAGCTGCTGATCGAGCGCAGGCGCCTCGGGTTGCCCGCAGCCGGCGAGCATCAACAGCGGGAAAAGCAGTGCGCACCGTCGGATCGCCAACCCCATGAACATCCATCCTTTCCAACACAGGGTTGCAGGGTACACAGAATCCTGTGGGATCAGGGCTTACGCGCAATGATCACTTGGCTTTTCGCGACGACCGCATCCAGCGCCTGCTTGATCTGCGCGCCACGCGGCGAGTCCAGCACTGTTTGCCAGGTGTCGGCCCAGTGATTGAGTAACGGGTGATCTGGGTTGCTGAAATCGACCTTGGCTTCCCAGAACAGCAACATCCACATCGACCAATAAAACCCGTATTGGTTGTGGCTGATGATCTCCAGCCCCGCGTCGCTGACCATCGCTTTGAACTGCTCTTCGCTGATGATGCGAATGTGGTTCGGCTTCTGGAAGTACTCAGGCGAGGCGATGTCTTTCTGCAGATCTTCGGAGCTTGGGTGCGGCACGCTCAACAGGTACAAGGCACCCGGTTTGCCGACGCGCACCAGTTCTGCAAGAAACTGCGCGGGATCGTCGACGTGTTCGATGACTTCGGTGGAGACCACCCGCGTCGCCGTGGCATCGGCAATCGGCAGCGGGTTGCAGTCCGTGACGTGGCATTCGACGTCCCGCGCCGGGGTGTCGCTCAGGCGCAGGCGGGTCGCTTCGACCTTGGCCGCGTCGATATCGGCGATGATGATATTCGCCCCGCGCATTGCGCAGAAATGCACGTTACCGCCGTCACCGCAGCCAACGTCCAGCAAGGTGTCTTGCGGGGTGACCGGGAAGCCGGTGAACAGCTCGCCGGTTTGCTGATTGAACCAGCCACTGAGCATCGCGTCATGCAGGCCGAGCATGTACGGATCGACCTTTTCGGGTGCTGCGGCCACCGGTGTCGGCTCCGGCACCGGTTGCGCGGGAGGCGTGCCCGCCGCGAGTTTCTTCAACAGTCTCAGCATGAGGTTGCTCCAGAGGATGGGACGGCGTTTGGGGGCAAGCTCAGGCGCTGCACCAGCGATACGCCACGACGGCGCATGGGCATTTCGACAAAGCGATAGTTGAGTTCACTTAAAACCGCGATCAACCCGAAGGCGATCAACAATGTAGGGATCGGGTGTCCGCCAGGGTTCGGCAAGTTGGCTGCCTGCAAACGAAAGATGCCTTCGCGCACCAGCAGATAAGCCGGGATGTGGATCAGGTAAATCCCGTAGGAACGGCTGCCCACCCAGGTCATCAGGCTTTTGATCAGACATCCGGGCATCAGGTAGTCGCGATTGTAGGAAGCGATCCAGACCAGCAACGCACACAGCAGTGCAATCACGCCAATACGGTAATGAGTGAACGTGAAGCGATCAGTGGCGATGAAACCCAGCACCAGCGACAACGCGAGCAATGCGGCCAGACCAGCCCAGGGACGGCGCAGGAATGTCGGTTCCCAGCGTCGGTAGGAAGGCTGCGCGCTCCAGATGGCCAGCAGCACGCCGAGGGCCAGCGCATCTGTTCTGATCACCATCAATATCGGCGTGCGCAAAGTGAACAGTTGCACCGCCACCAACAGGACTAGCGCCCAAACCAGGTATTTGCGACAGAGCAAAATCAGCAAGGGAACAGCAGGTAGAACTGCTCCTCCAACGACAGACTCCAGTACACGAAACTGGTGCCATATTCGTAATTGTAAAAACTGTCGGCGAAGCGAAAGTTGGCGTACTGGGCAATGCCGGCCAGGGTCGCCTGCAGATTCGCCTGCAGGGTGCCGAACGCGCCGGACCGGTTGAGGAACAGGCACGCCAGCAACATCAGCGCCAGCCATAACCAGGCTGACGGCAACAAACGAAAGGCCCGCCGCAGCCAGAAGTTGCGGGTTTCCTGCCAGTATTCCTGCCGCGTGCTGCAACCTTGCAGCGCCGGGATCAGGCTACGCGCGATGACGAAGCCGGAGATGGCGAAGAATAAATCAACGCCCCACCACGGCTGCGTGTACAGGGTGATGCGTTGCAGCAGCGGAACACTCGCCGCGAACAGGCTGTCCTGCAGGTGGTGAAACAAAACGCCCAGTACCGCAATGCCGCGAAGCAACTCAATATCCATGATGCGCTTGCTGCTACTCATGGTGTCCTCCTGGACGTGCCACGGTATCCATCGGTTTGCGGGCAATGATGACCTGGCTCTTGGGCATGAACCGGTCAAGCATCTGCTTGATCGCCAGGCCGTCGGGGTGCGACAGCAGGTCCTGCCAGGTTTTCGCCCAGCTCTCCATCAACGGCGGATACGGCGCCTGGATACGGTCGCGAACCGCGCCACCCACGTCACGTCCGGCAGCCCTCTCGCTCGCCCAGAAAAAGATCATGCCCATCACCCAGAAAAACCCGCTGGCCTGACGATGCTCGATGACCAGGCCCGCCTCCTCCACCAGGGTGGCGAACCGTTCGGGGTGAAAATCTGCACATGATTGGGTGTCTGGAAATAACTGGCGGGAGCGATGCCCTTTTGCAAATGCTCGCCCACCGGTGCTGGAACGCTTAGCAGATACAGCGCCCCGGGACGCCCCATGCGCACCAGTTCAGCCATGAAGGGTTCAGGTTGGTCGATGTGTTCGAGCACTTCCATGCACACGATTTTGCTTGCGCAACCGTCGGCCAGCGGCAGCGGCAAGCTGTTGCTGACCAGCCCCAGATTGGCCTGGCTCGATTGCGCGGCCACTTGGCGGGCCAGGTCACGCACCTTGTCGTGCTCGCTGTCGGTGAAGATCACCGAGGCGCCCTGTCGAACCGCGAACAAGGTCGCCACACCTTCGCCGCATCCGACATCCAGCAGCGTGTCGTCGGCGTTAATGGCAAAACCCTTGAGCAACTCGCCGGTTTCGCCGAGGAACCAGCCATCGAGTACTGCATCGTGCAAACCGACGTCCCTGGGCGATACCGGGCTTTGGGGCACGGTCGAAGGCGCCGACGGTGCCGGCCAGAGCTTCGCCAACAAACGGCGAATCATGCGCTGGACGCTTGCAAGGTCAGTGCTTTGCGCCGCTCCAGCAGCTGTTCGAAGAACGCCTGCAGGCGCTGTTCGGTGCTGGCCTGGCTACAGAAACCCTGAAGTCGACTGACAGCATGGGCCGACATCCTTTCATACCGCCCTACATCGTTTTTCGCGACGTCGTAGCTGGCCCGATAGGCAGCGCACAGCGAGTCCCAATCAGTGGTGTAACGCAGGGTACGAAATGCCGCCCGGGGATCGTGCGGCCAGGCGGTCAGTTCTTCTGTCGAGTCGACGATGAACGCGTTGTCACTGTCCACGTAGTCGGCCATCGCAGTGTTCAGCGGCGCAATCGCCGGCTTGCCGCACGACATGAATTCCATCAACGGCAGGCACTGGCCTTCGCCGTAGGAGCAATTGACGACGTAGCTGGTGGCCTCTACCAGGCGTTCATAGTCGAGGTCTGCGAGGTAGCCATGGATCAGCACGATGCGGCACTGATAGGTCTGATTCTTGTAGACGTGGTGCAGCATGTCGTTGAGTGCATCGGCGATGTCATGGTGAGTGAGCTTGAGCACCAGGGTCGCGTCGGCCGACTCGCGGAAGGTGCTGCAAAACGCACTGATCATGTCCTTCCAGTTCTTGCGCCCGTCGTAGGGGTTGAAGACCGAGGTGTAGACCACGCCATCAAGCAGCAACTCGCAATCGCGCACCGGTCCGTCGAACGCGATCGGCGTGCCTTCGCGCAAGCGCTCCGGTCCGTAAGGGCGCAGATCTGCGGTACGACTGTCGATCATCAGGCCGCGCAGGTTCAGGCGAATCCCTTCAGCGACCGGGCGCTTGAGCAAGTGCTCGCCACGCGCGGCAAAGCGATCCCAGACCGGCGCCGGAATCGCGCTGATCGGATACTCGGGCCCCATCACATCGCGAACGGCCTTTACGGTGAAGCTCGAATGAGTGATCGCCATGCCGCTGGCCGCCAGTACCACCCGCCAGTCATGCCGCGGTTCCCCATGCCAGCTTTCAGTGGGGATGGTGCTGAACTCCCAGGCGAACACTGCAATGGTCGGGCAGGCATAGCGGATGGGTGTGCGGTGCGGTGGTGAGAAGGACAGGAACACACAATCCTCTCCCCTGCTCTGGCAATCTTGATACAGGCGGTCGACTAACTCGTCAGGGTCGCTGACCTCGATCACCTGGCCCAGTCGTTCCAGCACCGGGCGAAACTCCTTGAGCACGAAGTAGTAGCTGTACTCGGGCCGGCCCAGGTTCTGCTGGATGTTGCTCTTGTTGGTTTCC
>NZ_JAEKEG010000040.1 GCF_016651255.1 Pseudomonas sp. TH10
CTGGCCCGACCATCGCTGCTGGGCTCTGTTTGACGCACTTGTTTCGATGCTTTGAAGGCGATTCAGAGCGAGGGGTTGGAGCTCCTTTGTGCGTAGGCGCCTATATTGGGCTAATTCTCTGGCTTTCACACGGAACCCGTGTCGGTTTATCTAATTCGCCTGACGGTTTGTTCTTATGGTTACTGGGGATATGGAGTTTGGTTGCCGTAGGCGTGCACTGGCTTTTTCTATTTTGTTTTAACTTTAGGATGCCACGGCGTAATCAACGGTTACGCAAATTGCCAGATCGTATTTGAGCCGTAGAACAGATCTCACCCTGCATGAGGTAGGAACGCTAGTGCTCGGGAGGGTGGAGACTCGAGGTCCGATTTTGGTTCGACAACGCCGCTTACCACGGGCAGGCATCGTACAGCAGTAGTCGATGCGCCTAGTAATACGGTAAACAGACACGAGGATCAAATGGACTTCATCTTAGATGTGGTAGCCCATCGCATTGGCGTTTACGTGCTGCGCTTGCTCAGTGGCGGCCGTTTTAAAGGAGAAAGTGGTTTTGCGGAGGGTTGGGCAGTTGCCGTTGGCGGCTTGATACTGCTGACTCTATTCGTGGCTTTCATAGCGTGGCTCATCTATACCAGTGGCCCGTAAACTGATGTTTGCTATGGGTCGAATGCCGACATGGCGTGTTCTTTGTTGGCGATACGATCGCTAGCACCCCATGCTGGGGCCTGTAGGCACCTAAGCATCTGTTTTAAAAGGAATACAGGTCTTTCCTATGGTGGCAAAACATCCGCTTTTTGTGCCTATGCAAACGGTAAACCGGGGCCTGTAGCGGTTGTTTTGCGCAGTCGAGCGGCAGGCCGCGACGATTCCTGATGATCTCCAATCAGCGGCTTTAGCGCAGTGATATCTCACAATTATTTTTTCAAGTTGGAGTGAAGATTCCGTAAAAGTGTGCCGATTAGTCACTGAGTACTAGCTGCACATCAGCGTGCAGCGCTCACGAACGGAGTTTTCATGACCACTATCGCTTTTCTCTTGGCACTCACGCTTGTCTGGTACGTCTTCGGGCTTTCGGTGCCGCGTAACAAGCGCCGCCTCACGGACGCCATTTGCAAGATTCTCCTTGGCTGCAGCTTGATGGCCATCGCAATCAATCACTTCACTTCCTGATTCAATAGCGGGCTGGGTAATTGCCTTCGGCCTGCTAGTACTGCAGCGGTAGCTAACGGCTCCCTCGGCGTCACCGCCGGGGTAGTTGGGCCGTTTCGTCTAACCGCGTATTACGGGACATCCATCAACGCAACGATGTCCTCTTTAGGTATAGCTATTCCATTGCCCGAAAAGGTATGAATAAGGTGACACTCACCGCCATCTGAAAGTAAATAGGCCCAGAGCGTTGCACAGTAGTCATTGATGTCCGTGATTTTTCCTTTGAACTTGACTACGACGGGCTTCAGCCGTTCTTCGATAATTTCTGTCAAATCGACCAAGCCTCCGCTCCCACAAAAACTGGGATTCCACAGATCCCGGATAGCCTCTGGAATCCGGAAGCTAATTCCACTTGGACTAGAGCTGGCGGCAGTAAAAGTGTTCCATGCGTAGGGGCCACACATCTCGGCTTTGGAGCCTTCATACTCGCTGCGAAGCTTCACGATCCCCCTAGCCGCCTGTTTTGCGGCAAGTTGCTTCTCAGGAGGCAGCCATTCGGTGATTTTGTCCAGAAAGCTTCCTACTCCTTGCGACGAGCCAAGTAGCCCTTGATCAAACCATGAAGGACAGCCCCCGTAGCTTGTCGAATGGTAGTAATAGGCGTGGGTAATGTCGGTTCGAGGGGAAGCTTTTAGCAGGTGGCACACCACAAAATGGAACCCCGGCGAATCAATCTGAGAATATCTCTTTGCGATTTTCCGCACTTCCGAAGTTCGAAGAACCCTGTCGATTTTCTCAATGGAAACCGCATAGATTTCAGAGAGGGATCTGATTGCGTCTTCTCGATGGTCGCAGCTAGGGATAAAACTCATCGTAGGTGCCCGGCCTCATCAACGTAATAAAGTCCCGAGCATATCAGGCTGAGCGCGCATAACCAGTCGCTTCCTGGCTGCAAGTGACACAATCGCAGCAACACGCTACTAATGCAGCAGTACTGCCAGGATTTGCCTACAGGTCTTGTATTTCAACGGCATGCAGTGGCGACTGTCTAAACCCTTGCCGGAATTGAGCGCCTCTAGGGCCAATGAAACCGAGCAAGTTCGCGGTAGTTTTAGACAGCTTTTCAGCCCACTTCGGCGTCCGACCCAACCCCTAGCACCCCATGCAAGCGGACTGCTCTACAGCCCGCTAAACATAAGGCTTCGCGCTTGGCGCTCGCTGCAACGACGCCTCACTGTGCAGAACCGTAATTTACAAAGTCACTCGGAAAGTCACTGAGGCTTTTTGATGGCCAAAAATAGAAAACTCAGTGACTGACCTCTGAGGGTGTCTCTATCTATGCGCATGAAAACCTGATGTACCAATAATTAGATTGCGTCCAAAAAGAAGTGGCGCCCGAATTTATTACCCCTCCACCTTCTGCGCTGGAGCCCTCGGCATCAATTTTGTATCGTCCATTACAGGCGTCATGCATCTGCTTATAAGCATCGTCGCGGCGCTGGTTGCGTACAAAATCCGCTCCATCATTCAGGTACTTCACCACTCCTCCTCTCGCCCCCTCGTTCACAGGCGCATAAGCGGATCCAGATTTCGGAGAAGACACCATCTGGGCTGACATGCAGCCGGCAACGGCCAAAAAGCTGATGATAGTGATCATCGATTTTATCTGCTTCATTTGGAGCTCTTCCTTGGCGAGAAAGTAGTCCTCCTCATATACAGGCCTTGTGCCAGCCAATCAATCCCCCAAATTTGCAGCGTTTTACCCCCCTCCGGCGTTCTGCCGACCGAAAATTACGCCTCCCTGTACCACCACAACTGCGCATACACGCCGCCGTCGGTTCCCTCCAAGTCGCTGAGCGTGAAATTGCTATTTGCCATCCCCGACAATTTGGCATCCACGGCAGTAGGGTCACCGGATCAAACGGCATGCCTGCGGGGCTGGTCTCGGCGATGTCACTGCGCCCGTTCTACGGATGGCATCACGGTCCGGGACTGCGGCACCGAATATGACCGCGCCCCCCCATCCTCGAACTGAAAGGCCGAGCATTACCCCAAAAAACAATGATTGGCGGGCCCAGCGAACGTAAAAATGAAACGTCTACGCATGCAAACTGCGTTGATTAAAACAGTTATCGACAGCGCGCATCCTATCTGCCGCTTCAGCCGAAAGGTGGCGAGACAATTTGTATGGAAAAAGTTCCGATTGAGTGCAATATTCACTTACTTGTAGACGCGCTCGTGCGAGCTGACCCGATAACCGCATTGGAATGGGGGATACCCCTTTCAAGGATGAAATCATGAAAAATACCTATTTCTATTTGCTGCTCGCTGTTGCTGCCAACGCCAATGCGGACCAGCCATTCGCCTATAAATATGCCGAACGTGAAACCACCGTTTATACGATTCAGCAAATTGATGGGCCTGAGACGGAGCGAACGCTTTTGCTGAAAAGGACAGAACCAAATTTCGTCAGCTACTCCAGATATCAATTTGATTGCGCGCGCGAGACAGTGAGATTCCTTGGTGAAGGTCTCTCGAATACGGCAGGCGCGTCGGGAGCGGACAAGGATGCAGTACAATTGAGAGGCTATGGGCTGTCCTACGAACTGAGTTTAGTAGCCTGTGCCAAGCCCGCCGACGAAGTCGATGCACCAACTACGGTTGCGGGCAGCTAGTCTCAAATGTCGGCCTGACGGGCTGCCGGTGCAATCAGTCCTTGAACGCGCCCACGAAGAAGGCGCTGAATACTAACCCCAGGCGAAATGCGTATTCACGCCTGGGGGTTGTGCGAATCGTAATGTCTACTCCCGAAAATAGGTTTACACCTGTTCCCTCCGAACGCCCAATGCATTGCAAAGGGCGTTTTGTATTTCAGGGATAGATGTGGGCGCTCGGTTGTAGATCGCTATCGACTCACTCACCATTCTATTCATCGAGTTAAGGCGGTGTATGACTGCTCGCATGTTCTTCCGCGGGCTCTGGCTTGGTCAGCAAATTCAGCCAGGTCGCCCGCTCGCTGGTCAGCGCGCTTGAGCACGTCGGCAAGCACCATTGCGGCGCGAGTAGCTGCCTTGCTTGCGGCGGCAGTGCAGGAATTGCCGCTGGCTTCACTGGCTGCGAGTCGAACGGCAGTTTGTCGGCTGCTCCGCGCACGCTGTCAGAAGAAGCGCGAACAGCGGTAGCATCAGCAGCGGCTTGATCGTTCGTGCGTTGACCATCTTGGACCGCCTTGTTGATTGACTGTTGATACGCCTGCTCACGGACGCGCTCGCGGGCTTCATTTTCCAACTCCGCTGCCTTATCGTCGGCATCGCGCTGATGCCAGGCCGACAGCCATTTGGCGTCCGCGACACTCACGCCTTGGTGATAAGCACCAAACAGCACGCATGCCACAAGCAGTCCAACAGCTAAATAAGGAAGGACCCTAAGCAAGATCGCGCTCATGGCACATCCTTGAAGAACACGTGGTGGCCAAGCTTGAGTGTCTGCTTCGCATTAGCGGCCCAGGGCGGGGCCTTTGGCATCGTGGTTGCGTAGTAATGCGTGGCACCGCCGGTGGGATCTGACACCTTGCCGTCGATCACCTCGTCAGCAGCGATCCGCGCTTGGGCAAGTTCCCGGAACGGAATCGATTTGGCGCCACCCAGGTAGGCATAGTTCGGGTCGTTCCTGTTCCAGCAGCTGAACTGGTACCCGCAGCGAAAACACTAGCCTGGACACACCGATGCACGTTGGCTCCGGCGGAAAGATCACCCTCTTTGCAGATAAGCACGATCAGCTCTTTAGCCGCGAACAAGCCCCAATCAATCCCCGCACTTAACCGCTCGACCACCAAGGAACTGACCAATGTCTCTGACCAAATAAGCGATCCAGCTCATCACCGACACCGCGCTCGAAGCGAGCGGCAAAAGGCTGGACACCCAAACGCCTACTATCGTGTTGCCGGAAGGCTGCCAGGTGGTCACTCTGGAAAAATGGCAGGCGGGTCGCAGCCATTTCCGTGGCATCTACTCCACCCATTCGCTGGCTGACTTCAGCACCTATGTCGCCGACCGTGCTATCTCAACCGCCAAGGGCTTCATCGACCAAGACGAGATGACCTGCACGCTGCTGTTCAACCTGGGCACAGATGAAGCCCCGGGCCACGCAGATGACCGCGCCTTGCTCCGAATGAAAGCGTCCGCTGGTTACAAGGCAGCCCAGGCAATCGGTGGGCGGGCAATGTCGCAGAAGGACTTGAGCGATTGGATCGAAGACTGGCACCAGTACCTGACGCCGATCGATGACGAGGGCAAGGCGATCCCTGTTGCCAAAGCTATCGCCGCGGTGCGTACGATCACGGTGAAAGCCGTCAGCGAATCGGAAAGCACTGTAGGCGAGACCAGCGCCAGCCGCAGCGCCATGGATCAGATCGAGGCACGGAGCAAAGAAACACTACCGGTCGCTTTACTGTTCAGCACGATCCCTTACGAGGGCTTGACCGAACAGCAAATCAATTTGCGGATTTCTGTCATAACCAGCGGCGCGCAGCCTGCTCTTAAGTTGCGCTGGGTAGGGGAGGAGGTTCAGCGCGAGGATATTGCACAAGAGTTCAAAGCAGTGCTCGACTCAAGGATCGGCACTGCCGCCAAGCTTTCCTTGGGAACGTTCGACGCCAAGTAATCCCCTTGGATCGGGCGGTAATAGATCATGCCGCCCATTCTTTTTTAATATGACGCTCAATTGCTTACAGGTTGTTTTTCCTTCAAATCTAAATACTTTTGAGTTCTGAAATACCACAAGTACACACCGAAAATAGCCACCAATAAAGATGAGATCTTATATATATTGTACAAAACAGCCATATTGTTAAGTTTTTTCATCGTTTCGCTAGCAATATCAATACTTTTATTTAGCTTAGCATTTACGACCTTAAGCTCCCTGAACTTTTCTTGTACTTCATCACGCGCCTTTACAAGCTTATCATGGGCTTCTTTAAGTTCTTGAGCAGTAGGCTTAGCCATAAGGTCGGCTGTGATGTTTTTGGTTGACTGATCCGCCCATTCCGTAAGCGCGTCAACAGTAGCTAAAAATTCAGCCTGTTGCATTGTAAGTACATCAAGCCTCCCCTCTAGATCATCAGATCTTTTATTAAAATCAAAGAAGAAATAAATAAAGCACAGCATCCCCGCAATCGCTAAGAACTTGTATAAATTGTCAGTTGGCGCTTGCATCTCTAAGTCCATTAAAAAATCGGATTATGCATACCTATGAACATTACCGCAATCGACCTATTCGCCGGCCTCGGTGGATGGTCTACCGGTGCTCGCAGCGCCGGTGTAGAAATTCTCTGGGCGGCCAACCACTGGCCCGTAGCGGTCGAGTGGCACAGCGCCAACCACCCGGACGCGATTCACATCTGCCAAGACTTGCACCAGGCGGATTGGTCGAAGGTTCCAGCGCACGACATCATGCTCGCCTCGCCCTGTTGCCAGGGGCATTCAAAAGCCCGGGGCAAGAAGTCCGGCAACGCCCAGCACGATGCATCAAGGTCCACAGCTTGGGCTGTGGTGTCGGCTGCCGAATTCCATCGGCCGGAAGTCGTGCTGGTCGAGAATGTTGAAGAGTTCACGGCCTGGGCGTTGTACCCAGCATGGTCACAGGCAATGGCGGCCCTCGGCTACATGATCGCGCCCCACGTCGTCGATTGTGCCGACCTCGGCGTGCCTCAGCACCGAGTGCGCCTGTTCTTGGTCTGCACCCGAAGCAAGGCCCCGCTGAACCTGCAACTGCATCAGCGCCGGCATGTGCCAGCCTCATCGTTCATCGACTTCGATGCGGGCAAATGGAGCAAGGTTTTTAAACCTGGTCGTGCCAAGTCAACGCTGCTCCGCGTGAAGAATGGCCGCGAACGCTTCGGCGATCGATTCATCATGCCTTATTACGGATCTGGCTCGGGCCTGACTGGCCGCAGTCTGAATCGCCCGATCGGAACCATCACCACGCTTGACCGGTGGGCTCTCGTGCGCGGCGATGAGATGCGGATGCTCTCAGCCAACGAAGCACTGGCAGCCATGTCGTTCCCGGCCAACACAAAGCGTCCAGACAATCATAGGCTGACCATGCACATGGCGGGTAACGCGGTCCCGCCGTTAGCCGGCCAAAGAATCATCGAAGCGCTGAAGGCCGCTGCTTGATGTTCACTCTCAGATCATTTCCACAAAGACTCATTTTCGTTTCTAACCATGTGGAAAGATCCGAACGCTGGGCGCACCTTGAAGCAAGTGACGCTTTCAGATAAATCACCTAGTTTTTCTGCAAGCTGCGCCCGAGTTATTTCACTATGAAAACCGACCTGGACTTCTTTCAACACTATATTGCTATCAAAACTTCTGAAGTAAAAATCGCCAACTTTTGATTCAAGATTTAAGAAGCATCTTGACTCACCCTCGTATTCCCATTGCGAGTATTTCGTAGAAAGTATTTTCTGCATCCATTCTTCGGCATGGTCAGGGTGCTTGGGAAAGCTGGCTTCGCTGACTCGCTCAGCAATATATTGAATGTCCATGAGAAAATCCGCACGAACGTCAAAACCCAAGCATACCCCTTTATTCCTATCCGCGTAGTGTGCCCACTGCACAGGGCTTCGACTCGAATTGCTGAAACAGATAATGCCGAATCTTTTATCAAAGACGCTTTTTGCAATATTGAAAAGGGATCGTACTTGTTTATCTTGAATATTGTTACTAAGCAGCTCGAACGGGTCGTTGAGCCCCAGAAGGGTTGAAATTTTTAATCGCCGCCTCTGAACATTTTGCAATCCGAATTCGCTGTTAACGAAGTGATATACACGACGCATGTTTGTTTCAGACATTCCAGCCTCCGAGCCAAATGAAGTTCCGTTCTAGAAGATAGCATTCAATTTGGAAGCCGATCACCACTCTCTACCGCCCGGGCATGACCCGGCATAGGACGCCACATGCCCAAAGAAAACAAACTGGCCTTGAAGCGCCAGCGCACCGAGCAGGTAAACCAGGTAATCCGGATCATCGCTGACCACGGCCGCCGGTTCTTTTACAGCCAGGCTGTAAATCGCTACGCCAGCATGGAAGTAGATCACAGCGGCAAGGTCTGGTTCATCGACGACTACAGTGGGAAGCGCATCTTCACTCATGAAACGGTGTGGGGCGGCCGGTGGCGTGGGTCAGCCATGGTGGAACGCTGAAGGATCTGGTCAAAGGGTTTCGGCATTTCATCTGAACCGGCGAACAGCTGCATCCTGATTATCTCGGTCCTGAACGTTTTAGCGACAGCAACATCTGGGGTTACGACGAAGCCGGTATGAAAGCTGTCCGTGAGCAGGCGGTTGCGATTCTTGTCTTCCGACAGCCCGAACAAGTGACGGCATGACAGTTGTGAATAGCTACAGTATTTACAGGACCCGCTATTTCTGTGAATGCTATCTGTAGTAGACATCACCAAGACAACCTAATAATGAGTTTTTCAAAAACAGGTATTGCCCTTCTGACTCCACATCAGAATACACTCTCGTAATTTCACCATTACTCATTTCAAAATTATGATCAGGCGGAATGCGGATGGCTATCCTATACTCAGACTCGATATAAAATCTGTCTGGCTTTTGAAAAAGCAACCGCAAAAGATCTGGTTTCCCCGACGTCATTATCTGCGGATAATAGTTAATATCTCCAGCAAAAACCTCAGCGCCTGACCAAGCTTCAAAGTCTTTGGAAAGCTTATCGAAATATTTTTCGACATCGATTTCGATACAAATATCAGCTTCAAACCGAGCATACAGTTCAGGATCATCCTTCTTCTTGGTGAGACAAAGACAAAACGCTCTCGGCGTAAAAGCAGAAATCATTGGATTCGAACTCATTGAGTTAGACTCCAGATCCGCTCCATTGTATAGAAACCGATATGAGCTTTTATCAAGAATGAAATGCTTTAGAATTTCATTGTCACGCATTTGCTCGTTTGGATTTCTTCCATAATGGATTATGTCGCTAAATCTGATAATCCCTTCATCACCAACAACTCCCGATAGATACTTATTTTTCCCATACAAATATCGCTTCATAGTCGCTCCCGCGCATCACGTGAAACGAATTATAACACGCAATAATAATCGTACTTTGCAAGGCGAAGATTGCAGGCGTGTCCATAAAACGCCAGTTTTCAATGTCAGCCGCTACAGCGGCAAAGGAACAGTCATGCCCATTTTTGCCTTCGCCTACATGGCCTGGCTCATCCACCCCGGGGCCACGGTGATGAAGCCGCGCTCAAGAACGACCACCGGCGCGGAGGTCACCATCACCTTGGAGCTTTCGAATCTGGGCAGCTGGGGGCCTGACTGCACAACAGGCCAGGTGCACGACCAAGCCAGAGAGGCCGCGATCGGACGTTTAAACCGGCTGTTCAAGGATCACCTCGACACCACCAAGATCATCGGTCAAGTAAAGGTCGAGGCCATCACACCGAACTCGAGCGCCGCTAACCACCCTTCCCCAACTTCTGCCGCCACGCGCGGCATGGAGCATCATCATGGCAGCAGCACAACAGATACCGGTTGAGTACCTGTCCGACAAAGTCGCGGAGAAGAACTTCGCGGAGATGGTTGGCACCACCCGGCGCGCGCTTCAGGGTAAGCGCCAGCGCAACATCATCCCCAAAGGGGTGTGGAACGAAATTGACGGGCAGATTTATTACAGCATCAGGAGATACGAGGCATGGCTAGAAAGCCTTTGGGATTGCCCGCCGGAGTTGAATTCGCAGGTCAATCAGTCCGCATTCGCTTCACATGGCAGTTCCGGCGCTGCGAGACCCTCGCCTATTCCCAAACGCCAAAAGGCATTAAAGCGGCCGCAGATCTACGCGCTACAGTAATCAGCCTCATCAAGCACGGCGTGATGGACGATCAGCGTTACGCCGAGCTGTTCCCGAACTCAACCTACTCAACCTATTCCGCGACGCCGCTGTTTGGCGGCTACGCGCAAACTTGGCTAGACAGCCGGGAAGTCGTCGGGGGAACCCGGAAAAACTACCGGATATCCCTCAACCTTTATTGGATGCCGCATTTGGCGCTGCTTCCGATTGATCAGATCAATTCGGCAATGCTTCGAAAAATCGTTAGTGAAACGCAATGGAAATCGTCGACGGTAGAACGCTCGGCGATCCAGCGCCTGCACACGATGTTTGAATGCGCGGTGAATGATGAGCTGATCACAAGGAACCCGGTGGGATCGATTGAGTTGCCAGCCAAGGCGAAGAAACCGGTGGACCCGTTTACGGTGCTGGAGGCGGATTTGATCATTGGGCATCTGTATAAGGTGCTGACCGGTTCGATGCAGGTGTACGCGGCCTACTTTGAGTTCGCGTTTTTTACCGGCATGCGGCCAAGTGAGATAGCGGCGCTGCGCTGGGATGAAGTGGATACAGAGGGGCGTGTGGCCAACGTGTGCAGAATCGTGGCTGACTACAAGATCGAGGAGCGCACGAAAACTCGCGAGGCGCGGCGCGTCATGCTGAACAGCAGGGCATTGCATGCGGTTGATGTGGCCAAAGCCGTGGCCGAGTTGAGGGCGAAACAGATCCGGCGCCAGCATAAACAATCGCCCTACGTTTTCCCGCCGACCAAGAACTTTGAGTTCATCCAACAGGCCAGCGTGACCGACAAGCATTTCAAGGCAGCGCTGGTCGCTTTGAAGATCAGGGCCAGACGGCAATACAACTGCCGACACACATACGCTACCATGTGCCTCATGGCGGGTATGAACCCTGCGTTTATTGCCACTCAGCTCGGTCATAGCGTTCAGATGTTGCTATCGACTTACGCCCGATGGATCAATTCCAGCACCGACTGGGGTGAACTCGGTAAGCTCGAAAACAGCTTGATTGGTACAAAATTGGTACAGACAGAAACAGTACCCCTCTGAAACCCTTATGGAATCAGCCCCTGTGACACTGGAACAGAACTACACCGCGATCCTCGGCCAATTGGGCGAAGACGTCTCCCGCGAGGGCCTGCTCGACACGCCAAAGCGTGCCGCCAAAGCCATGCAGTACCTCTGCCGCGGTTATGAACAGACGCTCGAAGAGGTCACCAACGGTGCCCTGTTCAGCTCCGACAACAGCGAAATGGTGCTGGTGAAGGACATCGAGCTGTACTCGCTGTGCGAACACCACCTGCTGCCGTTCATCGGCAAGGCGCACGTCGCGTATATCCCGAGCGGCAAAGTGCTGGGCCTGTCGAAGGTCGCGCGCATCGTTGACATGTACGCTCGCCGCTTGCAGATTCAGGAAAACCTCAGCCGCCAGATCGCTGACGCGGTCCAGCAAGTCACCGGCGCGCTGGGCGTGGCCGTGGTGATCGAGGCCAAGCACATGTGCATGATGATGCGCGGTGTCGAGAAGCAGAATTCGTCGATGATCACTTCGGTGATGCTCGGTGAGTTCCGTGAAAACGCTGCCACCCGCAGCGAGTTTCTCAGCCTGATCAAGTAATACGCAGCACGAAGAAAACCGGCATTCATCGCCGGTTTTTTTTCGCCCGTGAAAAATCGGGTAAGCTGCGCGCCTTTCTTTATTTGCACCGTGAGGCTTTCAACGTGTTCGTCAAAGCGCTTCGTGTCGGCCTCGGCCAACTGGTTATTTTCGTCGACTTCATCACCCGTCCGGGCAAGAAAAAACGCCCCGCCGCTGCTCAGGCTCAGGTGGATGCGGCAGCGAAAGATCTGACGTTGTATCAGTTCAATGCCTGCCCATTCTGTGTAAAAACCCGCCGGACCTTGCGTCGCCTGAATGTGCCGGTGGCGCTGAAGGATGCGAAGAACAACGAGCAGGATCGCCAGACGCTGTTGGAACAGGGTGGCCGGATCAAAGTGCCGTGCCTGCGGATTGAAGAGAATGGGCAGACGACCTGGATGTATGAGTCCAAGGTGATCATTGATTATCTGGATAAGCGCTTCGCGGCGGCTTGATCCATTTTGGTGTTTGATCTGGCGCCTTCGCGTACTCGTAAGTGGGCCAGCACAGCCAAGCCTGGTTGCGCTCGCGCGCAACACGACCTGCATTGCGCACACAAGTAAAAGCCCACCAGATTGTGGGCTTTACTTGCGTGCGGCACGAAAATAAATTCGGCTTCAGGACACGGGGCTGAGGCGTTGCAAAACCATAATCTCTTCAAGCAATTTCGTTCGCTCCCGCTCAAGCTCGGAAATAGAGACCTTAAAGTCTGTAATTTTTTGCTCACGGTTTTCATTCTCTTCCTTGAAAGTAGAGATAGCATTATATTTTTTAGTAATTTCTTGCTCAGAAATTTTTTCATGCGGAATTTTCGCTTGGCGCGTCATTAATTCAGCTTGTTGCCTATATCCATTCTCAAGCTTGGTTTTTTCCGACTGCAACTTATCTAGTTTAGCTGGCGAACCCATAAAGTCTTTCACAAGTATTTTCCACATCTCACCCTCAGCATTAGGGACTTTAATGCGTTCTCCATATTTCCCGTAGCCCTCGATACAACCGAATTTCTTCATAACAAATTCATCGCTTTGTATGTGAGAGGACCACATGGGCCCAAAACCAGTATTTTCAGGATCATGGATCTTGCCAGCGATGGCCAAATCCAGAGGACTCCTTACCGCGACGCCATGATTTGACGCGTGCTCCACAGCCCGATCTTTGCTATTTGTCCGACTCTGAATGTCCCTGTCTTTCTTGGAATTTCTATTTTCCCATCGTTCCAGGGCTTCAGCATTGAGCTCATTGGCTCTCTCCCGACGTTTGTTGCGAATAGATTCCAAGTCGCTATCGCTGGTTTTTGCCCATCGAATATCTTGTTCAAGGCGTAATATTTTTTCTCCGTTTTTGCGATTTTCACCATCAAGCTTTCCAATTTCTTTTTTTGTGACGCGAATCTTACGGTCAATATTATCAATTTTAAGCAATTTTTCTTGTGAATCAATTTCCTTGGCGACCGGCATGATTATTTTCTCGATAGATTTTAACTGCCGCTGTTTTTTATCAAACATACGAGAGCTCTGACGGTCGAGTACCCCATTCAGCAAACCAAACAGCGCCATCAGATCTTCTGTACGTTTGCCCATTGATTCAATTGCATTTCTCAATTCGTAAGAATTATTTCGGACCCCACCAAGTACACCGACTAATTTACCGAGCTCACCCAAGTGTTTTTTTGAAACTTTATTGGCAGTGCTCAGCTCATGTAATTTAAGACTGAGTATTCCTTGTGGACCGGACAAACCTGAAGACTGCATAATTACCCCACCCTTGAAATGTTTTATAAGCAATTACATAAAAATCTTAAGGGTATATAAGGTGCAATAGATAAGGCCATCTTGCAAAATACGCTCCTTATTATTCTGAGCGCCATCATGGTCAGTTAACTCCACCCCCAGGTGGTTTGAGCGCTATCGCGTGCTCGTAAGCAGCAGGTGGAGATATTCCGCTCCCAAGTGCCGCCAGACGCCTATGAGTGTGATTCGTTGACCCCTCGGGGACTCTCGATGCCATGGCATGGTCAGGCACCTCCTGACCGCATTTTTGCACCTGTATACGATGTCGCTGGTTTAAAACGTAAAGGAAGTCCCCGGTTTCTACCCGGGCAAGCCCGCTCCCCGGGGTTTTGGTGGTGGACGCTGTATTTATGTTCGGTGGATCACTGTGGGAGCCGGGCTTGCTCGCGAAGGCGGCGTGACAGGCGATATACTCCGATCGAAAATTTTTTCGTCTACAAAACCAAAAACAATATTTGCTTTATTTGTACACAAAAGCATAATCCACAGCGTGCGAGTTCCTGACCGCATGGTCAACAAATTCGCGTATGCCTCAAAGGGCCGCTGCCACCCCTCATGGGTCCGGCCCTGGAAATAACAATAAAACTCTTGAGGAGTACTCGCTGTGGAAAGCCGCAAATCCGAAGCATCGACGCTGGATCTCTCGCCGCCGTTACGCAATGGCCTGCTTGAGCGCTTGTTCAAACTCAGCTTGCATGGCACCACGGTGAAGACCGAGCTGATCGCCGGTCTGACAACCTTCATCACCATGGCTTACATCATCTTCGTCAACCCGAACATCATGGCCGATGCCGGGATCGATCACGGTGCAGCTTTCGTCGCCACCTGTATAGCCGCCGCTCTCGGCTGCCTGTTGATGGGTCTTTACGCCAACTGGCCGGTTGGCCTGGCGCCGGGCATGGGCCTCAACGCGTTCTTCACTTACACCGTGGTCGGCACCATGGGCTACAACTGGGAGACCGCGCTGGGTGCGGTGTTTGTCTCGGGTGTGCTGTTCATGATTTTGACCTTCTCGCGCATTCGCGAGTGGCTGCTCAACAGCATTCCGGTCAGTCTGCGTTTTGCGATGGGCGCCGGCGTCGGTTTGTTCCTGGGTCTGATCGGTCTGAAAACCGCCGGCATTGTCGTTGACAGCCCGGCGACACTGATCAAGCTCGGCTCCCTGCGCGAACCTGGCCCACTGCTCGCTGCCATCTGCTTCCTGATGATCGCGATCCTCAGCTACCACAAAATTTTCGGCGCGATCCTCATCAGTATCATCACCGTGACCCTGGCCGGTTGGGGCCTGGGCATCGTGCATTACGAAGGGATCATGTCGACCCCGCCAAGTCTGGCGCCCACTTTCATGGCAATGAATGTCGCCGGCGTATTCAACGTCAGCATGATCAGCGTGGTACTGGCGTTCCTCTTTGTGCACATGTTCGACACCGCCGGTACATTGATGGGCGTCGCCCAGCGCGCCAATCTGGTCAACGCCGACGGTCGTATCGAAAATCTGTCCCGCGCAATGAAAGCTGACAGTGCATCCAGCGTATTCGGCGCGATCGTTGGCGTGCCGCCGGTCACAAGTTACGTGGAAAGTGCTGCCGGCGTGGCCGCTGGTGGTCGGACTGGTCTTACCGCGGTGACCGTAGGTGTGCTATTTATAGCGGCAATGTTTTTCGCACCGCTGGCCGGCATGATTCCCGCTTACGCCACAGCCGGCGCGCTGATCTATGTCGCGATGCTGATGATGGGCGGCATGGCCCATATCGAGTGGGATGAAGCCACGGACGCGATCCCGGCGATCGTCACCGCCATCATGATGCCGCTGACCTTCTCGGTCGCCGACGGTATCGCGCTGGGCTTCATCACCTACGTGGCGCTGAAGGCCGGTACCGGCAAGTACAAGGAAATTTCCGTGAGCCTGTGGGTGCTCTGCGCGATCTTCATCGCCAAGTTCATCTTCCTGTAAGCGCTACGCGGTTCAGGCTTCAAAACAGCCTCACCCTTGCGGGTGGGGCTTTTGTGCATTTTTCAATACAACAAAAAGGAGGAAAGTGATGAGTCTGGAAACCTGGCTGCTGTTCAGCGGCGCTGCGTTGGTGGTGATCCTTATTCCGGGGCCATTGTCATTGCTGATGATCAGCAACAGTCTGAATTACGGTCTGCGCCGTTCTTACCCGGCGTTCCTCGGGGGAGTGATTGCGTCGATCTGTTTGCTCAGCGCTTCGGCATTGGGCCTGGGCGCCCTGCTGCTGGCGTCTGAACAGCTGTTCAGTGCGCTGAAAATCGTCGGCGCGCTGTACCTGTTCTACCTTGCCTGGCAGAGCTGGCAGCAATCGCGTCAGCCGTCAGTGGGCGCGGAGGTGCCTCAGGCTGCACCGACTCCGCGCTTCCGCACGCTGTTCGGGCGCGCGTTTGTGCTGGGCGCGAGCAATCCCAAGGACATTCTGTTCTTTGCTGCGTTTCTGCCGCAGTTCCTCAGCGCGCAGCAGCCGTTTCTGCCGCAGTTGCTGATCATGATCGCGACCTGGGTGGTGCTTGATCTGTGCTGCAAGCTGGCTTACGGGCTGGGCGCGCATGGCGCGGCGCGGTATCTGCGTAGCGGTAAAGGTCAGAGTTGGTTCAACCGCATCAGTGCCGGGTTGTTCAGTGGTGCTGGCGCAGCGTCCCTGCTGAGCCGTTAGCAAGGCAAAATCAAAAGATCGTCCGAACGCGGCCCGAGCCTTCGGACGATCTGGAGGTGATGTTGCCTGTTGGGGCCTCATCGCCGGCAAGCCCGCTCCCACAGTGGATTGTGGTGCTCTTCTGACTTTCCAGCAGGCAAAAAAAAGCCCGCAGTGTGGGCGGGCGAAAGACCAAAGAAGCTATATGCGCAGTCGCTTCCCGGTGGGGGCAGCTGCTTGGGGTCAGCTGCCCCGGTACGTGGAATAGCTGTACGGCGAAATCAGCAATGGTACGTGGTAGTGATCCTGTTCGGCAGAGATGCCGAACCGCAACACCACGACGTCCAGAAACGCGGGCTCCGGCAACTGCACGCCACGGGCGCGGTAGTAGTCGCCTGCATGAAATTGCACCTGATAAACCCCGGTACGGTAGTCATCGCCTTGCAGCAGCGGTGCATCGACCCGGCCATCGCTGTTGGTTACAGCACTGGCGACCAATTCCAGTTGCGAACCTTCAACGCGGTACAGCTCGACCTTGATCGAACTGCCCGGACAACCGTGTGCAGCGTCCAAAACGTGTGTTGTCAAACGTCCCATTGATTCTGCGCGCCTGCCTGCGTGGAAGCAGTCAGACCTCGCGCCTCCCGAAGTCAGATAAAAAGGAGACCGCACCGATTCGGAGCACGAAAAGCTGCGGCGAGCGACTGATTAAGACACTTTTCAGAAAAATTGTACACAATAAAAACGACATTTTTCACACCACCCCCGCCATTCGGGGGTTTCCTCACGATCTGCCAGCGGCAGGCCTATTCATTGAACCTCGTATCCATTAGCTGACTGGTCAGGCAGGTTTCTTGCAGGCTCACGCCATTAGCAGTAAAAGATGACAGTCGGTGAAAAATGCAAAAAATCAGGCTTACAAATTGCGATTAAAGTTGTATACAATCAGCCCATCGCTGTGACGCCAGCCTGTTAACTCACCGCCAGGCCGCCACACTTATCTGTCAACGAATAAGAAGGAAGACTGCAGTGAGCGCTGACTACCCACGCGACCTGATCGGTTACGGCAGTAACCCTCCTCACCCACACTGGCCGGGCAATGCCCGCATCGCCCTGTCTTTCGTGCTCAATTACGAAGAAGGCGGCGAGCGCAACATTCTCCACGGCGACAAAGAATCGGAAGCCTTCCTCTCGGAAATGGTTGCCGCCCAGCCTCTGCAAGGCGCGCGCAACATGAGCATGGAATCGCTTTACGAGTATGGCAGCCGTGCCGGCGTCTGGCGGATCCTCAAGCTGTTCAAGGAATTCGATATTCCGCTGACCATCTTCGCCGTGGCCATGGCCGCGCAGCGCCACCCGGATGTTATCCGCGCGATGGTCGATGCCGGGCACGAAATCTGCAGCCACGGCTACCGCTGGATCGACTATCAGTACATGGACGAAGCGCAGGAACGCGAGCACATGCTCGAAGCGATCCGCATCCTCACCGAAATCACCGGCGAGCGCCCACTGGGCTGGTACACCGGCCGCACTGGCCCGAACACCCGTCGCCTGGTGATGGAAGAAGGTGGTTTCCTCTACGACTGCGACACCTACGACGACGACCTGCCCTACTGGGAGCCGAACAACCCGACCGGCAAGCCGCATCTGGTGATCCCGTATACCCTCGACACCAACGACATGCGCTTCACGCAAGTGCAGGGTTTCAACAAGGGTGACGACTTCTTCGAATACCTCAAAGACGCGTTCGACGTGCTCTACGCCGAAGGTGCCGAAGCGCCGAAAATGCTCTCGATCGGTCTGCACTGCCGCTTGATCGGCCGTCCGGGTCGCATCGCTTCGCTCAAACGCTTCATCGAATACGCTAAAAGTCATGAACAGGTTTGGTTCAGCCGCCGCGTCGACATCGCGCGTCACTGGCACGAAACCCAGCCGTACCAAGGGGCCGCCAAATGAGCCGCTTTCAAACCCTGCAACCGTCGACCCTGAGCCGCGACGCCTTCGTCAAAGCTTTCGCCGACATCTACGAACATTCGCCATGGGTGGCCGAGAAGGCCTACGACCTGGGCGTGGACGCTTCGATCGACGAGATCGAAACCCTGCACCAGCGCATGAGCGACATCCTGTTGAGCGCCGATCATGCAAGCCAGCTTGCCCTGATCAACGCTCACCCGGACCTGGCCGGCAAAGCTGCCGTCCAGGGCCAGCTGACCGAAGCCAGCACCAATGAACAGGCTGGCGCCGGTATTCACCAATGCACGGCAGAAGAGTTTTCTCGCTTCACCGAGCTGAACGACGCCTACAAAGCCAAGTTCAAGTTTCCCTTCATCATGGCGGTAAAAGGCAGCAACCGGCATCAGATCCTCGCGGCGTTCGAAACGCGCATCCACAACTCGCAAGACACCGAGTTCAAGTGCGCGCTGGCGGAGATCAACAAGATCGCCCTGTTCCGTTTACTGACCCTATAGCGAGCCTGACCCGAGTACATCAAACGCGGAGAGTACCCAGGGTCTTGCAAGCATCCCCAGCCACTTTTTTAAAGGCAGACAAGAAGAATGAAAGCTTACGCCGTACCTTTCGAAAAATTCGTCAACCTGGCCGATGCCCGTCTGGGCACCAAAATCATCTCGGTCACCGATGACTGGTTCGCAGACGCCAATCGTCTGTTTCAACCGACTCCGGCCGTCTGGAAGGAGGGCGTGTTCGATGACAACGGCAAGTGGATGGACGGCTGGGAATCGCGCCGTAAGCGCTTCGAAGGCTTCGACAGCGCGGTGATCCGTCTGGGCGTACCAGGCTCGATCAAAGGCGTGGACATCGACACTTCATTCTTCACCGGCAACTTCCCGCCATCGGCCTCTCTGGAAGCGTGCTTCCTGGCCTCGGGCGAGCCTGATGAAAACACCCAGTGGACTGAAGTGCTGTCGGCCGTCGAGCTGCAGGGCAACAGCCATCACTACCACGAAATCAGCAACGACCAAGCGTTCAGCCACCTGCGCTTCAACATCTACCCGGACGGCGGTGTTGCCCGTCTGCGCGTGTACGGTGTGCCGCACCGTGACTGGTCGGCTGTTGGCGACAACGAGCAAGTCGATCTGGCAGCAGCCCTGAATGGTGGCCGCGCCCTCGCCTGCTCCGACGAACACTTCGGTCGCATGAGCAACATCCTCAACCCGGGCCGCGGCATCAACATGGGCGATGGCTGGGAAACTGCACGTCGTCGTACGCCGGGCAATGACTGGGTCATCGTCGCGCTGGGCCACCCGGGCGAGATCGAGAAGATCGTCGTCGACACCCTGCACTTCAAAGGCAACTACCCGGACACTTGCTCGATCCAGGGCGCGTTCGTGAAAGGTGGTACTGACAGCCAGATCGAAACCCAGTCGCTGTTCTGGCGCGATCTGCTGCCAAGCCAGAAGCTGGAAATGCACGCCGAGCACACCTTCGTCGAGCAGATCAAAGCGCTGGGCCCGATCACCCACATCCGTCTGAACGTGTTCCCGGACGGTGGTGTAAGCCGCCTGCGCGTATTGGGCAAGGTCGCTAAATAAGCAGTGAAACCATTCGCGAGCAGGCTCGCTCCCACATTTGGAATGCAATCCCCTGTGGGAGCGAGCCTGCTCGCGAAGGCATCAGAACAGTCAACACAGAATTCGGATAAGAAGAACAGCATGCGCACACTAACGATTGAACCGCTGACCAAAGAAGCCTTCGCCCCTTTCGGTGACGTGATCGAAACCGACGGCAGCGATCACTTCATGATCAACAACGGTTCGACCATGCGCTTCCATAAACTGGCGACGGTCGAAACCGCTCAGCCTGAGGACAACGCGATCATCAGCATCTTCCGCGCCGACGCGCAGGACATGCCGCTGACCGTTTGCATGCTGGAACGCCATCCGCTGGGCAGCCAGGCTTTCATTCCGCTGCTCGGCAACCCCTTTCTGATCGTGGTCGCGCCAGTTGGCGATGAACCTGTATCAGGCTTGGTCCGCGCCTTCGTCACCAACGGCAGGCAGGGCATTAATTACCATCGCGGCGTTTGGCACCATCCGGTGCTGACGATCGAAAAGCGGGATGACTTCCTGGTGGTTGATCGCAGTGGCACAGGCAATAACTGCGATGAGCATTTTTTCAAAGAGGATGAGCGTTTGATCCTCGCCCCCCACCAATAAGAGAAGGTCTGATCACTCGACAACAAGAGTGACAGGCGAGAGGTAAAGACTGTGGAAGCACATCTGTTGGAATGGCTGAACCTGAGCGTGCGCTGGGTTCACATGATTACTGGCGTGGCCTGGATCGGCGCGTCGTTCTACTTCGTCTGGCTGGAGAACAACCTCAACCGCGTCAACCCGAAAACCGGTCTGGCCGGTGATCTGTGGGCGATCCACGGTGGCGGCATCTATCACCTGGAAAAATACAAACTGGCCCCTCCGTCGATGCCGGAGAACCTGCACTGGTTCAAATGGGAAGCCTACTTCACCTGGATGTCGGGTATTGCGCTGCTGTGCGTGGTGTTCTACTCCAATCCAACGCTCTACCTGCTGGCTCCGGGCAGCACCCTGAGCGGCCCTGAAGGCGTGGCCATCGGTATCGGCTCGCTGTTCCTCGGCTGGTTCATCTACTCCTTCCTGTGCGACTCCGCTCTGGGCAAACGCCCAGCCCTGCTCGGCTTCATTCTGTTCGTGCTGATCATCGGCGCGGCGTATGGCTTCAGCAAGGTGTTCAGCGGCCGTGGTGCGTACCTGCACGTCGGCGCGATCATCGGCACCATCATGGTCGGCAACGTGTTCCGCATCATCATGCCAGCACAACGTGCGCTGGTGGCGGCGATTGCCGAGAACCGCACGCCCGATCCGGCACTGCCGGCCAAAGGCCTGCTGCGTTCACGGCACAACAACTACTTCACCCTGCCTGTGCTGTTCATCATGATCAGCAACCACTTCCCGAGCACCTATGGCAGCCAGTACAACTGGTTGATCCTGGCCGGGATCGCAGTGTTGGCAGTGTTGGTGCGTCATTACTTCAACACCCGTCACGACAGCCACAAGTTTGCCTGGACTCTGCCGGTGGCAGCGGTGGGCATGATTTGCCTGGCCTATGTGTCCGGTCCGAAGCCGATGTCCAGCGCGCCTGAAGTCGCCAAGGCCGCCATCGAGTACCAGCCACTGCCGGAAACCGCCCTGGGTGGTGACAAGAAGCCAGCCGCAGCTGCACCGGTGACAGCTCCTGAACCGGCACCGACCCAGGCAGCGAATGCCGGCCCGGGTTTTGACAAGGTGCACAGCGTGATTCAAGAACGCTGCGCGGTTTGCCACTCGGCCAAACCGACCAGCCCGTTGTTCAGCGCTGCACCAGCGGGTGTGATGTTCGACACCCCTGAGCAGATCCGCCAGAACGCGGCGCGCATCCAGGCGCAAGCCATCACCTCGCAGATCATGCCACTGGGCAACATCACACAGATGACCCAGCAGGAACGTGACCTGATCGGTGCATGGATCGCGCAGGGAGCCCAGACCAACTAAGCAGTAAAGCTTCGCGGGCAAGCCTTGCTCCTACCAGGATCACCTGAATCCTGTAGGAGCAAGGCTTGCCCGCGAATAGCCGCAACGCGGTTTACCTGATGCACAGAAACAGCTGTGAGCAACCCGACAGCTGTTCAATCACAAGAATAAAAAAGATCCGAGGTGTTGCATGTCCGAGCTGTCCAAAGCGCGCATCCCCGACGCACCCGCCATTCAGCGTTTGCCCCTTTTGCAACTGATTCTGGTCGGTTTGCAACATGTTCTGCTGATGTACGGCGGTGCCATCGCGGTGCCGTTGATCATCGGACAGGCCGCTGGCCTGAGTCGTGAAGAAATTGCCTTCCTGATCAATGCTGACCTGCTGGTCGCTGGTGTCGCCACCATCGTGCAGTCCATGGGCATCGGCCCGATGGGCATTCGCATGCCGGTGATGATGGGCGCCAGTTTTGCTGCGGTCGGCAGCATGGTCGCCATGGCCGGCATGCCCGGTATCGGCCTGCAAGGGATCTTCGGCGCGACCATCGCTGCCGGATTTTTCGGCATGATCATCGCGCCGTTCATGTCCAAGGTCGTGCGCTTCTTCCCTCCTCTGGTGACCGGCACGGTCATCACCTCGATCGGTTTGTCGCTGTTCCCCGTGGCCGTGAATTGGGCAGGTGGCGGTGCTGGCGCTGCGCAATTCGGCTCACCGATTTATCTGGCCATCGCCGCACTTGTGTTAGGCACCATTCTGTTGATCCACCGCTTCATGCGCGGTTTCTGGGTGAACATTTCTGTGTTGATCGGCATGTGCTTCGGCTACGTGTTGTGCGGCGCGATCGGCATGGTCGACCTGAGCGGCATGGCCAACGCGCCATGGGTGCAGTTCGTTACTCCGCTGCACTTCGGCATGCCGAAATTCGAACTCGCACCGATCCTGTCGATGTGCCTGGTGGTGGTGATCATCTTCGTCGAGTCCACCGGCATGTTCCTCGCGCTGGGCAAGATCACCGGTCAGGAAGTCTGCCCACGCATGTTGCGTCGCGGCTTGCTGTGTGATGCCGGCGCCTCGTTCGTTGCCGGCTTCTTCAACACCTTCACCCACTCCTCGTTCGCCCAGAACATCGGCCTGGTGCAGATGACCGGCGTGCGCTGCCGCTCGGTCACCATCGTCGCCGGCGGCTTGCTGATCGTACTGAGCTTGCTGCCCAAAGCGGCGTTTCTGGTGGCGTCCATTCCACCGGCGGTTTTGGGCGGTGCAGCGATTGCGATGTTCGGCATGGTTGCCGCGACCGGCATCAAGATCCTCCAGGAAGCCGACATCGGTGACCGTCGCAACCAGTTGCTGGTGGCGGTAAGCATCGGCATGGGCCTGATTCCGGTAGTGCGTCCGGAGTTCTTCGCGCACCTGCCGATGTGGATGAGCCCGATTACCCACAGCGGCATCGCGATGGCGACGCTCAGCGCGCTGACGCTGAATTTGCTGTTCAACATTCTCGGCGGCAAAGAGCGCGCGGCGATCAATGACTGCCACGCACACTGACAAACAAGTACACGCCCGGCCAGGTGGAAGCGAGCCTGCTCGCGATGACGTTATCAGACTCAACACTTCATTGACTGATACACCGCCATCGCGAGCAGGCTCACTCCCACAGGGTTGGAGCCCCCGTGCCTTGAACAATAAAAACAAGAAGGAGCACCAGATGATCCGGACTCAGAAAAACCTGCTGTTGGGCGCCGCCCTGCTGACCACTAGCCAGGTCATGGCCGGCGATTTACTGCTGTGGCAGACCAACAGCCTCAGCTATCTGTACGGCAAGAATTTCGCCATCAACCCGTCGATCCAGCAGACGGTGACGTTCGAGCACGCCGACAAATGGAAGTACGGCGACAACTTCCTGTTCGTCGACAAGATCTTCTACAACGGCCAGGAAGACCGCAACAAAGGCCCGCACACCTTCTACGGCGAATTCACCCCGCGTTTCTCGTTCGGCAAGATCTTCGACCAGAAGATCGAGTTCGGCCCGATCAAGGACGTGTTGCTGGCAATGACCTACGAGTACGGCGAAGGCGACAGCGAGGCTTATCTGATCGGCCCCGGTTTCGACCTGAAAGTGCCAGGCTTCAACTACGTCACCTTGAACATATTCCGCCGCCAGACCGAAGGCCCGCGCCCCGGCGATGGCGTCTGGCAGATCACCCCGGGCTGGTCCTACAGCATTCCCGTGGGCAATTCCGACCTGCTGATCGACGGTTATCTGGATTGGGTCGTCGACAACGATGAGAACTCGCGCGGCACCTACCACGCCAACCTGCACATCAATCCGCAGATCAAATACGACCTCGGCAAAGCGTTGGGCTGGAGTCAGAAGCAGCTGTATGTCGGCACCGAATACAGCTATTGGAAAAATAAATACGGCGTCGAAAGCAGCCACAACCTCGACACCAATCAGAACACCGCCAGCCTGCTGGTGAAGGTGCACTTCTAAGATGGCCCGCAACCGTGCCCCATACCTGTCGTCGGTGCTCTGTTGCGGGGCACTTGAGAGCTGGCCAAGGAGTCAGTATTCTCCGCGGCCTCATGAATTCGGTCTAAAAAAAAGCCCGGATTTAATTCCTGACCGACGGGCCAACTTATCCCGGCCCCGGCCAGTACCGAGGCATCCCGAAAACACGCTCAATCGACTGTTTTTCAGCAGCCGAGAGGGCGTTTTTTTGCTTTTCGAAAGCCTTGGCTCAGCTTTTGCTAACACACAGAAGCTGACCGATCGGATGACTTTTGCAGCAACGAAAAAAGGCGCCACACCAGAGCGCCGATCTTAAAAAAATAAACGTGGAACACCTACTTTGGGAGCAACCGAATGAAACGTATGTGCACCAGCCTGATGCTCGCGGGATCGATGTTGGCCGGCGGCCAGGCCATGGCCGATGGTCTGCTGCAATGGCAGAACAACAGCCTGACCTACCTCTATGGCAAAGACTTCAAGGTCAACCCTGCGATCCAGCAGACCGTCACCTTCGAGCACGCCGATGCGTGGAAGTATGGGGACAACTTCCTGTTCGTCGACAAGATCTTCTACAACGGCAAGGAAGACTCTTTCGCCGGCAAGAACACTCACTACGGCGAATTCAGCCCGCGCTTGTCATTCAACAAGATTTTCAACCAGAAGATCGAGTTCGGCCCGATCAAAGACGTCCTGCTGGCGATGACTTACGAGTTCGGCGAAGGTGACACCGAGTCCTACCTGATCGGCCCGGGCTTCGACCTGGCCATCCCGGGTTTCGACTACTTCCAGCTGAACTTCTACCAGCGCCACACCGAAGGCTCGCGCCCGGGTGACAACGTCTGGCAGATCACTCCAGTGTGGTCCTACACCATTCCGGTCGGCGATTCGAACGTGCTGATCGACGGCTTCATGGACTGGGTCGTCGACAACGACGTCAACAACCGTGGCGAATACCACGCCAACCTGCACTTCAATCCGCAAATCAAATACGACCTGGGCAAAGCCCTGAGCCTGGGTGCCAAGCAGTTGTACGTCGGTGTCGAGTATGACTACTGGAAAAACAAATACGGTATCGAAGACAGCCAGGGCTTCAAAACCGATCAGAGCGTGACCAGCTTCCTGGTCAAGGTTCACTTCTGATTTTGTAAAAGTGAGGCTGCTCGCGAAGGACAGAGAGCGCCACGATTTGTAGGAGCGAGCTTGCTCGCGAAGGACCAGAGAGCGCCACGGGGTGTCAGGCTCCCAGCGTCATCGTTAACGTCCATCGCGAGCAAGCTCGCTCCTACAGCAACCCCAGAAACCGGGACAACTCCTCACGCTTGGCCAGCGCATCCCGGCGCCCCAAATCAATCAACTCGCTGCAATACCCCGCCTCGAACAACAGATAACTCAACACTCCCGCTCCACTCGTCTTGGTCGCCCCCGGCCCGCGCAGGAACAGGCGTAGCGCCGCTGGTAATTCCTGCCGGTGCCGCGCAGCGATCTCATCGAGCGGCTGGCTCGGTGAGATCACCAGCACCTCCACCGGCGCCACGCCGAGCGCTCGGGTGGGTGTGCCATTGGGCATCAGGTGACTGAACTGGTTGAGACGTTGCAGCAGCTCGATGTCGCTTTCCAGGCTGTCGATGAACGTGCTGTTGAGCATGTGCCCGCCAATTTGCGCGAGGGTCGGCTGCTGGCCGGTATAGGCGCGTTGCAGCGGCTGCTCGGGATCGACCCCGCGCGGGTTGCCGCTGACCCCCACCACCAGCACGCGGCTGGCCCCAAGATGCAGGGCCGGACTGATGGGGGCCGATTGGCGTACCGCGCCGTCGCCGAAATACTCTTCACCGATTTTCACCGGCGCGAACAGCAGCGGAATCGCGGAACTGGCGAGCAGGTGCTCAATGGTCAACTGCGTAGGCACGCCGATGCGACGATGGCGTAACCAGGCGTCGATGGTGCCGCCGCCCTGGTAGAACGTGACGGCCTGACCCGACTCATAGCCGAACGCAGTGACCGCCACGGCCTGTAACTGTTTCTGCGCGATCGCCTCAGCGATCCCGGACAACTGCAGTTTTTCATTGAGCAGATCGCGCAGCGGCGAACTGTTGAGCAGCGCCACCGGCAGATGTCGACCGAGGCCGAGCAAGCTGTGGCTGACAAAGCGGCTGGCCTGTCGGATGACACCGGGCCAGTCGCTGCGCAACACGCGATGGCTGCGAAAGCCCTGCCAGAATAATGTGAGGCGTTCGATGGCGGCGCGAAAATCGGTGGCGCCACTGGCGAGGCTGACCGCATTGATCGCCCCGGCCGATGTGCCGACGATCACCGGAAACGGATTGTCCGCGCCCAAAGGCAGCAACTCGGCAATCGCCGCCAGCACCCCCACCTGATACGCCGCCCGCGCCCCACCGCCAGAAAGAATCAAACCTGTGACCGGTTCAGCAGGGCTCATCGCAACACTCCATGGTGCTTGTTGGTAGTCCGCTCCTGCAGGGGATCATGTTTCAACCGCGTTTGGCGTACAACTTCGGCTCGCCCGGTGGACGGCTCTTGAAGCGGCGATGCGCCCACAAGTACTGCTCAGGGCAATCACGCAAGACGCCTTCGACCCACTGATTGATGCGGATGCAGTCGGCTTCCTCAGTCTCGCCCGGGAAATCTTCCAGCGGTGGATGCACGACCAGACGATAACCGCTGCTGTCGGCCAGACGCTCCTGCGTGAACGGCACCACCAACGCCTTGCCCAAACGAGCAAACTTGGTGGTCGCCGTCACCGTCGCGGCCTGAATGCCGAACAGCGGCACAAAAATACTTTGCTTGGCGCCGTAGTCCTGATCCGGTGCGTACCAGATCGCCCGGCCCGAACGCAGCAGCTTGAGCATGCCGCGCACGTCGTCGCGCTCCACCGCCAGCGAATCGAGGTTGTGCCGCTCACGGCCCTGACGCTGGATGAAGTCGAACAACGGATTTTTGTGTTCGCGGTACATGCCGTCGATGGTGTGCAGCTGGCCGAGCAACGCCGCGCCGATTTCCAGGGTGGTGAAATGCACCGCCATCAGGATCACCCCTTGCCTTCGCGTTGGGCTTTTTGCAGATGCTCCAGGCCTTCGACATGCGCCAGCTTCGCCAGCCGCTCGCGCGACCACCACCAGCTCATGGCCATTTCAAAGAAGGCGATGCCGGTGGAAGCGAAATTTTCCTTGAGCAGGTGTTTGCGCTCGGCGGCGGATTTTTCCGGAAAACACAATTCGAGATTGCGCTTGGCGATGCGCCGTCTGTCGCCCGCCAGGCGATACATCACGGCGCCCAGGAGCCGACCGATGGACAGCAACGCCGGATAAGGCAGTTGGACAATCAGCCATAAAAGCCCCAGACCGCACCAGAGCGGCCAGAAGCGAGGCGATAAAAATGCTTTTCGAAAACGCGGGCGATCCATTAAAGCTTCCGTAAATACAGTGGCCGCGCATTCTACATCGTTCGACCCGGCTTGCGGCTCGCGGGCGTTCTCGTTATAAGTCTCGGCACTTTTAGTGACAAGCCGTTGTATGCCGACATGAGCCAAACCGAACCGTTAGACCAAGATCCCGTGTTCCAGCTGAAGGGCAGCATGCTGGCCATTACCGTGCTGGAACTGGCCCGTAACGACCTCGACAGCCTCGATCGGCAATTGGCCGCCAAAGTCGCGCAGGCGCCGAATTTTTTCAGCAACGCGCCACTGGTTCTGGCGCTGGACAAATTGCCGCCGGGTGAAGGTGCCGTCGATCTGCCAGGCCTGATGCGTGTGTGCCGCCAACACGGCCTGCGCACGCTGGCGATTCGCGCCAGCCGCATTGAAGACATTGCCGCCGCCATCGCCATCGACATCCCGGTGCTGCCACCGTCCGGTGCCCGTGAGCGAGCCCTGGACCCGAATGAAGGCGTTGTCGTGAAAAAACCGGAGAAACCACCGGAGCCAACGATCAAGCCGACCAAAATCATCACCTCCACCGTGCGCGGCGGCCAACAGATATATGCCCAGGGTGGCGATCTGGTCGTGGTGTCGTCGGTCAGTCCGGGGGCGGAACTTCTCGCCGATGGCAACATCCATGTATACGGCCCGATGCGCGGTCGGGCGCTGGCCGGCGTCAAAGGTGATACCAAGGCACGGATTTTCTGTCAGCAATTGAGCGCTGAACTGATCTCTATCGCCGGTCATTACAAGGTGTCCGAAGATTTGCGTCGCGATCCAATGTGGGGTTCGGGCGTACAGGTCAGCCTGTCGGGCGACGTGTTGAACATCATTCGGCTTTAACGGATACTGCCGCATTTTCCAAGCATCTCTAAAACGTAGCGAAAACGGCTCAAACGAAGTAGGAAAAAGGCCAAAAGCCGAATTCCAGCCAAGGCTGTCCGACTGCAGTAGTTTTCAAGAGATGTTTTTCAGGGGCTAAAAAGTCCTTCTTCCTTAGGGGTGAAACACCTTGGCCAAGATTCTCGTGGTTACATCCGGCAAGGGTGGTGTGGGTAAGACCACCACCAGCGCCGCTATCGGTACCGGCCTCGCTCTGCGCGGCCACAAAACAGTGATCGTCGACTTCGACGTGGGCTTGCGTAACCTTGACCTGATCATGGGTTGCGAGCGCCGCGTGGTGTATGACTTCGTCAACGTGGTCAACGGCGAAGCCAACCTGCAACAGGCACTGATCAAAGACAAGCGCCTGGAGAACCTCTACGTACTGGCCGCCAGTCAGACCCGCGACAAAGACGCGCTGACCGTCGAAGGCGTGGAAAAAGTCCTGATGGAGCTCAAGGAACAATTCGAGTTCGTCGTCTGCGACTCGCCGGCCGGCATCGAGAAAGGTGCCCACCTGGCCATGTACTTCGCTGATGAAGCGATCGTCGTGACCAACCCGGAAGTGTCCTCGGTACGAGATTCGGACCGCATGCTTGGCCTGCTGGCGAGCAAATCGCGCCGCGCCGAACGTGGCGAAGACCCGATCAAGGAACACCTGCTGATCACTCGCTACCATCCAGAGCGTGTTGAAAAAGGCGAAATGCTGGGCGTTGAAGACGTCAAGGAAATCCTCTCGGTAACCCTGCTCGGTGTAATCCCGGAATCCCAGGCGGTGCTCAAGGCATCCAACCAGGGCGTACCGGTGATTCTCGACGACCAGAGCGATGCCGGCCAGGCATACAGCGATGCCGTCGATCGTCTGCTGGGCAAAACCGTGGAGCATCGTTTCCTCGATGTCACGAAGAAGGGATTCTTCGAGCGCCTGTTTGGAGGTAGGTAATGAACATTTTTGACTTCTTTCGAGCCAACAAGAAGCCAAGCACAGCCTCGGTAGCGAAAGAGCGTCTACAGATCATCGTGGCGCATGAACGCGGCCAACGCAGTACACCGGACTACCTGCCAGCCTTGCAGAAGGAACTGGTGGAGGTGATCCGCAAGTACGTCAATATCGGGTCCGATGACGTGCATGTCGCTCTGGAAAATCAGGGCAGCTGCTCGATTCTGGAACTCAATATCACCCTGCCTGATCGCTGAGTCGATCCGGCTGGAGCCACGGCGGCTCAGGCCCTTCGGGACCGTGTAGGTGCTGCCGCAGGCTGCGATCTTCTGATCTTGTTCTTCATGCAAAATCAAAAGATCGCAGCCTGCGGCAGCGCCTACGGGGACAATGAAGGGCGTGAGTCG
>NZ_JAEKEG010000041.1 GCF_016651255.1 Pseudomonas sp. TH10
ACCGGTTTGCTGCCGGTGAAAGATGATGGGCGCGCGGCCAACGATTACAGCCGACTCGAAGCAGCCTTGAAGGTCCGCTACTCGAAAACCGAAATCAAGGTGGGGAGTTGCAACCTAATGTGCCGGTGCTGGCGTTCAGTGATATCCGCCTCCTGCCGCCGAGCTATCAGGGTGCGAGCATCAGTTCGAGTGAGATCAACGGCCTGACATTGCAGGGCGGTCACTTGAACTCCACCAGTCTGCGCAACGAAGCGGGAGACGAAAAAATGCAGGCCATGCTGGGTCACGTGCCGCAGCGTCAGGTCAGCAGCGACGGTTTCAATTTTGCCGGTGGCGATTACGCCTTCAACGATAAACGCAGTTCCGTCAGCGCCTGGTACGGGCAGTTGGAAGATATCTACAACCAGCGTTTTCTGGGCCTCAAACACAGTCAGCCGACGGGTGACTGGATTCTGGGCGCCAACATTGGTTATTACGATTCACGCGAAGATGGCAAAAAACTGCTGGGTAATATCGACAACCAGGCGTTCTTTTCGCTGTTGTCGGCCAAGCGTGGTGGCCATACGTTCTATGTCGGTTACCAGGGGATGTTCGGTGACAGCGCCTTTCCACGGGTGTTTGCCAACATATCGCCGTTGGGCAACGAGGTGCCAACCTATGAGTTTGCCTACACTGACGAGCGCTCGTGGCAAGCGCGTTACGACTACGACTTCGCCGCTTTAGGCGTGCCGGGTTTGACGAGTACCGTGCGTTACATTTCCGGTAATAACGTCGACACCGGGCAAGGGTTCGAGGGCAAGGACCGCGAGCGTGATCTTGACCTTGGCTATGTCGTGCAAAGTGGTAGCCTCAAAGGCGTTGGGGTTCGTGTGCGCAATGTAATGGCGCGCTCAAACTACCGCAGTGACATTGACGAGAATCGCCTGATCCTCAGCTACACATGGACCTTGCTGTGATGCGTTGATTACAGGTCGCAATTGCCCATGACTTGATAGGTGACTCGCTGAGTCTGGCCCTGATGATCGATGTAGACCATGGTGGCCGGTACGACATCGCAGCCGGTCGGGGTGTCGCTGACGGAGACTACCTTGGCGATGTCCAGCGGGTGTGCCGGGTCGTAGGGAGTGGCAGCGGGTTCGTTGTTGGCGGCCATGGCCGAGGTGGCGACGAAGGCCAAAAGCAGGGCAGTGAGGGTTTTCATCTGGATTCTCCTGGTTGATTCTGTTGGTTGAATTTTAGTCTTTGCCTCCATTGGATAAAGGGGGCTGGGCCGATTCAGCGTTGCGCAATGCGTAACAATCGATCGTGTCCACTTCGATCGGTGCGGTGCAACCACCACGGTGTAGACTGAAAATCCTCCCGGTACGGAAAAGGAGCAAGCACAGCCATGATCGGCGCCGAGCTACTGTCAGCCGAAACCCTGACCATCGGATGGGTGATCTACGTTCCGATTCTGCTCTGGGCCATTGCGCGCTCGCCCTGGGTCGAACTGTTCAGCGATCGCCGCCGCCAGCACCTGTTGTTTGGTACTGTGTTCGCCCTGTTCATGCTATGGCTGGTCAGGCGGGATTTTGATACGGGCGTGTCCTATCACTTTCTCGGCATGACTGCGGTGACCCTATTGCTCGACTGGCCACTGGCAATAGTCGGCGGGTTTGTTGCGCAAGCGGGGTTGGTCATGCTCGGGCGCCAGGACCTGGCGGCGATGGGGGTGAACGGTGCGTTGCTGATCATGCTGCCGGTGTTGATTACCGAGTGCTGCGCCATCCTGGTCGAGCGCGCACAACCGCGTAATCCCTTCGTCTACATCTTCGTATCCGGGTTTTTCGCCGCAGCGCTTTCGGCCCTGCTGTGCCTGCTGCTGGCGCTGTGGTTGCTGTGGTTCGACGAGCGCTTCGTGATGCCTTACTGGCTGGAAGACTTCATTGGTTACCTGTGGCTGATCATATTCCCCGAGGCGTTTATCAACGGCATGGTCATCAGTGCATTGGTGGTGTTCTGCCCTGAATGGCTGGAGACCTTCAATCGCACGCGCTACCTGTCCGCGCGCATGGAAAGACGACGACCCCAAGGCCTGAACCTCGCCTGGCGGCCGACGTCGTGCAGGCCGCCCATCAATGACGAGGTTCAAAGTCCTCGCTGAACAGGTCGTCTTCTGCGTCCGGGGCCACCGGGATCTTGTGTTCTTCCGACGCCCAGGCGCCGAGGTCGATCAGTTTGCAGCGATCGGAGCAGAACGGCCGAAACTTGTTTTCGGGGGTGAATTCGACGGGCGCGCCGCAGGTCGGGCATTTGACGGTTGGGGTTTGGCTCATGCTTGGCCTCCGGATAAAGTCAGGTAAAAGTGATGCAGACGTTCGACTTCGCTGTGCAGCCAGGCGAGGTCGCGGTCGTTGACCACCACGTCATCGGCACGGCTCAAACGGTCTTCGCGGCTCGATTGGGCCTTGAGGATTGCTTGAACCTGCTGTTCGCTGGTCTGGTCGCGCTGCAAGGTGCGTTCGATCTGCAATTGTTGCGGGGCGTCGATCACCAGAATGCGCTGGGTCAGCGCGTATTGCCCGGACTCGATCAGCAATGGCGAAACCAGAATCGCATAGCGCGATTGTGCCTTGGCCAGGTGATCGCTGATTTCCCTGGCGATCAACGGGTGCAGCAGTGCTTCGAGCCAGCGGCGCTCTTCTGGCACTTCGAAAATCAGTTTGCGCAGGGCGGCTCGATCGAGTGTGCCGTCGGCTTGTAGCACGTTGGCGCCGAAGTGTTCGGCAATTTTCGCCAGCGCCGGACGCCCCGGCTCGACCACCCAGCGCGCCGCATGATCAGCGTCCACCACATGGATGCCAAGGTCGATGAAGTGCTGGGCTGCCGCGCTTTTGCCGCTGCCGATGCCGCCGGTCAGGCCGAGTATCCAGGGTTTTTTCACAGGGGTATTCATTGCAAACCGACAAACTGCCAATAGAAGTCGGTTATTTGACCACCCCAGAGCAAGGCAATCCAGCCGGCAATTGCCAGATAGGGGCCGAAGGGGATCGGCGTCGAGGTTTCCTGCTTGCGCAAACGCAGCAGAATCACCCCGATGATCGCGCCCACCAGCGACGACAGGAGGAGCGTCAGGGCAGGATTTGCCAGCCGCCCCAGGCGCCGAGCATCGCCAGCAGCTTGAAATCACCGTGGCCCATGCCGTCCTTGCCGGTCACCAGCTTGAACACCCAGAACACCGACCACAGCACCATGTAACCGGCGATCGCGCCCCACAGCGCTTCGTGGAGCGGCACGAACAGGGTAAAACTGTTGGCGATCAAACCCAGCCACATCAGCGGCAATACCAGGACATCCGGGAGCAATTGATGCTCCGCGTCGATCAGGCTCATGGCCAGCAGGCCCCAGGTCAGGAAGAGCACCAGGCAGGCCGGCCAACCGAAGCCGAAATGCCAGGCGATGAACCCTGACAGCAGGCCACAGGCCAGCTCGGTCAACGGGTAGCGCTTGCTGATCGGCGCAGCGCAGCCGGAGCAGCGGCCGCGCAAAAACACGTAACTGATGACCGGGATGTTCTCCCACGCCCGGATCGAATGGCCACAGTGCGGGCACTGGGAGTGAGGCAGCATCAGGTTGTAAGTCGGCAGTGGCGCAGGAGCGGGATGGCCGAGCATGTCTTGTGCTTGCAGGCGCCATTCACGCTCGAGCATTTTGGGCAGCCGCCAGACCAGCACATTCAGGAAGCTGCCCACCAGCAAGCCAAGCACCAGGGCCAGAGCGACGAAGCCCAGTGGGGAGTGCTGCAGAATTTCATTCAAGGGCATGTCAGATCGCTGCGCCGAGTTGGAAGATAGGCAGGTACATCGCAACCACCAGGCCGCCGACGACAACCCCCAGCACCACCATGATAAACGGCTCCATCAAGCTGGTGAGGTTATCGACCATGTTGTCGACCTCGTCCTCGTAGAAGCTCGCGACTTTGTCGAGCATGTCGTCGAGGGCGCCCGACTCTTCGCCGATGGCTGCCATCTGGATGGCCATGTTGGGGAAAACCCCGGAAGTACGCATGGCGAAGTTCAGCTGCATCCCGGTCGATACGTCCTGCTTGATCCGCAGCACCGCACGCTTGAACACGATGTTGCCGGTGGCGCCGGCCACCGATTCCAGGGCCTCCACCAGCGGCACACCGGCGGCGAAGGTGGTGGAGAGGGTGCGGGCGTAGCGGGCCACGGCCGATTTATACAGCAGGTTGCCGACGAGGGGCAGCTTCAACAGCCAGACGTCGGTGCGATCACGCAATGCCTCGGAAGTCTTGAAGGCGCGGCGCACCCCGAAGAACCCCGCAATCAGGACGCCGAGCAACAGCCACCACCATTGCTGGAGGAATTCGGAGAGACCGATGACCATCACGGTGAACGCCGGCAACTCGGCGCCAAAGCCCTTGAACACCGATTCGAACTGCGGCACGACCTTGACCAGCAGAATTCCGGTGACGATGATCGCGACGAACACCACGGCCAGCGGATAGGTCATGGCCTTCTTGATCTTGGCCTTGAGGCTCTCGCTTTTTTCCTTGTAGGTCGCCACCCGTTCCAGCAGGGTGTCCAGGGCGCCGGCCTGTTCGCCCGCGTCCACCAGGTTGCAGTAGAGCTCGTCAAAATATTGCGGCTTTTTGCGCAGGGACGCGGCAAAGCTGTTACCCGCCGCGACCTCCTGTTTGACCTCGTCCACCAGCTTGCGCATGGCCGGGTTCTCGAAGCCCTCGCCGATGATGTCGAACGATTGCAGCAGCGGTACGCCGGCTTTCATCATCGTCGCCATCTGCCGGGTGAACAGGGCGATATCCTGGGCCGTGATGCGTTTACCCAGGTTGAGAATCGACACCGACTTCTTGCGTACCTTGCCCGGATTGATGCCTTGTTTGCGCAACTGCGCCTTGACCAGTGCAGGGTTATGTCCGCTGAGCTCACCGCTGAGTTTGCTGCCCTTCTTGTCGGTACCTTCCCAGGCGTAGATGCTGATTTTCGCTGCCTTGACCGCCATGTTCAGTCCTTGGTGACCCGGTTGATTTCTTCCAGGCTGGTGATGCCTTGCATGGCCTTGTGCAGCCCTGAGGTGCGCAAGTCGTCGAAGCCGTCGCGCCGCATCTGGCTGTCGATTTCCAGCGAGTTGCCTTCGGCCATGATCAGGCGTTGCAGTTCGGCTGTGTTCTTCACCACTTCATAAATTCCCACGCGCCCCTTATAGCCGCCGTTGCAGTGATCGCAACCGACCGGCTCGTAGATCGTGAAATGGCCGATGCGTTCCGCGGGGAAACCTTCCTTGATCAGTGCTTCACGGGGGATTTCGATGGGCTTCTTGCAATGACTGCATAATTTGCGCGCCAGCCGCTGGGCGATGATCAGGCTGACCGAGGTGGCAATGTTGAAGCCGGGAATACCCATGTTATGCAAGCGTGTCAGGGTTTCTGCGGCGCTGTTGGTGTGCAGGGTCGAGAGCACGAGGTGACCGGTTTGCGCCGCTTTGATGGCGATCTCGGCGGTTTCCAGATCACGGATCTCACCGACCATGATCACGTCCGGATCCTGACGCAGGAACGAGCGCAGGGCCTGAGCAAAGTCGAGTCCTTGTTTGGGATTGACGTTGACCTGGTTGATACCTTCCATGTTGATCTCCACCGGGTCTTCGGCGGTGGAGATGTTGATGTCGACGGTATTGAGAATATTAAGCCCGGTGTACAGCGACACGGTTTTCCCTGACCCGGTGGGGCCGGTGACCAGAATCATGCCTTGCGGCTGCTTGAGCGCGGCCATGTACAAATCTTTTTGCGCCGGCTCGTAACCGAGCGCATCAATGCCGATTTGCGCGCTGGACGGGTCGAGAATCCGGATCACCACTTTTTCGCCCCACAGGGTGGGCAGGGTGTTGACCCGGAAGTCGATCGACTTGCTCTTTGACAGGCGCATCTTTATTCGCCCGTCCTGCGGTTTGCGTCGCTCGGAAATGTCGAGGCTGGCCATGACTTTCAGTCGCGCAGCAATGCGCCCGGCCAGTTGAATCGGTGGTTTGGCCACCTCGCGCAGAATGCCGTCGGTGCGTACCCGCACGCGGTAGTTTTTTTCGTAGGGTTCGAAGTGCAGGTCGGAGGAGCCGCTTTTGATCGCATCCAGCAGCATCTTGTGAACGAAGCGCACCACGGGCGCGTCATCGGCATCCTGCCCGCCTATAGGGTCCTGGCGGTCGTCAGCGGATTCGATGTCCAGGCCGTCGAGGTCGACGTCGGCCATATCTTCCAGCCCGGTGGACTGGGAGTCGAAGAGCTTGTCGATGGCGTCGCTGAGCTTGTCGTCCTCGACCAGGATGGCTTCGGTGGTCAGCCCGGTACTGAACTGGATGTCATTGATGACCTGGTGATTGCTGGGGTCGGACACGCCAATGAACAGCTTGTTGCCGCGCCGCCACAGAGGCAGCACGTGGTGCTGGCGAACCAGTTTCTCGCTGACCAGCCCTTTGGGCACGGCTTCCTTGTCGAGGGCATTGAGGTCGAACAGGGCCATGCCGAAATGCTCGGAAGCGATTTCGGCGACCAGCCGACTCTTTACCAGCTTGTTCTGCACCAGGTGGTTGACCAGCGAGGTGCGGTTTCTTTGGGCTTGCTGATACGCCTGTTGCGCGCTTTTTCAGTCAGCAGCTCGGCCAGGACCAATTGTTTGGCCAGGCCGCTAAGAGCGATGTCATTCATTGGGATACCGGACGCAGACAGTTCATGACTTATAGCCTAGTCAAGGGACGGAGCCAAACCATGGCTGTAGAAGTGACAAAAAATGTCAGTTAGTGCGGTTTTCCAGGGCCACGCACGGGCCTGGCAGAAGCTGGAGCCCAAGCCGGCGGGGGAGCCGGCAATTGGCATGGGCTGTGCTGGAGATAATCCAGATCATGAGATTCCGACTCATGCATGGAGTTTTCTATGAATAACCAAAAAGGTTTTACCCTGATCGAGCTGTTGATCGTGGTGGCAATCATCGGGATTCTGGCGACGTTTGCGATCCCGGCTTATTCGAAGTATCAGGCCAAGGCGAAAGTGACGGCGGGGCTGGCGGAGATTTCCGCGTTGAAGGTGCCTTTTGAAGATGCAATGAATCAAGGTACCGACATCGCTGCAACGACTGCTGCGTTCAATGCAACTACATCCAATTGCGTGACAGTGTCGACGGGTACAGGCAGCTCAGGCGTGGGTAGCATTGCGTGCACGATTGCCAACGCTCCGGCGCCTGTCGTTGGTAAAAAAATCACGCTCACTCGCTCGGCTACAACGGGTTGGACTTGCGCGACCGAAGTCGAACAACAATACGCGCCAAAAGGCTGCACTGGTGTCGCCAATACATAAACTGTTGAATTCATTGGCTGCATAAACCTGGGAATACCCCGCCTTCTCACAGAGGCGGGGTATTTTTTTGCGCGTGCTCTTGGTGAGTTCAAAAAACCCCACAATTCATGGCCTTAGGCCCACGTCAAAACCCGCAACTTGCATGTCGATAAATTCCAACTCATGCAATTTGCATGATTTCGAAAATTGCCAAAAATAACAAGTACTTGATATATAACGATTTTTTGTTCGTTTCAAAGTTGGCACAGCGTTCGCAATATACCCAGTAACCCTGCTGACAAGACACGCAGCAGACTTTCCAGAAAAACAGGAGTTACTCGTATGAAGAAGTTCGCTATCACTGCCGCTGCTGCTACCGCGCTGACCCTGACCATGGCTTCGGGTGCATTCGCCCAGACCACTCAGACTTCCCAAGCGCCAATGACTCTGGCTGCTGGTGAAATGACCAAGGCTAAAGAAACAACTTCCGATACCTGGATCACTACCAAAGTCAAAAGCGACCTGGTTACCGAAAAAGGCATCCCAGGTACCGACATCAAAGTAGAAACCAACAAAGGCGTTGTATCGCTGTCGTCGACTGTAGCCATCACTGAGGCTCAGAAAACCACCGCTGTGAACATCACCAAGAAAATCAAAGGCGTTAAAGCGGTCTCCGCTGACGGCCTGAAAGCCGAGTAAGGCATGACTTCTCGCCTGGACCGGGAGAAGGCGCGACAGACGGGCCGAGCAATACGTCTGCCGCCACTTTAGAGTTCATGCGAACGGTCACACGGATGTGACCATTACAGGCCCCGCCATTCGTGTCGGGGCCTGTTTTATTGTGTCGGCAGGAAAGGGTTTCTGTTCTGTCTGGAGGAAAAGATCGCAGCCTCGTTTCACTCGACAGCTCCTACACAGCTCCTACACAGGTTCCTACGCCCTGCGCCCGCGCCATCTACAGGCCGCGCTTGCTGGTGATCTCGCGCAGGCGATTGCCTTCAAAGCGCAGGTATTGGTACATGCCGTTGCTCGGCCCGTATGTCCACTCCTCGACCTGAAACTCTTCCCGGCGATTGGCGCTACGCTTGTAGCCCAGCGAATCCCGGGCAACCGGCTCGCCGCATTTTTGCAGAACCTCTGCAGTGCGGTCGCCGACGCTGATCAGTTGGCTGCCGCAGCGCAGGGTGTCGGCTGCCCAGGCCTGCCCGGCGAATATCAGCAGAGCCAGGCCAAGTGCGTGTATTCGGATCATCATTCGGCATCCAGGTGCAGGGGCGTAATGACTCGGCCGTCGCTCTGCGGTTCGCCGAGCGTGGCGTCGATGAAATACACGCGGTCGTCCGCCAACTGGCCTTTGTCGACCAGATAGTCCTTGATGCTGCTGGCGCGATCCTGACCCAACTGACGCAGCAACACATCGCTGCCGCTCCAGAAGCTGATCACGCCTGCACGCATTTTCGCCGTGCGCTCTTCCTTGCCCAGGTCTTTCCATTCGGCAGGCGGCTGGGTCTTCAGGCGGGTGCGGTAGATGCCTTCCAGCAACGGACCTTTCTCGCTGTCCGGTACCTGCAGCAACGATGCCTGGGCCGGCACCTTGTCGCCGCGACGCTGGAGCATCTTGTAGTAGTTGTACTGGTATTCCCGCTCAAGCCGTTGCTCGGCGATCAGTGGGCCGTCGCTGCGGGCGGCCGCAGTGCCTTCAATTTCCAGGCGTAGCGCCGGGCGTTCCTTGAGGGCTTGCGAGAGCTTGACCAAAGCGGCCTCGGCGTCCTTGCTCAGCTCACTGGAACCTGGGGCAAAGGAGACGGTGCCCAGGTCCTGGGAGCCGCCACCGCTGACCAGTCCGCCAATCAGCTTGAATGGCGCGGCAGCGGCTTTGACGATCAGGTTGCGCAGGGTCTGCCAGACAATCGGCATCACGCTGAACTGCGGGTTGTTCAAGTCGCCGGTCACCGGCAGTTCGATGGAGATCTTGCCGTCGACGTCCTTGAGCAAGGCGATCGCCAGTTTCAGCGGCAAGCTGACGGCATCCGGGCTGTCGACTTTCTCGCCGAGTTGCAGTTGCTCGACCACCACTTTGTTCTCGGCTTTGAGCTGGCCCTTGGTGATCATGTAGTGCAGGTCGAGGTTGAGCCGGCCCTTGCGAATGCGATACCCGGCGAATTTGCCGGAGTAGGGCGTCAGCGTGGTCAGTTCCACCCGCTTGAAACTGGTGGCGATAGTCGAGGCTGGCCATCGGGTCGAATGGGTTGACTGCACCCTTGATGGTCACCGGCGCGTAGCGATCGACCTTGCCCTTGACGTCAACGCTGGCGGGTTTCGCCTGGCGGCTGTCGATGGTGCCGATGGCGCCGTTGAGCTGCTGGACGGCCGTGGCGAAATTCGGGGTCAGGCTGAAGTCGGCAAAGTTGGCCGAACCATCATTGATGGCGATGCCGCCCACATGGATGCCCAGCGGCTTGTCCTTGCTGGCCGGTTTGGCGGCTGCACCCTTGGTGCTCGCATCGGCCGGTTGCGGGATCAGCAGGTCATCGACGTTGGTGGTGCGGTCATCATTGATCATGAAACGCACGTACGGCTGGAACAGGTTGACCTTGTCGATCGACAGGCTGTCGCCATGCTGGTAGTTCAGGCCTTCGACCACCACCTGTTGCCACTTGAGGAAGTCGCGGGTCTTGAGGGTGTCGAGGGTATGCAGCTGATCGACCTGGGCGCGGCCGGTGACGCTGAAGGCGAGCGGCTCGGTGCTTTTCAGGTCGACCGCCAGATCACTGCCCAGCATGCCGCTGCGCAGTTCGAGGCGAATGAACGGATTGATGTACGACTGTGCGACACGCAGGTCGATGTCCTGGGTTTTGACGTTGAGCTGAGCGTTGACCGGGGCGAGGTTGACCGTGCCATCGGCGCTGATCTTGCCTTGCTTGCCCAGCCCGGTGTCGAGCTTGAGGTTGAAAGGCGCGCCATTGAGGCTGTTGAAATTCTGCAGGTCGACGTTCAGCGGGCTCAGGTCCAGCTCTACGGCGGGCTGTGCCTTGCGGTCCGCCAGATGCACCTGGTAATTGCGCAGTTGCACGTCCTTGAGCAGCACTTGCCAGGGTTTGCCCGGCGCTGCCGGCTCGGGTTTCGGCGAGTCCGCGGCCGCCGGGGTGCTGGCGGGTTCGGCCTTGGCTTTGGCGGCCGGTTTCGACGGTTGACTGGCGAACAGTTTTTGCCAGTCCAGTTGGCCGTCGGCTTCAAGCGCGGCCCAGGTTTCGAGCTTCTGGCTACGGATCTTGCCGACCACCACTTGTTGTTTGGCCAGATCAACGCTGGTTTCGCTGACATCCAGTCGTTCCAGCTTTGCCAATTGCCGCCCGTCCGGGGCCTTGATGGCGAAGGGGGAGACACTGAGCGCGACGTTATTGAGCAGCAGTTCGGTTTCTTTCGACAGATTGAGTTTGTATTCGGTGCTCAGGCTGTAGACGCCGTCTTCGAGCACCAAGGGCGCCGAATCACGCACGTAAGGCCAGAAAGCTTTCATCCTGCCGTCGGTAACTTTCAGCGTGCCTTCGGAGGTGAACGGGATCAGGCTGAAGTTGCCTTTCCAGTCGATCTGCCCACCCGCCGGACCGGCGGCGACCAGCGTCATATCGGCGCTGTCTTCGGGCAGGGTGCTGAGGTTTTTCAACTCGAAATCGAGTTTGTCGTAAAGGAATTCGATCGGCTCGCTTGGCCGTGCATCCTGGAAGTGCAGCATGCCGCCGGCCAGTTTGATGCGATCAATGCGCAGCGGGAAAGGTTTGGCGTTCGGATCAGTCGGGGTCGGTTCGCTGGCTGGAAGCTTGAACAGGCTTAGCAGGTTGAGCTTGCCGTCTTTGCCAAAGACGATTTCGGTTTTGGATTTTTCCAGTTCGATATCGGACAGGTGCAGGGCTTTTGTCCACAGGCTGTCGAGTTGCAGGTTGGCGTACAGTCGCTCGAAACCGACCTGTTCCTTACCCGGCTCGCCAATGACCAGCCCCCACAGAGTGACTTCAAGGCTGAACGGGTTGAGCTCGATACGCTGCAGATGCGCGGGCACCGTCGCGTAATTGGCCAGTTGCTGGTTGGCTATGCGCAGGGCAATGCCCGGCAAAATCAGAAACCCCAGCAGGCTATAAAGGGCCAGAGCAGTCAACAAAGCGCCTATCGCGCGAATCAATCCTTTGGGCATGTGCGGCTTCATCTGTCTGAATCGGAGTGCCTTGGAGTATGGCACGCGATTCTGGTTCCGAAAGTGGTCGCGCTTTGCAGGTTTGATATGAAAAAGTCGAAGAGTTTCAGAGTTGCAGGATCAAGGTCTTCAGCGGCGGCTGCTGATCCATCGACGGGAAGTCGACGCCGGGAGTCATCACGGTCCATTCGCGCACCGGGCGGCCGGCCTTCTCGGCGCAGCGCAGCACTTGTTCGCGCCAGTCGTCCATGCTGACTTTCGCCAGGTTGTTGCAGCAGATCAGCACGCCGTTGTCGGCGGTGGTCAGCAGGGCGGGTTTGAGCAGGCTCTGATAGTCGCGCAGCAGGTCGACGGTGCCGAATGCACTTTTGGCCCAGGCCGGTGGATCGAGCAGCACCAGATCGTATTGACGCTGTTCGAGGCGCTGATAGCTTGGCAGTTTCTGCCCGCGCCGCTGGCTGATCGGCAGGCCCGCGAGTTGGCGGATGGCCGGGAAGTAATCGGACTGGATGAATTCCATCGGCGGCAATGTCGGGTTGAGCAGGCCGTTTTCACGACCGACTGCCAGATTGCCTTCGGCGAAATCCAGGTTACACACCTCACGCGCCCCCCCGGCTGCAGCACTGAGGCCGACGCCGCAGGTGTAGGCGAACAGGTTGAGCACGGATTTGCCCTTGGCGTGGTCCTTGACCCAGCCGCGGGTGTTGCGCAGGTCGAGGAACAGCAGTGGATCCTGCCCCGCATGACGCCCGCGTACGCGGTAGTTCAGACCCCATTCGTGACCGACCAGATCAGCCAGTGCAGCATCGTCGGCTTTATAGACGTTGTCTTCACGGTCGATGCGCGAGTTGCCACGGGAGCGATCGTTGTAGACCAGCAGCGTTTCGAGCCCCAGGGTTTGATTGACCATGGCGTGCAGTTGCAGCAGGTCGTCGCGCTCCAGCGTCTGGTGAAAGCTCTGTACCAGCAGTTGCGGGCCGTAGCGGTCGATGGTCAGGCCACCGGCGCCTTCCTGGCTACCGTGGAACAGGCGGTAGCAATCGGTGCCCTGGCTGTGCAGCTCGGCGAGCAAATCCTGGCGTTGATCGAGGGCGGCGCGCAGCGCCTGATTCAAGGAAGACATGCTGTGCGCCTTGCAGAGGGAATTTGGCGCGGGAGTTTAACAGCTTGGCTGTTAACCGAGGTGCTGCCATTGCGAGCAGGCTCACTCCCACGTTGGATTTTTGACTATTTTTCCCTGTGGGAGCGAGCCTGCTCGCGGAGCTTTTAGGTCAACAGGCCCATCCTGCGCTTCGCCCGTTGCACCGAGCCATTGCGCATTGCCCAGCGCAGCATCGGCGCACTTCGATTGATGCTGGCGCGGATCAGCTTGCGTTGCAGCGGGCTTTGACTGACGCCTAGCATGTCACTGGCCCAATCGGGCAGCAGGTCAATTCCGGCCTGCATCATCAGGCCGACAAAGGGCTTGGCCAGAGCGGCTCGGAGCTGGGGCGTTGAGCAGCAACTGCAACACTTCGCGACTGCGCTCATCGCACAATAGTTGCGGGCGAATACTCTCCAGGTAGTGGGATATTTCCAGCCGGGAGCGGGGCACATCCCGGGCACCCAGGCGTTCGGCGATCAGCGCGATCTCGGCGTAGTAACGGTCCTGATCGGCCAGCGACAACTGTGGGTTGCGGTAACGCAGATGTGCCGCAAGAAAGTTGCTGACTTCCGCCACATGCACCCATGTCAGCAAAGACGGATCGCTGGCGGCGTAAGGCCGTCCATCGGGTGCCGTGCCTGTGACCTGCAAATGGATGGTGCGAACCTTCTCGATCAGCCAGTCGGCATCCTTTCGCGAGCCGAAAGTAGTGCCAGAGATGAATTGGCCCGTGCGGCGCAATCGACCCAGCATGTCTTCACGAAAATTTGAGTGGTCCCATACTCCGGCCAGCGCCAGGGGATGCAGGGCTTGCAACATGAGTGCACTGATACCGCCGATCAACATGCTGCTGAAGTCGCCATGCACCTGCCAGCTCACCGAGTCGGGGCCAAACAAGCCAGGATCGCCCTTGGGGTTCTCCAGGTCGAGCGTGCCAAGTGACAGGCCCGTGAGGCTCATGATCTGCGTTTCGATGCGGGTGCGGATGAATTCCATGGTGACTCTGAGGCAAAAAAATGGGTGTGCGCGCGCGTACTGTAGGAGCAAGCTCGCTCCTACAGGGCGGATCCCACCACACGCGGTAACAGGCAATACGTTATTGGTTCAGGCGTTTATCCACCAGATCCTCAACCACGCTCGGATCGGCCAGGGTCGAAGTGTCGCCGAGGCTGTCGAGTTCGTTGCAGGCGATCTTGCGCAGAATGCGCCGCATGATCTTGCCTGAGCGGGTTTTCGGCAAGGCCGGCGCCCATTGGATCAGATCCGGTTTGGCGAAGCTGCCGATTTCCTTGCTAACGTGGGCCAGCAATTCTTTCTTCAGGTCATCATTCGGTTCGGCGCCATTCATGGGCGTGACGAAGGCGTAGATGCCCTGGCCTTTGACGTCATGGGGATAACCGACCACTGCGGCCTCGGCGATGCTGTCGTGCAGCACCAGTGCGCTTTCCACTTCGGCGGTGCCGATGCGATGGCCGGAGACGTTGATCACGTCGTCGATGCGCCCGGTGATCCAGTAGTCACCGTCCTCGTCGCGGCGCGCGCCGTCGCCGGTGAAGTAATAGCCGGGGTAAGGTTTGAAATAAGTGTCGACCATCCGCTGCGGATCGCCGTACACACTGCGAATCTGCGCCGGCCAGCTGGATTTGATGGCGAGCACGCCGCTGCCGGCGCCTTTGATTTCCTTGCCGGTGTCATCGAGCAATACCGGTTGCACGCCAAACATCGGTTGAGTGGCGCAGCCGGGCTTGATCCGCTGGGCGCTGACCAGGGGGCTGAGCATGATGCCGCCGGTCTCGGTCTGCCACCAGGTATCAACGATCGGGCAGCGCTGTTCGCCCACGGTATTGAAATACCAGTCCCACGCCTCAGGGTTGATCGGCTCACCGACGCTGCCGAGTAATCTGAGGCTGGCGCGCGACGTTTCCTTCAACGGTTCGGCACCTTCGCGCATCAACGCGCGCAGGGCGGTCGGAGCGGTATAGAAAATGTTGACCTTGTGTTTATCGATCACCTGCCAGAATCGTGAGCTGCTCGGATAACTCGGCACGCCTTCGAACATCAACGTGGTCGCGCCGTTGGCCAGCGGGCCGTAGACGATGTAGCTGTGGCCGGTGACCCAGCCGACGTCGGCGGTACACCAGAACACCTCGCCATCGCGGTAATCGAGCACGTACTTGAAGGTCATTGCCGCTTGCAGCAGGTAGCCGCCAGTGGTGTGCAAAACGCCTTTGGGTTTACCCGTGCTGCCGGAGGTGTAGAGGATGAACAGCGGGTCTTCGGCGTCCATCGGTTCTGGCGGACAATCGTCGCTGACGTCGCGCACGGCCTGGTGATACCAGAGGTCGCGGCCCTCGATCCAGTCGACGTTGCCTTGGCTGCGTTCGACCACCACCACGGTGCTGACGTCCGGGCAACTTTGCAGGGCTTTGTCGACATTCTGTTTCAACGGCACGAACTTGCCGCCGCGCACGCCTTCATCGGCAGTGATCACTGTGCGGCAATCGGCATCGAGAATGCGGTCACGCAGCGAGTCTGGGGAGAAGCCGCCAAACACCACCGAATGAATCGCGCCAATCCGCGCGCAAGCGAGCATGGCGTATGCGGCCTCGGGGATCATCGGCATGTAGATGCACACCCGATCGCCTTTCTTCACGCCACGGCTTTTCAGCACATTGGCCAGACGGCAGACATGGTGGTGGAGTTTTTTATAAGTGATTTGCGCTGATTCGACAGGGTCGTCGCCTTCCCAAAGAAGGGCAGTCTGATCGCCGCGTTGTTCGAGGTGACGGTCGATGCAGTTGTAACTGACGTTCAGCTTGCCGCCGGCAAACCAGGCGGCCTCTCCGGTTTTCAGGTCGTAGCGCTGAACGGTTTGCCACGGCGTGCTCCAGTCGAGGAAGCGGGTGGCTTGTTCGGCCCAGAAGGTGCCGGGGTGTTCAATGGATTCGCGGTACAGGCGCTGATAGTCGTCCTGACTCAACTGAGCAGCCCGGCGGACGGCATCGGCTTTGGGGAACGTGCTGATATCGAACATGACAGTTCCTTATTCTTGTTGTGCGACGACAAGAGGGGAGCATGCGCGATCCTCGTAGGAACTGTCGAAGAGCTGCGATCTGATTGTGATGTGTCAGAAGCACAGATGCTGAAAGATACGCCGCATTCGCGCAGCTCCTCACATGGTTAGTACCCCCGCAGGCAACGGCGTCAGGTTAACCGCGGTGACGACCGCGGAAGTAGTTGATCAGGCCCTGAGTGGACGCATCGTCAGCGTTGCTCTCATCGCTGCCGACCAGGCGATTGTAAACGCCTTTGCCCAGCTCCTTGCCCAGCTCCACGCCCCATTGGTCGAAGGCGTTGATGCCCCAGATCACGCTCTGCACGAACACTTTGTGTTCATACATGGCAACCAGCGCGCCGAGACGACGTGGGCTGATGCGCTCGACCACCAGGGTGTTGCTCGGACGGTTGCCCGGGATCACCTTGTGCGGTGCCAGTTTGTGCACTTGCTCTTCGCTCATGCCTTTGTCGCGCAGTTCGGCCTCGGCTTCCGGCAACGTCTTGCCGAGCATCAGTGCCTGGCTCTGCGACAGGCAGTTGGCGTACAGCCACTGATGGTGGTCGGATACCGGGTTGAAGCTGACGATCGGCACGATGAAGTCGGCCGGGATCAGTTGGGTGCCTTGGTGCAGCAACTGGTGGTAAGCGTGCTGACCGTTGCAGCCGACACCACCCCAGATCACCGGCCCGGTATCGGTCGACACCGGGGTGCCGTCCTGACGCACGCTCTTGCCGTTGGACTCCATGTCCAGCTGTTGCAAGTGCTTGGTGATGTTGCGCAGGTAGTGGTCGTACGGCAGGATTGCGTGGCTTTGCGCGCCCCAGAAGTTGCCGTACCAGACGCCGAGCAGGGCCAGCAGCACCGGCATGTTCTGTTCGAACGGCGCGGTCTGGAAATGCTGGTCCATGGTGAAGGCACCGGACAGCAGTTCCTTGAAGTTGGACATGCCGATGGCCAGGGCGATCGGCAAACCGATGGCCGACCACAGCGAGTAACGACCGCCGACCCAGTCCCACATCGGGAAGATGTTTTCTTCGCGGATACCGAACGCCACGGCGGCCGCGTTGTTGCTCGATACGGCGATGAAGTGGCGATACAGCTCGGCTTCCGAACCACCCTGGGCGAGGTACCAGGCGCGAGCGGCCTGAGCATTCTTCAGGGTTTCGAGGGTGTTGAACGATTTCGACGAAACGATGAACAGTGTGGTTTCGGCGCGCAGCTTTTGCGTCAGTTCGTGAAACTCACTGCCGTCGATGTTCGCCAGATAGTGGCAACGCACGCCTTTTTGCGCGTAGGACAGCAGCGCTTCGGAAACCAGCTCGGGGCCGAGGAACGAGCCACCGATACCGATGTTCACCACGTCGGTGATTGGCTTCTCGGTGTAACCACGCCACAGACCGTCGTGGATGCGGCCCACGAGATCGGTGATCTGGTTCAACACCTTGTGTACTTCCGGCATCACATTGACGCCGTTGACCGACAACTTGTCGCCCACGGGGCGACGCAGGGCGGTGTGCAGCGCCGGGCGGCCTTCGGATGAGTTGACGATTTCGCCGTCGAACAGCGCTTTGATCGCGCCCTTCAAATCGACTTCATTGGCCAGACCCACCAGCAGGTTGCGGGTCTCGGCGTTGATCAAATTCTTCGAATAATCGAGAAACAGTCCGCAGCTGCTCAGGGTGAACTGATTGAAGCGCTGCGGATCGGCGTTGAAGGCTTCGCGCATGCTGAAATCCTGCATGGCTTGGCGGTGATCTTTCAACGCTTGCCAGGCGGGCAGAGCGGTAACGTCGTGAGGAGTGCGGTAGTACGCCATCGCTGCGGTTTTCCTTTTTACTTGAACGGCCTTTTGAACACTGAACAGACCGCCATGCCATGTTTGGGCATGGGGTCAAACTGCGTCGACACGATTTATTGGCGCAGGGCGAATACAGTAAACCTCGCGCTGCGATCTGTCTTGACTTTGTCTGACCTGTTTCCGGTACTTTTTTAACATCAAGGTTAGAAACAGTCCGACAAACGGACGAGGATGAGGAGGTTCAGGCGAGCTGAACAGGAATGGCGTTGCTGGTGTGGCTCAGCTCATTGCCCGCAGCCATGTAAAGCATGCGCGGTTTGAAGTTGAGCAACTCGGCTTCGCTGTAGTGCGCGTAGGCGCAGATGATCACCCGGTCGCCGACTTTGGCTTTGTGCGCCGCGGCGCCATTCACCGAAATCATCCGCGAACCTTCTTCGCCACGAATCGCGTAGGTGGTGAAACGCTCGCCGTTGTCGACGTTGTAAATCTGGATCTGCTCGTATTCACGGATGCCGGACAAGTCCAGCCACTCGCCATCGATGGCGCACGAACCTTCGTAATCGAGCACCGCATGGGTGACTTCGGCGCGGTGCAGTTTGGCCTTGAGCATGATCGCGTGCATTTTTTGTTATCCCGGGTCGAAATTGGGTAGTGAAAGCTGAGGCAGATCCCCTGTGGGAGCGAGCAAACCCGCTCCCAGGGGAGGCGCGGTGCTCAGGCGAGCGCGTCGAGGTTCAGGTGCAGGTTGTCGATCAACCGTGTGGTGCCGAGGAAGGCGGCCACCAGAATCACCAGATCACGGTCTTCAGCCGTTGCCGGACGCAAGGTCAGGGCGTGGCGGATTTCCAGGTAATCCGGGCGCAGGCCTGCGGCTTCCAGTTGCTGCAACTTGGCGTGGATCAGCGCCGGGAAGTCGCGTTCGCCTTGCTTGATCGACTCGGCGATCTCGCTCAGCGTGCGATACACAACCGGCGCGACGGCCCGCTGTTCTTCACTGAGGAACCCGTTACGCGACGACAGTGCCAGACCGTCGGCCGCACGCACGGTCGGCTCGCCGATGATCTGGATCGGCATATTCAGGTCATGTACCAGTGACTTGATCACCGCCAGTTGCTGGAAAGTCTTTCTGGCCGAAGATCGCCAGGTCCGGCTGAACCATGTTGAACAGCTTGCTGACGACCGTTGCCACGCCTTCGAAATGCCCAGGGCGGCTGGCGCCACACAAGCCTTCGGACAGTTGCGGCACACTGACCCGCGTCTGCCCGGCCATGCCATCGGGGTACATTTCCTCGACGCCAGGCGCGAACAGCAGGTGGCAGCCGGCCTGGAGCAGTTTCTCCTGGTCGGCGGCGAGGGTGCGCGGGTATTTGTCGAGGTCTTCGCCGGCGCCGAATTGCAGCGGATTGACGAAAATGCTCGCGACCACGAAGTCCACCCGTTGCGAGGCTTTGGTCACCAGTGCGACATGGCCGCTGTGCAGGTTGCCCATGGTCGGCACGAAGCCGATGCGCTTGCCTTCGCTACGGGCGCGGGCGACGGCAGCGCGCAGTTCGCGTACGGTTTTGACAGTATTCATGCAGAGAATCCGTGTTCGATGCCCGGGAACGTGGTGGCTTTGACTTCAGCTACGTAGGCGCTCAAGGCCGCCTGGATGCTGGGTTGTCCGGTCATGAAGTTCTTCACGAACTTGGGCACGCGCCCGGTAATGGACAGGCCCAGCATGTCGTGCAGCACCAATACCTGGCCGTCGGTCGCGTGACCTGCACCGATGCCGATGACTGGAATTTTCACTGCCTGGCTGATTTCCGCGGCCAGTTCGCTCGGTACGCATTCCAGCAGCAGCATGGCCGCGCCGGCCTGTTCCAGCGAGATGGCGTCGGCACGCATCTGCCGCGCCTGATTTTCGCTCCGGCCCTGGACCTTGTAACCGCCGAGCATGTTCACCGACTGCGGCGTCAACCCCATGTGCGCGCACACCGGAATACCGCGTTCAGCCAGCAGGCGAATCGAATCCGCGAGCCACAATGCGCCTTCGACTTTGACCATATGCGCACCGGCCTGCATCAACAGGGCGCTGTTGGTCATGGCTTGTTCAGTGGTGGCGTAGGCCATGAACGGCAGGTCGGCGAGGATCAATGCGTCCGAATTGCCGCGTTTGACGCAGGCCACGTGGTAAGCCATTTCTGCGGTGCTGACCGGCAGGGTGCTGTCGTGTCCTTGCAGGACCATGCCGAGGGAATCGCCCACCAGCAGCACTTCGACACCCGCCTGATTACAGGCGTGGGCGAAGGTCGCGTCATAGCAGGTCAGCATGGTGATCTTTTCACCTTTCTGCTTGAGGCTCTGGAGCGTGGTCAGGGTGATGGCTGGCATGTAAAAAATCCTCGTTCAGGCGCTCTGGAAACTACTGCGAGTAACGCGCGTGATTCTTCATCTACTCAGGCGCACGCTCTTTTGTCGTGCTTATAAGGCCTGGCTTGCGCCCGTATGTGCCGGGTTGGCGGCAGCGGGACGCCTATAGTCGTGATGAGCCAACAGGAAGTCAATTGCGTGTGTTACCGCAATGTTACGAGGGGAGTGTTACCGGCGTTACTGATGCGATTCAGCAAGTTTTTATGCTGCAGATCAGTGAAGCGACATAAACCATTGTGAGAGCGGGCTTGCCCGCGATAGCGACTTCGAATTCAACATCAATGTTGACTGACGGTCCGCCATCGCGGGCCAGCCCGCTCCCGCAGGGATCTTTATCAATTTGGGGGAGACGTTCCAGGCCGACGAACGGGCAGGCGAGAAGCAAGTCCTTGAGGCAGCGACCATCGGCCAGACGCAAATCCGCCGGTGCCAGTTCGGCCAGCGGATAGAGAACGAAGGCCCGTTCCTGGATCTGGTAATGCGGGACTTTCAGGCGTGGTTCGTCGATCAGTCGATCACCGAACAACAGAATGTCCAGATCCAGCGTGCGCGGGCCCCAGCGCTCCGCGCGTTCGCGGCCCTGGTCATTCTCGATCGCCTGTAAGGCATCGAGCAATTGCAGTGGCGCGAGCGAGCTGTCGAGCGCCGCGACCGCGTTGGTGTAACGCGGTTGCCCAGGCAGCAGCGAGTCGCTTTGATAGAAGGCTGAAACACCGGCGAGGGTCGTTTGCGGCAATTGCCCCAGCGCCTCGACGGCGCTGCGCAATTGTTCGGCCGGGTCAGCAAGGTTGCTGCCCATGCCGATGTAGATGCGTTCCATGCCTTTATTCGCCTGTCGAAGCGCTCGGGGCACCGGCGCGTTTGCGCTTGGAGCCGCCGCTGCGACGACGTTTGCGTGGCGCGCCTGTGCCTTCATCCTTGCCGCTGAGGTCGCGGATCATGTCGCGACGCTCGCTTTCGTTGGCATCCTGATAGTCAGTCCACCATTCGCCGAGGCCGTCAGTCTCCTCGCCAGCGCTTTCACGTAACAGCAGGAAGTCATAACCGGCGCGGAAACGCGGGTTGTCCAGCAACAGATCGGCCCGTTTGCCGCTGCGGCGTGGCAGACGCTCCTGCATGTCCCAGATCTCGCGGATCGGCATGGTGAAACGCTTCGGAATAGCGATCCGCTGGCACTGCTCGGCGATCAGTTCGTGGGCGCCTTCCTGCATCGCCGGAATCGGTGGCATGCCGCGCTCTTGCAGGCGCAGTACGCGGGCGGGCAGGGCCGGCCACAGCAGGGCGGCAAACAGGAACGCCGGGGTTACCGGTTTATTCTGCTTGATGCGCAGGTCGGTGTTGGTCAGCGCTTCGCTGATCAGCGTATGGGTGTATTCCGGGTTGTGTTCCAGCGCATCGGCACTGGCCGGGAACAGCGGGGCGAACAGTTGCAGGTCGACGAGCATTTCGAAGGTGATTGCGGCGTGTCCCGAGAGGAACAGCTTGAGCACTTCTTCGAACAGGCGCGCCGAAGGGATCTCGCGCAGCATCGGTGCCAGTTCGCGAATGGGCTGCACGGTGTGCTTTTCGATGCCGAAGTTGAGCTTGGCGGCAAAACGCACGGCCCGCAGCATGCGCACCGGATCTTCCTGGTAACGCTGCTTCGGATCGCCGATCAGGCGGATCAGGTGATTGCGGATGTCGTGTACGCCGTTGGCGTAGTCGAGGATGCGCTCGCTGACCGGATCGTAATACAGCGCGTTGATGGTGAAGTCGCGACGTTGCGCGTCTTCTTCCAGGGTGCCGTAAACGTTGTCGCGCAGAATGCGCCCGCTCTCGTTGCGCGAAGACTGGTTACTGTCTTCGTCGTCTTCGTTTTGTGGGTGATTGGCGCGGAAGGTCGCGACTTCGATGATTTCGCGACCGAAATGGATATGCACCAGTTTGAAGCGACGGCCGATAATCCGCGCATTGCGGAATTCGGCGCGGACTTGCTCGGGTGTGGCGCTGGTGGCGACGTCGAAGTCCTTGGGCGTAATGCCCAGTAGCATGTCACGCACGCAACCGCCGACCAGATAAGCCTGGTAACCGGCACCTTGCAGGCGTTCGACGATATTCACCGCATAGCGGCTGAACTGCGTTTTCTGCAGCGAGTGTTGACCGCTGTTGAGCACTTCAGGGGTGCTGCGGATGTGTTGCGTACGACGCACGGGAGTTCGGAATGACTGGAACAACTTCTTCAGCATGGGATGCACTGTTTGAAGGAATGTTCGGCCATACCAAAGAATGACCGCATGATGGGCGCAGATTCTAGCATTTAGTCGGGGGATGGTGTAGGACACGGCAGATTTGAGCTGTAAGCCGCAAGCTGCAAGGGTCGAGCAAGGGAAATTCGAAGGATTTTGCCGGGAGGGAGAAACTACAAGGGGAGCCGAAGCTCCCCAAGAAGTAGTTGCGTGCTCTTTTTATTATTGATTCGGGCTTCTTGTTTTTGTTGAGCGCCCTCGCCACGAAGCGTTTCCTTCGTGACCCTCCCAATCGGGAGCCAAGAGCAAACGGATTGCTTTGGTCGCTGAATTGCAGTGATCTCTCGATCCAACCAGTACAGGCTCTGTCTTAGGACAGTTTTTGTTGTTCTCGGCCTGGTCGTGGGGCAAGCCCCAAATACAACGCCTCTCCAAAAGAATCAGTTAGCTGCGCCTCTCGCCGTCTTGTTTTTATTGTGCGTGAGTCGATTCGTCTTATTTTTATTGTCTTGTGCATTGCTTGTTATTGTTCTTGTACCAAACATATAGCAGGTGCCGTGCCAACTTTTGCGAAACCCAATAAAACAAGGGGTTAGGTCGATATAACCGTTTTGTCGGGGCGAAAAAAAGCCGGGGTTTCGTTACCGATAACCCCGGCTTCTGTTACGTGAATTGACTGAGGTAACAGTTTTTTCACATCTTCAAGCGTTACCCACACACCCGACAGGTAACGTTCAGCTCTCGCTGGCGACCCCGGTCTTGCGCCGTGGAATGCCCAGACGCTGTCGGCGTTCCCACAGGCATTTACGGCTGACGCCCAGTTTGCGCGCCAATTCGGTTTCGGTCATGTGGTCCTGATGCTCGAGTACGAAGTGCTGGAAGTAGTCTTCCAGCGACAGGTCTTCGGTCGGTTCGTGGCTGCTGTTACTGGCGTTACCCGCCGTTTGTGGCGGCAGGCCGATGAACTCGTCGTCGTCCAGATCGCTCAACTCGATGTCGATGCCCAACAGATCCGCAGAGATTTCCGGGCTCTCGCTCAGAATCACCGCGCGTTCGACGGCGTTTTCCAGCTCGCGCACGTTACCCGGCCAGGAATAGTGACGGATGGCCTGTTCGGCATCCGCCGCAAACTTGAGGTCGGTACGGTTGATGCGCGCACTCTGGCGAGCGAGGAAAGCCGTGGCGATTTCGTTGACGTCGGCGCCGCGTTCACGCAGGGCCGGCAGTTTCAGCGCAATCACGTGCAGACGGTAATAAAGGTCTTCACGGAACTGGCCGATTTTCGCCAGGCTTTTGAGGTCCCGGTGAGTGGCCGCAATCAGGCGCACATCAACTTTCTGCGACTGCACCGAGCCGACTCGACGAATTTCGCCTTCCTGCAACACGCGCAACAAGCGCGCCTGGGCTTCCAGCGGCAGTTCGCCGATTTCGTCGAGGAACAGAGTACCGCCATCCGCCGCTTCGACCAGACCGGCGCGACCGGCGCTGGCACCGGTGAAAGCACCTTTCTCGTGGCCGAACAGTTCGGATTCGATCAGGCTTTCCGGAATGGCTGCGCAGTTAACCGAGATCATCGGTGCCTTGGCGCGTTTCGACAGGTTGTGCAGGGCCCGCGCCACCAGTTCTTTACCGGTACCGGACTCACCCTGGATCAACACATTGGAGTCGGTCGGTGCGACTTTGCGGATCTTGCTGTAGAGATCCTGCATCGGCGGGCAGGAACCGATAATGCCGATTTCACCGTTGCTGTTGTCGGCTCCGTTTTTCGCCGCGCCAGGCGTCGCCTTGCCGGTCACCGGCTCAGCGCCACTGCTCTGCGTCGATTGGCGATCACGCAGGATTCGCGCAACCGCCTGGAGCATTTCATCGTGGTCGAACGGCTTGGCGATGTAGTCGACCGCGCCCATCTTCATCGAGTCGACCGCCGAGCGCAGGCTGGCGTAACTGGTCATGATCAGCACCGGCGTGCCCTGGCCGAGCTTGATCAGCTCGGTGCCCGGCGCGCCCGGCAGGCGCAGATCACTGACGATCAGATCGAACGTCGGAATGGTGAAGCGTTCTTGTGCTTCCTGCACTGAACCGGCTTCGCTGACCTGATACTGATTACGTTCCAGCAGGCGGCGCAAGGCGGAGCGGATAATGGTTTCGTCTTCGACGATCAAAATGTGCGGCATTGATTCGATACTCTCGACGGTCTCAGTTCACAGCGGACGTCGCTTCGACATGACGCGGTAAGGTCACCCGGATACGGGTGCCGCGTTGGCTTTGTACATCAGCCGGGCTGTCGATGGTGATTTGTCCATAATGCTCTTCAACGATGGAATAGACCAGTGCAAGGCCCAGACCGGTGCCTTCGCCAGGATCCTTGGTGGTGAAGAAGGGTTCGAACAATCTGTCCATGATGTTCTTCGGAATACCGCTGCCTTCGTCTTCTACGATCAGATCGACCGTGTGTTCGCCGGCTTCGCTTTTGACCCGTACCGCGCTGTGCGGCGGCGAGGCGTCGCGGGCGTTTGAAAGCAGATTGATCAAGACTTGGGCGAGCCGCTGCGGATCGCCTTCGACCCAGTGATCGGGATCACACAGGTTATAGAACTGCACCTCGAAATTGCGCCGGTTCAGGGCCAGCAGGCCGATTGCATCCTGGGCCACTTCGGCCAGACAGACGGGCTCGTCGCTATGCTGATGGCTGCCGGCGTGGGCGAAGCTCATCAGTGACTGGACGATGCGCGATACACGCTTGGTCTGTTCGAGAATCTGCCCGCTGATTTCCTTCAGCTCGCCATCGTCCTCGCGCTCCTCGCGCAGGTTCTGCGCCAGGCAGGCGATGCCGGTGATCGGGTTACCGATCTCATGGGCGACGCCGGCTGCCAGGCGACCAATGCTGGCCAGGCGCTCGGAATGCACCAGTTTGTCTTCGAGCATCTGGGTTTCGGTCAAGTCTTCCACCAGCAACACCAGGCCGCTGTTGCCCGGTGCCAGCGGCTCGTCGATGGCCGCCTTGTGCAGGTTCAGCCAGCGGGTCTGGCCATCCAGGGCCAGGTGCTGCTTGTGCAGGTGCTCGTCCGGAAGGTTGATGAAGCCTTGCAGCAGTTCTTTCCAGGGATCGGCGATGGTGCTCAGCCGCGATCCGACGACGCGCTGCGCGGCAATCCCGGTCAACTCCTCCATGGCTTTGTTCCACATGAGGATTTCCTGATCCTTGGCCAGGGAGCAGACGCCCATGGGCAATTCCTGCAGGGTCTGGCGGTGGTAGCGGCGCAGGGCATCGAGTTCCGCAGCAAGGCCGGTGAGGCGCGAGTGGTAGTCCTCGAGGCGGCTTTCGATGAAATGGATGTCTTCGGTGACGTAGTTTTCGCCGCCCGCCTTATAGGGCAGGAACGTCTCGACCATGTCCTGGGCAACGCTTGGTCCCATCAGGCCGGAAAGATTCGCCTCGATGCGGTCTCGCAGTCGACGCAGCGCATAGGGGCGGCGCTCGTCGAATGGCAGGTACAGATCGCGCAGGGCCTGCTCGACTTCCTTTTGCGCAGCCTTGGCACCCAGCGGCTTGGCCAGTTGCGTGGCGAATTCCTGGGGCGAGGCGGCGTGCAGTTCGCGCCGCTGCGGCCGGCGCACGTTATCTACGGCACAGGCTTCGGCGGCGCTGGCTTCTTCCGGGCTGGCATTGGTGAACAATGAAATCAGGGTGAACATCAGCACGTTGGCCGCCAGCGACGCGATGGCCGCCATGTGCCAGCTGGTGTCATCCAGCACATAGATCATGTTCAGCAGCGGAATGTAGAAGCCCTGGAGATTGCCGACCAGCGGTAACAGCATGGTCACCAGCCACACCAGGATGCCCGCGAGCAGGCCGGCGATGAAGCCGCGGCGGTTGGCGGTTGGCCAATACAGGACTGACAGCACCCCCGGCAGGAATTGCAGGGTGGCGACAAAAGCGACGATGCCGAGATTGGCCAGGTCCTGTTCCGCGCCCAATAAGAGGTAGAAGCCGTAGCCGGCCATGATGATCGCGACAATCAACGCCCGGCGCGTCCATTTCAGCCAGCGGTAGATATTGCCCTCGGCCGGCGGCTGGTAGAGCGGCAGCACCAGGTGGTTCAGGGCCATTCCGGACAAGGCCAGGGTCGTGACGATGATCAGGCCGCTGGCCGCAGACAGGCCGCCGATATAGGCCAATAGCGCCAGTGCCTTGCTGTTGGCAGCAATGCCGATGCCCAGCGTGAAGTATTCAGGGTTAGTGGTGGCGCCGAGTTTCAGTCCGGCCCAGAGAATCAGCGGAACCGCCAGGCTCATCAGCAGCAGGAACAGCGGCAGGCCCCAGCTGGCACTGACCAGCGAGCGCGGGTTGAGATTTTCGGTAAAGGTCATGTGATACATGTGCGGCATCACGATCGCCGAGGCAAAGAACACCAGCAGCAGCGTGCGCCACGGACCTTCCTGCAGCGGCGTGTGCAGGGCTGCGAGGGCGGTCTGGTTTTGCAGCAACCACAGTTCGAGTTGCTGCGGGCCGTCGAACACGCCATACAGCGCATACAGGCCAACGCCGCCAATCGCGATCAGCTTGATCACCGACTCGAAGGCAATCGCGAACACCAGACCTTCGTGTTTCTCGCGGGTAGCGATATGCCGGGAGCCGAAGAAAATCGTGAACAGAATGATCAGCGCACAAAACGCCAGTGCCACGCGGCTCTGAATCGGCTCGCGGGTGAGAATGCCGATAGAGTCGGCCACCGCCTGGATCTGCAATGCCAGCAACGGCAGTACGCCGATCAGCATGAAGATCGTGGTCAGCGCGCCGGCCCAGGTGCTGCGAAAGCGGAACGCAAAAAGATCCGCCAGCGACGACAGCTGATACGTGCGGGTGATCTTCAGGATCGGATAGAGCAGCACCGGCGCCAGCAGAAACGCGCCGGACACGCCGAGATAACTGGACAGAAAGCCGTAGCCGTACTGATAGGCCAGGCCCACCGTGCCGTAAAACGCCCAGGCGCTGGCGTAGACCCCCAGCGACAAGGTGTAGGTCAGCGGGTGGCGAATGATTGCGCGCGGGATCATGCCCCGCTCGCTGATCCAGGCTACGCCGAACAGCACCGCCAGGTAGGCGGCGCTGACCAGGATCATCTGGGTCAGGCTAAAGCTCATCGGCATCTTTTTGGCTCTGCAGGATGAAGGTCACGACAATCAGGATCAGCCAGAGCAGATAAGGGCGATACCAGGCGCCCGTAGCGTCGATCCACCAATCCATGATGGCGGGGGAAAACAGGTAGATCCCCACGACTAAAAGCAGGACCAAGCGATAGATGTACATCCCGGCCTCTCTTTTTTATGCGCGTGCCCGAAAACGTGCGGCGATGGTAACGGATGGCGGCGCGACTGCAAGTGTCGTCATAGCAGTTGCGCATCGGGCAGGGTCAGTGTGCGCGGGATCTTGCTTGCATCCCAGTGCGCGCTCCCCCAATCCAGCACCTCTCGCGGGGTGGCGTACGCGAGTTCGCTACCGGGCGTTTGCCCCAGTGCGCGCAGCGCCCGCAGGAGCAAGGGGGTTGCCTGATCTTCTGTCAGTGGCGGGGAGCGATAGGATTTGCCGAGCTTGTGGCCATCGGGCTGGGTGATCAGCGGAATATGCAGGTAGCGCGGTTGCGACAGGCCGAGCAATTCCTGCAAGTAGAGCTGACGCGGCGTGGAGTCGAGGAGGTCGGCTCCGCGCACGATATCGGTGATGCCCTGCCAGGCGTCATCGAGGACCACAGCCAATTGGTAGGCATACAGGCCGTCGCGGCGGCGGATCACAAAATCGCCGACCTCACGGCCCAGGTGCTGCCGATATTCGCCTTGTACACGGTCGACGAAGTGGTATTCCAGTTCGGGGCGCGCAAGCGAATCGCTGCATCCTCGGTTCCATGGCCAGCATTGCGGCACAGCCCCGGGTATATGCCGTGATAGGGCTCGAGTTGTTTGCGCGAACAGGTGCAGGCGTAAGCCAGGCCGTGGTTGAACAGGCGACTGATAATCTCGGCATAGGCATCGTGGCGGTCGCTCTGGCGCACCACCGTGCCATCCCATTCAAAACCGTAGCTCTCCAGTGCCTTGAGAATTGCCGCCTGGGCGCCGGGCTCTTCCCGGGGCGGGTCCAGGTCTTCCATGCGCATCAGCCAGCGCCCGCCCACCGAGCGCGCGTCGAGGTAGGACGCCAGCGCGGCGACCAGCGAACCGAAGTGCAGGTGACCACTGGGCGTGGGGGCGAAGCGTCCGGTGTAGGTGGGAGAGGCGATGGCAGTCATGGGGTAACGTTACTTTTTCCTGGCTGGCGCCAAACAACCTGTAGGCGCTCGCTCGCGAAGGTCGTCAACGATAACGCTGCAAGCCTGATACCTCGGGGCGTTCTCAGGTTCATCGCGAGCAAGCTCGCTCCTACAGTGATGGCGATTTTATAGGCGTATCAGGTAACACAAACATCAGAAACAAAAACGGAGCGTTCGCACGCTCCGTTTTTCGTTCAGGTCGGGATTACTTGCCGACCTGCTTTTCCTTGATTTCAGCCAGGTTCTTGCAGTCGACGCACATGTCGGCGGTAGGACGGGCTTCGAGGCGCTTGACGCCGATCTCGATGCCGCACGAATCGCACCAACCGTATTCACCGTCTTCGATCAACTGCAGCGTCTTGTCGATCTTCTTGATCAGCTTGCGCTCGCGATCACGGGCGCGCAGTTCGAGGGCGAACTCTTCTTCCTGACTGGCACGGTCGGCCGGGTCGGGGAAGTTGGCTGCTTCGTCCTTCATGTGATCAACAGTGCGGTCGACTTCCTGCATCAAGTCCAGTTTCCACTTGGTCAGGATCTTGGTGAAGTGCGCGCGCATGGGTTTGCCCATGTACTCTTCGTCTTTGGCCTGAACATAGGGTTCGAAGCCAGTGATCGCCGTTTGCTGCTGTTGCTTTGCTTGGGTGGGCATGAAATGGACCGCCTCTACTCTTGTAATCCATTGCGCAGGATTGCTCCATCACCGACACCTGCCGGCCCTGCGGCTGCAAGCGGGCGAACTTACCAGATCAATTCGGCCTGCGCTACTCCCGGATGTCGAGGCCCCGGCGGGTGGCGCTTGCAAATGTTTGGCAAGCCGTGTCTGGCGGTGCGGGAGACCTGTTCAATCACTGATTTTAGTCAATCCTGGAGCGTACGCTCATATCGTTACAGTCCAGCGTTCTTGAGGCTGAGACCGCGGCGGGTTCTCGCTCGTTCCGGGAGATGAGTAGAATCGTCTCTTTTTCGCCGTCGAAGGAAATCCAATGGCTCAGCCCTACAGTGCGCGCAGTCGTGCGATCGAACCGTTTCATGTGATGGCGTTGCTGGCGCGGGCCAATGAATTGCAGGCCGAGGGGCACGACGTGATCCACCTGGAAATCGGCGAGCCGGACTTCACCACGGCCGAGCCGATCATCCGTGCCGGGCAAGCGGCGCTGACGGCGGGTAAGACGCGCTACACGGCGGCGCGCGGGATTCCCGAGTTGCGCGAGGCTATTTCGGGGTTCTATCAGCAACGCTACGGCTTGAGCATCGATCCTCGGCGAATTCTGATCACGCCGGGCGGTTCGGGTGCGTTGCTGCTGGCCAGTGCGCTGCTGGTTGATCCGGGCAAGCATTGGTTGCTGGCGGATCCCGGTTATCCGTGTAACCGCCACTTTCTGCGCTTGGTCGAGGGCGCGGCGCAGTTGGTGCCTGTCGGCCCAGAGGTGCGTTATCAATTGACCCCGGATCTGGTCGAACGGCATTGGGACCACGACAGCGTTGGCGCGTTGGTCGCGTCGCCGGCCAACCCGACCGGCACGATTCTGACCCGCGATCAGCTGGCCGGGTTATCCACAGCCATCAAGGCCCGGCACGGGCATCTGGTGGTGGACGAGATCTATCACGGCCTGACTTACGGCACCGATGCCGCCAGCGTGCTGGAAGTCGATGACAGCGCTTTTGTGTTGAACAGTTTCTCCAAGTATTTCGGCATGACCGGTTGGCGCCTCGGCTGGCTGGTGGCTCCGGAGGCGGCGGTCAGCGAGCTGGAAAAACTCGCACAGAACCTCTACATCAGCGCGCCGAGCATGGCGCAATACGCGGCACTGGCTTGTTTTGAACCAGACACCATCGCGATTCTGGAAGAGCGTCGTGCCGAGTTCGGTCGTCGTCGGGATTTCCTTCTGCCGGCGTTGCGCGAGCTGGGTTTCAACATTGCCGTGGAGCCCGAGGGCGCATTCTATCTTTATGCAGATATCAGCAAGTTCGGCGGCGATGCCTTCGCGTTCTGCCGACATTTCCTTGAAACCGAGCATGTTGCGTTTACCCCGGGGCTGGACTTCGGACGCTATCAGGCCAGCCATCATGTGCGTTTTGCTTACACGCAAAACCTCCTTCGCTTACAGGAAGCGGTGGAACGGATTGCGCGTGGCTTGAAGAGTTGGCAAGGCTGATGCGTTTTTATCCTCCTCTGGAAGAGGCGCGACTGATTCGTCGTTACAAGCGTTTTCTCACTGATATCGAGACCGTTGACGGCGAGTTGTTGACCATTCACTGCCCGAATACCGGTTCGATGCTCAATTGCCAAGTCGAAGGCGGGCAGGTCTGGTTCAGTCGCTCCAACGACCCGAAGCGCAAACTGCCTGGCACTTGGGAAATCGGCGAAACCCCGCAAGGCCGCTTGTTTTGCGTGAACACCGCGCGGGCTAACGGGTTGGTCGAAGAAGCTTTGCTGGCCGGGGTTATCACTGAGCTGAACGGGTTTACCGCGCTGAAGCGTGAGGTGGCTTACGGGCAAGAGAAGAGTCGCATCGATTTTCGCCTCGAATACCCGAGCGGCCCGGCCTATATCGAGGTGAAAAGCGTCACCCTGGGTTTCGATGGTACTGATGTGGCGGCGTTCCCCGATGCCGTGACCCAGCGCGGCGCCAAGCATCTGCGTGAACTGGCGCACCTGGCGCGGGACGGCATTCGCGCGGTGCAGTTGTATTGCGTGAATCTCAGCGGGATTGAGGCCGTACGGCCCGCCGAGGAGATCGATTCGGCCTACGCCGATGCCTTGCGTGAAGCAGTCGCCTGTGGTGTTGAAGTGCTGGCTTACGGCGTACGGCTAAACCATGAAGAGATGGTGATCGACCGCCGCCTCGATGTGCTGCTCAACGGCTAAACATTGATCCACAGGCCCTGAGCATCTTCACGGCAGTCAATGGCCGTCAACGACTGCCCGGCGCAAGGCCCGGCGACGCATTCACCGTCCTCGATCAGAAACAGTGCGCCATGGGTAGCGCACTGAATCAAACTGTTGCTCGGGTCGAGAAACTGGTCGGGATGCCATTCCAGACCCACGCCTCGGTGCGGACAGCGATTCAGATAGACATACGCCTGACCGTTGCGGCGCACGGCAAACAGCTTTTTCCCGTCGATTTCAAAACCGCGGCTACCGGCCTCGGCCAGATCGGCGCCCGCGCACAGAAACTTCATGGCTATCCTCTAATGTCTGCTCGTGTCCGGATATGTCCGAGCTTGACGTTTAAATGCAAACAATTATCAAATGGCGCCCTTCACCCGAAGGGTGGCTGACAGACGCCGAGGATACTTGGCCTGGCATCCGCGTGCGCGGGAAAACCTCATTCAAGGAAGCTGTGCATGCGCCTGAGTACCCACGTTGCTGTGCTGTGTGTCGGACTTTTAGTCAGCCACCAGGCTGCAGCGGCTGATTTGCCGCAACGTTGGGTCAGTGCTGGCGGCGCGTTGTCGGAGTGGGTCAGCGTGCTGGGGGAGAGTCGAAGCTGGTCGGGGTCGACACCACCAGCCAGCACCCGCCAGCGCTCAAGGCGTTACCGAGCATTGGCTATCAGCGCCAGCTGTCGGCGGAGGGCATTCTGAGCCTGCGCCCACAGATTCTTGTGGGGACCGAGGAGATGGGGCCACCACCGGTGTTGTCGCAGGTGCGCACTGCGGGGGTGCAGGTCGAATTGTTCTCGGCCCAGCCTGACCTGGCGGCATTGCAGGGTAATTTGCAGCACCTGGGCAAATTGCTGGGTGCTGAGGAGCAGGCGTCCCGGGCGTTCCAGTCCTATCGCTCGCAACTTGACGAGCAACAGCTTCGGGTGACCCAGGCGCAGCTCAGGCAAAAGGCTCCCGGAGTGCTGTTGCTGGTCGGTCATGCCGGTGGCAAACCGTTGATCGCCGGCCAGGGCACGGCCGCAGACTGGATGCTGAAGAAGGCCGGCGGGCACAACCTGGCAACTCATACCGGCTACAAGCCGTTTTCCGTCGAAGCGTTGGCCAGCCTCAATCCGCAGGTGCTGGTGTTCGCCGATCGCGTACTGACAGGTGAAGAGGCCCGCGCGGCGTTGTTCAGGGAAAACCCGATTCTTTCCTCGACCCTTGCCGCCAAGAACGGGCGGGTCATCCAGCTGGATCCGACCTTGCTGGTAGGCGGGCTGGGGCCGCGCTTGCCCGATGCGTTGAGGTCGCTCGCTGACGGCTTCTACCCGGGTATGTCCGCGCAATGAACGTACTGGTCAAACCCCGAACCCTGTTCATTGGCTTGAGCCTGTTGTGCCTGCTGGCTATCTGGTTGTCGTTGGCACTCGGGCCGGTCAGCCTGCCCTTGGTCGATACCTTGCGCGCCGGCTTGCGCATGGTGGGTGTGCCCATTGCGCCTGAGGGCCTGGAGCAGGCTGAATTGATCCTCGGCCAGATTCGCCTGCCCCGAACCCTGCTGGGCCTGGCGGTAGGCGGGGTGTTGGCGCTGTCTGGCGTGGCGATGCAGGGTTTGTTTCGCAACCCGCTGGCCGATCCAGGGCTGGTGGGGGTCTCCAGTGGCGCTGCCTTGGGGGCGGCCATCGCGATTGTCGGCGGCTCGGCATTTGGCGGGCTACCAGAGTCCTTCGGGCCGTATCTGTTATCGCTGTGTGCCTTCCTCGGTGGGCTGGGGGTGACCGCGCTGGTGTATCGACTGGGCCGGCGCAACGGTCAGACAAATGTCGCGACCATGTTGTTGGCCGGTATCGCCCTGACAGCGTTGGCGGGTTCGGCCGTCGGGCTCTTCACTTATATGGCCGATGACGCCACCCTGCGCACTCTGACTTTCTGGAACCTGGGGAGCCTCAATGGCGCCAGTTACTCGCGACTCTGGCCCTTGTTACTGGTCAGTGTCGGCGTGGCGCTATGGTTGCCACGCCGGGCGAGGGCGCTGAACGCGTTATTGTTGGGCGAGTCCGAAGCCGGCCACCTGGGCATCGACGTCGAAAGGCTCAAGCGCGAGCTGGTGTTTTGCACCGCGCTGGGGGTCGGCGCGGCGGTGGCGGCGGCCGGCATGATCGGCTTTGTCGGGTTGGTCGTGCCGCACCTGGTGCGACTGCTGGCCGGTCCCGACCATCGGGTGCTGTTACCGGCTTCGATACTGGCCGGTGCCAGCCTGCTGTTGTTTGCCGATCTGGTCGCCCGTCTGGCCCTGGCGCCGGCCGAGCTGCCGATCGGGATAGTCACCGCGTTCATCGGCGCCCCGTTCTTTCTATTGCTACTGGTCCGGAGGCGCGTGTGATGCTGCGTACGCAGAATCTGCAAATCCGCAGGGGCACCAAGGCGGTGCTGACGGACATCACGCTTGAGCTCAAGCCTGGAGAGGTGCTCGGCGTGCTGGGCCCCAACGGTGCCGGCAAAAGTACTTTGCTGGGGGCGTTGTGCGGTGAGTTGAAGGCTGATCACGGCAGCGTCTGGCTCAATGAGCTGGAGTTGAGCCAGTGCACGGGTGTCCAGCGAGCCCAGCGATTGGCCGTATTGCCGCAAGTCTCGACGCTGGACTTCGCCTTCCGTGTCGAGGAAGTTGTCGGTATGGGCCGTTTGCCTTATCAAACCGGTCGAGTGCGCGATGACGAAATCGTCACTGCCGCCTTGCAGGCCGCTGACGCCGGTCACTTGAGCGGCCGCAGCTACCTGGCACTGTCGGGTGGCGAACGCCAGCGGGTGCATCTGGCCAGGGTGCTGGCGCAGTTGTGGCCGGGGCAGGCAGGACAGACCTTGTTGCTCGATGAGCCGACCTCAATGCTCGATCCGCTGCACCAGCACACCACGTTGCAAGCCGTGCGCGAATTTGCCAACCGGGGCGCGGCAGTGCTGGTGATCCTGCATGACCTGAACCTGGCCGCGCGCTATTGTGATCGCCTGTTGCTGCTCGAAGGCGGCCGGCAGGTGGCGCTGGATACGCCCGAGCAGGTATTGCGCCCGGAGCCGCTGAAGGCAGTGTTCGGGCTCGAAGTGCTGGTGCAGCCGCATCCGGAGCGTGGACATCCGCTGATCATTGCTCGTTGAATCTGTCATAGGAGCGTAAACATGCGCGCAGTCTTGATTCTGGTGGTGCTCCTGCTGGGGGCCTGTACGCATGTTTCCGCGCCGCCACCTGCTCCACCTCCGCCGCCTCCTGTGGCCGGGGAGATTCGTGACCTGCGCACTGGCCAGGTGTTGACGGCAGAGCAACTGCTGGCGGCGCTGGCCAGGCCATCGCGGCTGATCGTGGGCGAGCAACACGACAATCGTGATCACCACGCCTTGCAGTTGTGGTTGCTGCAAGCCTTGGGTGAGCAACGAACCCAAGGCAGCCTGCTGCTCGAAATGCTCACCCCGGACCAACAACCGCATGTCGATCAGGTTCGCCAGGCCTCCAAGCCCCCGGCGGATTTGCGCGATGCATTGGCCTGGCAGGAAGGTTGGGACTGGGCGCTGTACGGGCCCATCATTCAGTTTGCCCTGACCCAGCCGTATCCCTTGCTTGCCGCAAATCTGGACCCGCTGGAAGTCCGTGCGGCGTATACCCACCCGGCGATGCCAAGCGGTTCTCGGTCCAGCGCAGAGGCCGTAAAGGATGAACTGCTCAAGCAAGTCCGCGACTCCCATTGCGGCCTGCTGCCCAAGTCGCAACTGCCCGCGATGCTGGCGGTCCAGCAACAACGGGACCGACGCATGGCCGAACGCCTGCTCGCAGCGCCGGAGCCTGCCTTGCTGTTCGCTGGCGCTTTTCATGCGCGCAAGGATGTCGGCGTGCCAATCCATCTGATGGATCTGGGGGCGCAGGAGGGAGCGACGGTGTTGATGCTGGCTCAGCAGGGCAGTGAGGTCACGGTGGGGATGGCGGATTATGTCTGGTATACGCCGAAGGTGAAGGCGCCGGATTATTGTAAGCAGATGCGCAAGCAGCTCGGGAAAACCCGCAAAAAATGAAAGGCCGGGCATGTTTCAGCGGGCAAAAAAAGACCCGGTAAAAAACCGGGTCAAATAACCGTGATTAGCCTGATGAGGAGATAATCTGAGAGTCCGAACCAAGGGCTTTTCAGAATATCGACTGATCTCGCGACCAGTTGTGATAATCATAGCGATTCTCATTACCATGTCAACAGCTGATTGATCGTTAATTTGTAATTGCCCTGAAAGCCACGTAGTCAGAGGCTTCCAGGCCAGTCAGCGGGCAATTCAGTTCTTGTGCCGTGAAGAGATGGCCTCCAGTTGCTTGTTCAGTGCTTCCTTTCGCTCCGCAGGAATATCGTTCCAGTGCACGTCCATCAGCGCACCTTCGATCGCATACAACAACACCTTGGACGCTCGAAACCCGCGCGTGCGCACGGCGCGATAGGCATCCACCGCCCCGAGGCGACGCAAGTCCGAGGCGCTGTGAATGCC
>NZ_JAEKEG010000042.1 GCF_016651255.1 Pseudomonas sp. TH10
CCGGACCTGCGCAGTGTTTATGATGCGTGGGCAGGTCCAGGGATGGCCTCATTGGAACGGGCGACACGTCGCCTCAACAATGGATAAAAAGTCATACTAGCCATGTCCTTACGTCATACCTTGGATCCCCATGAAACGATTGCCTCCCCTGCCGGCGCTGCACACTTTTCTGATCACCGCGCAGTGCTGCAACTTCACCCGTGCCGCCGAACAGTTGCACATCACCCAGGGCGCGGTGAGCCGGCAAGTCGCCGGGCTGGAGGATCACCTGGGTTATGAGCTGTTCATTCGCCAGGCCCGGGGCTGGAGTTGACGGCCGAGGGGCGCGAATGGCTGCCGCGGGTGCAGAAGATTTTCCGCTTGATCGACGAAGCCGTGGACCAGATCGGCGAGAAGCGCGAGACCCTGCAGTTGAAGGCGCCGACCTGCGTCATGCGCTGGTTGCTGCCACGGCTGTTGCAGTGGCAACGGGAGCGTCCGGACGTGCCGGTAGAGTTGACCACCACGGTGAAACACGGAGTGGATTTTCATCGTGAACAGTTCGACGCCGCAGTGATGTACGGAGCGCCACCGGACAATGCGCTGGCCTCCCTGCACCTGTTCGACGAACAACTGACCCCGGTCTGTTCCAGGCCGCTGCTCGAAGGCCCGGTACCGTTGCAGTCCCCGGACGACCTGCAACAGCATCTGCTGTTGCACCCCACCCAGGACGAACGCGACTGGAAAGCCTGGCTGGCCAGCGCCGGGATACGCTTGAGCAACGTGGGCAAGGGCCAGCATTTCGAAACCCTGGACCTGGCCATGTCGATGGCGTCCCAAGGGACGGGTGTGGCGATTGGAGACTGGTCGCTGATCGGGGATGACCTGAGCGCGGGCAGACTGGTGATGCCCTTCGCGCTGAAGGTTAAAACCGGTCTGGCCTACTACCTGGTGTTCCCGCAGAAACCCGAGCCGTCGCCCAAGCTGCGCGAGCTGATGGGGTGGTTGGTGGAACAGGCTCAGTCGCGGTAACGCAAAAGCTGGCAGGAGCTGCGTAGGAGCTGCGTAGGAGCTGTCGAGTGAAACGAGGCTGCGATCTTTTGGCGTCTAAAATCAAGATCAAGATCAAGATCAAAATCAAAATCAAAATCAAAGATCGCAGCCTCGTTTCTCTCGGCAGCTCCCACAGGTGCCAGGGTTAGCGTATTACCACTGCATCTCACCCTTGGCGACCTTGGCACTGAGCTCCAGCGAACTCTCTTCGCCCAGGGTCGGGTACCGTTTTTTCATGGCCGCGATCAGCGCAACCGAGTCCTTGGCCTTGGCGGTTTCTTCGTCGAAGGCCCGGATGTAGTCGGCGGTAAACTGCACGGCCGCCAGCGACCGGGTGCTCTCGCCCAGGTAATGGCCGGGCACCAAAGTCTGCGGCTTGAGCGTCTCGATGGACTGCAGCGTCGCCAGCCAATCGGCATGGGACTGTGGGGTTTGGGTGTCGGCCATCCACACATGGATGTTCTGCGCCACCACCACGCCGCCCACCACCGCCTTGATCGACGGGATCCACACGAAGCTGCGATCCGGTTGCTTGCCCTGGAGGCCGATAACCTGCAGTTTCTGCCCCTCAAGCATCAGGCTGTCGCCCTCGAGCACCTGCGGCACGATGGTTTTGGCCGGCACATCTGCTCCCATTTTCGGCCCCCAGAAGGCCAGCTTTGCGTCGACCGTCTGCGTGATGTGATCGACAGTCGGCTGCGACGCCAGCACCCGGGCTTTTGGAAACGCGGCGGTGAGGGTGTCGAGGCCAAAGTAGTAATCGGGATCACCGTGGCTGATGTAGATCGTGGTCAGTTGCTTGCCGCTGGCGCGAATTTTCTGCACCACTTGTTCGGCCTGGGATTTGCCGAATTGCGCGTCCACCAAAACCGCGTCTTTCTCGCCGCTGACGAGCACCGAACTGACCGGAAAAATAGCCTCGGTACCCGGGTTGTAGACGTCCAGCGTAAGGGGCGCCGCGAGGGCGTGGGCTGTCAGGCCGAACGTGACGCTGGCCAGCAGAATTCGTTTGAGGGAAGTGAAACCGATCATGTAGAGCTCCGATGCCGATTGCCGTATTGGGCGAGGCGACAGAGCTTAGTTGCCTGCACTGATACAAAAAATGCGATGCTGCGACATAGTTTGTTTCTAAAATCGGGCAAATCATGGATCGACTTCAAGCAATGCGGGTGTTCGTCTCGGTGGTCGACCTCGGCAGCCAGTCGGCTGCAGCCGATCACCTGGACCTTTCGCGACCGGTGGTCTCGCGTTACCTGGCGGAACTGGAGGATTGGGTCGGCGCGCGGCTGATGCACCGCACCACGCGCAAACTGAGCCTGACGGCGGCGGGCAGCGAGATACTGCCGCGCTGTCGGCAAATGCTCGAGCTGTCCAGCGACATGCAGGCGGCGGTCACCGAGCCTGACGAGGCGCCGCGCGGCTTGCTGCGCATCAGCGTCAGCACCTCGTTCGGCCAGGCGCAGCTGGCGGACGCCATGGCGGCGTTCGTCAGGCGCTACCCCGGCGTCAGCATCGACCTGCAGATGCTCGATCGCACGGTCAACCTGGTGGACGAGCGCATCGACCTGGCCATCCGCACCAGCAACGACCTGGACCCGAACCTGATCGCGCGGCGGCTGACAGTGTGCCGTTCAGTCATCTGCGCCTCCGCGGCGTATCTGCACGAGCACCCGGCGCCAAAACGGGTCGAGGACTTGAGCGAACACAATTGCCTGACCCACTCCTACTTCGGCAAAAGCCTCTGGCACTTCGAGCAGGACGGCGAGCCGCAGTCGGTGACGGTGCAGGGCAACATCAGCGCCAACGAGACAAGCACCCTGCTGCGCGCCACCCTGGCCGGCGCCGGGGTGGCGATGTTGCCGAGCTACCAGGCGGGCGTGCACATTGTCAGTGGCGATTTGATCCGCTTGCTACCCCAAGCCGAACCGCGGCAGATGAACATCTACGCGGTGTACGCCTCACGCAAACACATGCCGGCGGCGTTACGCAGCATGCTGGATTTTCTGGTGCTGCGGTTTCCGCAAGAGCCGGTGTGGGATGTGGAGCTGGATCGACTGTAGGGGCTGGCGGGGGCTTGGGGGCGGTTGGGGATTTTTTGATCGGAGGATCTTTTGATTTTCAGCTGTGGGTGGCGCTCTTTGGAAGATCAATAGCAAATACAAGATCAAAAGATCGCAGCCTTCGGCAGCGCCTACTATGCTGAAAGTAATACCGCAGGGTATTTCGTTCAGAGGTGAACGCCATGAACATCAAAACAAGAAGGTACTTCGCGATTTTCATCACCTGCGCCGCCACGCTGGCGCTGTACGGCACCGCTGCCTGGCGGGTCGAGCAACTGCGACAACTGCCGCGTGAATACGCGAGCTGTAACTTCGAGCGCTGCATTCCGCACAACGCCACGCTGAATGCCCTGCGTTGACTTGCAGGGCTCGGCGGTGATTTGAGGTTACTGCTCGGTCTTCAGACGATCGCGGAACGCCTTTGGCGAGATCCCCACCCGACGCCGAAACAGGCGCGTGAAGTTGGTCGGATCGGAAAACCCCAGCAATTCCGACATCTCGTAAATGGTCATGCTGGTGTACGTCAGCAAGCGCTTGGCTTCGAGCAACTGACGCTCGTGCATGATCTGTAACGCCGGTTGCCCGGCCAGTTCACGGCACGTGCCGTTGAGGTGCGAGACCGAAATCCCCAGCCGATGGGCCAGATCCTCGACCTTCACATGTTGGCGGTAAGTCTCCTCCACCAATTGAATGAAACCGTTGAGGTATTCGCGCTGACGTTGCGGCCGTTGGCTGGCGTTATGGCGCACGATCGCCTGCCGACTGACCCAGACCATGATCACGCTGACCAGCGAGTGCATGAGCATTTCCCGCGCCGGTTGATGGCCGTTGTACTCAGCCTGCAACGCTGAAAACAGACTGTTCAGGTAATCGCCGTCATGGCCTGCCGGATAGCTTTCGGCTCTGGCGAGCGCATGCACCGCATCGCCCAGTTGCGCCTGCAAGTGGTTGATCAGTGGCGTTGCGAGCGTGACGACAAATCCTTCGACGTCTTCGGAAAAGCGAAAGCCATGCACCGATAACGGTGGCAGGACTTGAATAGCGGGGGTCTGGAGTTGTGTGCGCTGACCTTCAATCTCAAGCTCTGCCTGACCTTTGAAGACGAAGAGCAGCTGGCATAAATCGGCGTGACGGTGGGGTTTGATTTCCCATTGATGTTCGCGACTGCGCGAGGAAATGGTTTCACAGTGCAGCAAGTCAGGGGTCGGCCAGTCCAGGCTTTCACCGTAAAGCTTGAACACCGGAATGGAAGGCAGCTCGGGCTTGTTCATCACTTCATCCAGGCCTCGAAGGTTGCGGGCGATAATCGCACCGATTGGCAGAATGTACAGGTATCGGCTCAGTTTTCACCTTCAATTGACAGACCCGCAAGGGAAAAATGCAAGCACTCGATCCATAAAAAACATTCGCCGGCATTTGCCGCGTGAAGCTTGCGAGTCATAAAAACAATGAAAACGCTGAAAACCCAAGTCGCCATCATTGGCGCCGGCCCCTCCGGTTTGCTCCTCGGTCAGTTGCTGCACAACGCCGGCATCGACACCCTCATCCTCGAACGCCAGACGCGCGATTATGTGCTCGGCCGCATCCGTGCCGGGGTGCTTGAACAGGGCATGGTAGAGCTGCTGCGCAAGGCCGGTGCGGGACAACGCATGGATGCCGAAGGACTGGTTCACGGCGGCTTCGATCTGGCCCTCGACGGGCGTCAGGTACACATCGATCTGCACGCATTGACCGGCGGCAAGACCGTGATGATCTACGGCCAGACAGAGGTCACTCGCGACCTGATGGCCGCTCGTCAGATTGCAGGCGCCACGACCCTCTACGGCGTCGAGAACGTCGTTCCCCAGGCAATGAAGACCGCTGAACCCTTCGTCACGTTTGAAAAAGACGGCGAGAGCTATCGACTCGACTGCGACTACATCGCCGGCTGCGACGGCTTCCATGGCGTGGCACGGCAATCGATCCCGGCCGACAGCCTGAAGATTTTCGAGCGGGTTTATCCGTTCGGCTGGCTGGGCATCCTTGCCGACACCCCGCCGGTGCACGAAGAACTGGTCTATGCCCGCCATCCACGCGGGTTTGCCCTGTGCAGCATGCGTTCGTCAACCCGCACCCGTTATTACCTGCAGGTGCCCACCGGGGAGACGGTGGAGCAATGGTCCGATCAGCGATTCTGGGAGGAGCTCAAATCCCGTCTGCCAGCGGAATTGGCCGAAACGCTGGTCACCGGGCCGTCCATTGAGAAAAGCATCGCGCCACTGCGCAGTTTTGTGGTCGAGCCGATGCAGTACGGGCGACTGTTCCTGGTCGGCGACGCCGCGCACATCGTCCCACCCACAGGAGCCAAAGGCCTGAACCTGGCGGCCAGCGATGTCAGTACGCTGTTTGATATTCTGCTGAAGGTGTACCGCGAAGACCGCCTCGATCTGTTGGAGAAGTACTCGCAAATTTGCCTGCGACGGGTCTGGAAGGCCGAGCGTTTTTCCTGGTGGATGACGTCGATGCTGCACCGCTTCGACGACCACGACGGTTTCAGCCAGCGCATCGCCGAATCAGAGCTGGCGTACTTCGTCGACTCCGAAGCGGGCCGAAAAACCATTGCAGAAAATTACGTCGGACTTCCTTATGAGGCTATCGAATAGCCTGCTACCGACTTACACTGGCGAGCACCTACCCGCGCGCCCTGGCTGTGCGGGTCAATCACTGCCCGCAGGCTTGCCCGTGACCAATCTCAATCACCCCGAAACGCCCAAACCGGCCATTCGCAGCGTGCTGGTCGCGCTGATGATGGCGATCTTTCTTGGCGCGCTGGATCAGACCATCGTCGCCGTGTCGATGCCGGCCATCTCCGCACAGTTCAAAGATGTCAGCCTGCTGGCCTGGGTGATTTCCGGGTACATGGTGGCGATGACCGTGGCGGTGCCGATCTACGGCAAACTCGGTGATCTGTACGGGCGGCGCAAATTGATGCTGTTCGGCATGGGCCTGTTCACCCTGGCCTCACTGTTCTGTGGCATGGCGCAGAACATGGAACAACTGGTGCTGGCGCGGATCGTTCAGGGCATCGGCGCAGGCGGGATGATTTCCGTCAGCCAAGCGATCATCGGCGATATCGTGCCGCCGCGCGAACGAGGTCGCTACCAGGGTTATTTCAGCAGCATGTATGCGATGGCCAGCGTCGCCGGCCCGGTGCTCGGCGGCTACATGACGGAATATCTGTCGTGGCGCTGGGTGTTCCTGATCAATCTGCCACTGGGAGTGGGCGCCCTGGTGGTCGCCCATCGCACCCTGGTCGGTCTGCCGGTGCCGCAGCGCAAACCGGTGATCGATTACGTCGGCACCGTGCTGATGATTATCGGCCTGACGGCCTTGCTGCTCGGCATTACCGAAGTCGGCCAGGGCCATGCCTGGAACAGCCTCGAAGTCATGGGGCTGCTCACGTGTGCGGTCGTGATACTGGGGCTGTTCGTCTGGCACGAACGCCGGGCGCGGGAACCGTTGCTGCCGATGCACCTGTTTGCCAACCGCAATGCCCTGCTCTGCTGGTGCACGATTTTCTTCACCAGCTTCCAGGCGATCTCGCTGATCGTCCTGATGCCCCTGCGCTTTCAGAGCGTCACCGGTGCAGGCGCCGACAGTGCCGCCCTGCACCTGTTACCGCTGGCCATGGGGCTGCCGATAGGTGCGTATTTTGCCGGTCGTCGCACCTCGGTGACCGGGCGCTACAAACCGATGATCCTGACCGGCGCGGCGCTGATGCCGATATCAATTCTCGGCATGGCGTTCAGCCCACCGGAGGCGACGCTGGTCAGCGGGTTGTTCATGTTGCTCAGCGGCATCTCCAGCGGCATGCAGTTTCCGACCTCATTGGTTGGTACGCAGAATTCGGTGGAGCAGCGCGACATCGGCGTGGCCACCAGCACCACCAACCTGTTCCGCTCGCTGGGCGGTGCGGTCGGTGTCGCGTTGATGTCGGCGCTGTTGCTGGCGTTGTTGCAGGATTCGAGTTTTGCTCACTTGGCGAGCAGTTCGCTGATGAGCGAGGGGCACTCGGGCAACGTTTTGCTCGACGGATTGAACGCCGCGCCGGGGGATGCGCAGAACGCCTTGCGTGCGGAACTCGCGGTAACGTTCCGGCATCTGCTATGGGTCAGTGCGGCGGTGTCGTTGCTCGGGTTGGCGGCCGCGATTGCGATGCCCAACATGATGTTGCGGGGCCGCGAGGACAAGGTTCGTTAACGCAAAGATCGCAGCTTGCGCAGGAGCTGCCGCAGGCTGCGATCTTTTGATCTTCAAGGGCTGTAGTAACCCACCGCCACCAGGAAATGCCCGACCTTCTTCAGGTAGGCATGTTTATCCTCGATCTTGCCGGTCACCGGATTCTTCCAGCGGTACTCGTATTCACCGGCGTCCTGCTTGGCGATCAGCGCCAGAATCGGCTCGCCCACCGGTTTGCCCTCCGGGTCCTTGACCTTGCCGAAGTCGGTGTTGATCAAACGCAAATTGGTGCCATGGGCGACGTAGCGCTGGGTGTCCAGATCGACCACGAACACGTACAGATCATCCTGCAAATACCCGCCCTTGAGCGAGTTGATCGCGGTCAGCGTGGCCTTTTCATCCTTGGTCAGATCGGTCGCTGCTTTGTCCAGCAGGGCTTTGGCTTGTTCAGCGGAGGCGCGCGGCAGGTAATAGCCCACTGCCAAAATGCGCTGGCCGACACGCTGGTAGAACACGTGCTTGCGCTCGACCTTGCCGTCGGACCAGTTCTGCCAGCGATATTCGGCCTGCTGAATGCCGTTGCCCTCAGGCACTTTCAACGCATCCTTGAAGGCTTTCTGCAAATCCGGCCCGAGCACATCCGACACATCCCGCCCGATCAACGCCGAAGAAGGCCCGCCGCTGGCGAGCATGACGCCCTTGGTGTCGACCACGAACACATAACGGTCCTTGTCGACAAACTCACCCTGGCGACTGAATGCGGCAAACGCCTTGTCGCCATTCTCATGGTAGTAGGCCAAGGCCTTTTCCAGCAGAGCCTTGGCGGCCTGGCTGTCGTCTTTTTCCGTGCCGGCCGCCTGTGCCTGGCCAAGGCCTAACAACAGCAGCCCCCCCAGTAACATCAATTTATGCCAAACCCCCATTGCGCGTTCCTCATTCCTGTTGGTGTTCAAGCAGCGTAGACGAGCACAGCCGCCAAGGAGCGCACGGCGTCCTCAGGGTCGGGCGTTGAGTTGCTTTTGCAGATTCTGGATCTGCGCCTGCAGAGTGTTGATGTTGCGGCTGACCTGAGTGCGGAACGCATCGAATTCGGCAGTATTGCCACTGGCGCTGGCGGGTGGACGATTATCCTGCTGGGCCTTGAGCACGATCATGTCCTGTTCCAGGCGGTCGATGGCCGCGCCTGGATTGCCCTGCTTCTTCAATGCAGCGATATCGGCACCGAGGCTCTTGAGCTGGGCGTCAACCTTGCTGGTATCGGCTGGGGCGCTTTTCAGTGCTGCCAGTTCGCTGCTCAGGGCTTTGACCTGGGCCTGCAACTGAGTGTTGGCGCTCTGCTGTTCAGTGGTTTGCGCGCTCGCCTCGGCCAGGCGTTTGTCGAGCTCGGCAGTTTGCGCCGTCATCTGCGCCAGGCGCTTGTCCAGTTCGGTGGTCTGGCCAACAACGCCCTGCTGCTGCTTGCCTTGATCCAGGAGTTTGCTTTCCAGCTGCCTGATCTGCAGCTTCAACGCTTCGCTGTCACTGGAAACGTTGGTCTGGCTGGCGACCACCTTGCCGGAAATATCCTGCAGGCGCCCTGCCGCTTCCTCGCTGATGCGAGCAAAGCTTTCCTGGGTCGCCACCAGCTGTTGCTCCATCAGCGAAATCTGCTGGAAGCTCCACCAGGCAAGGCCGCCAAAGGCGATGCACAATGCACCGACCAGTGCCCACAGAGGACCGGTGCTCGGGCCTTTGACCTTGACCACCGGGGGCGTGCGCGAGTGCCCGGAATGACGCGCGGCAGGCACAAAATCATCGTCGTCGAGGCTGTCGGCACGCAGGCTCGGTACATCGAAGTCGTCGTTGGCATCGTTACGCATGGACATTGAGTCAACCTTTGTGAACGCGGTGATGGCTTGATGCGGCGCAGTATACCCCCACAACCGCATCGATTGACCTTGAACCCCCAACTCGGTTCAGTGACGGGCCCGTCAGCGGATGTCCTGGGCCTTCCACCAGCTGCAGAACTCGTCCAGGGCGGTCCAGAGACTGACCTTTGGATCGTAATCCAGATAATGCCGCGCGCGGCTGATGTCCAGGGTGAAATCCCGCGTCATCACCTGCATGCCCAGGCGCGACAGGGTTGGTTCAGGGCGGCCCGGCCAGAGCTTGCATACGCCTTCATTCAAGGCGGCGGCGCTGTAGGCCAGTCCGTAGGAACGGTACTTGGTGACCTGTGGGACTTCCATCTTGCGCATCACGTAATTGACCACATCCCACAGCGGCACCGGCGCGCCGTTGCTAATGTTGTAGGCCTTGCCCAGCGCGGAACCGGCGGCCAGCAGACTGCTGAGCATGGCTTCGTTGAGGTTCTGCACGCTGGTGAAATCGACCTTGTTCAGGCCATTGCCGATGATCGCCAGCCGCCCCTTGCGCTGCATGTTGAGCAGCCGCGGGAAGATGCTCATGTCGCCGGCACCGGTGACGAAACGCGGGCGCAGCGCAATGGTTTCGAGACCGAATTCCTGCGCACCGAAGACCTTCTGCTCGGCCAGGTACTTGGTCGCGGCGTAGGGGTGCTTGAAGCGCTTGGGCACCTGCTCTTCGGTCAGACCAAGGTGATCGCGGCCGTCAAAATAGATCGAGGGCGAAGACAGGTGCACCAGGCGCCGCACGCGTTGCTTCAAACAGGCTTCGACGACATTTTCGGTGACTTGCACGTTGCCCTGATGAAAGTCCTGATAGCGACCCCACAGCCCGACGGCGCCAGCGCAATGCACCACGGCTTCAACGTCGCTGCAGAGTTCGCGCACCAGATCCGGGTCCGTCAGATCGCCGGGGACGAACTCAGCGCCACGGCGCACCAGATGCTCAACGCTTTCGGCCCGGCGACCATTGACCCGCACGTCCAGGCCCTGCTCCAGAGCGAAACGCGCAAAGCGTCCGCCAATGAAGCCGCTTGCGCCGGTGACCAGAATCTTCATGTAATGCTCCGATGTGTTTCATTTTGCGTAATGCGTAAGCCTTGACGCTGCCCGTCAGTCCAACGGCACCAGCCATTGCGCCGAAGAACGCACCAGTTGCTCGGTCAGCAAGCCCAGCAACTGACCGCCATTGCGCCAATGATGCCAGTACAACGGCACATCGATCGGTTTATCTGGCAACAGCTCGCATAACTCACCGCGCTGTAATTGCTCGCGCACTTGCAGTTCCGGTACCAGACCCCAGCCCAGGCCGGCTTCGGTCAGACGGATAAAACCTTCGGAAGACGGGCATAAATGGTGCTCGAAACCGCCATCGACGCCGAGCGAAGCCAGGTAGCGATGCTGCAGGAAATCGTCCGGCCCAAACACCAGCGCCGGGGTCTTCGCCAACTGATCAGCGCGCACCCCGTGCGGGAAATGCCGCGCGATGAACGCCGGGCTGGCCAGCGCGCGATAACGCATCGCGCCGAGCAACACACTGCGCGCGCCAGCCACCGGCCGTTCATTGGCGCATAGGCATGCGGCCACTTCACCGGCGCGCATGCGTTTAAGGCCCACGGTCTGGTCTTCGACGATCAGATCGAGCAACAAATGCTGTTCGGCGCAGAAATCCCCCACCGCTTGCGCCCACCACGTGGCCAGGCTGTCGGCGTTCAACGCGATGCGCAGGCGCTCCGGCACACCCTCTTCGTCCAATGCCGGCACCAGGGTCTGCAAGTCACGCTCCAGCAGCCGCACCTGCTGCACATGGTTGAGCAGACGCCGGCCAATTTCGGTCGGCGAAGGCGGTGTGCCGCGCACCAGCACCGGTTGGCCGACCCGCGCTTCGAGCAGTTTGATCCGCTGCGAAATCGCCGACTGCGACAAGCCCAGCACCTGCGCGGCGCGTTCGAATCCGGCCTGCTCGACCACGGCGGCCAGAGCGGAAAGCAATTTGTAGTCGAACATCAGTTTTCCTAATGAGCGATCAGCACTATTGGTTTTTCTTATACCGCTTCCACGGGGAGAATGGCCAGCAAGAACTCTTCGACAAGGATCACCCACATGGCTGGCGAAACTTCATTAGTAACCCTGCTGCGCAGCACGGGCCCGCAACTCAACGCCGGCGAATACGTCTTCTGTACCCTTCACGACAGCCAGCTGCCGGCAGGTCTCGAGTTGATCGGCAGCTTTCGCGAGCAAGAAGGGCTGACGGTGATCCTGGAGCGTCGCCACGCCGAAAAAGCCGGCCTGCACTTTGACTACGTCGCCGCCTGGATCACCCTGAACGTGCATTCGGCGCTGCAGGCCGTCGGCCTGACAGCGGCCTTCGCAACCGCACTGGGACAGGCCGGAATCAGTTGCAATGTGATCGCAGGTTACTACCACGACCATCTATTCGTCGGCCAGGCCGATGCAGAGCGCGCCATGGCCGTGTTGCGGGACCTGGCGGCTAATGCGGAGTAACCCTCAATGTGGCAAAGCTATGTCAACGGCCTGTTAGTGGCCGCAGGGCTGATCATGGCGATCGGCACCCAGAATGCGTTTGTGCTGGCCCAGAGCCTGCGGCGTGAACACCACCTGCCGGTCGCTGCATTGTGCGTGGTGTGTGATGCATTGCTGGTCGCCGCCGGAGTGTTTGGCCTGGCGACGGTATTGGCGCACAACCCGACCTTGCTCGCGGTAGCCCGTTGGGGTGGCGCAATATTCCTGCTTTGGTATGGCAGCCTGGCGCTGCGCCGGGCCTGTTCAAAACAGAGCCTGCAACAGGGCGAGGGCCAGACCGTGCGTTCGCTGCGGGCGGTCATGCTCAGCGCGTTGGCCGTGACCTTGCTCAACCCGCACGTTTATCTGGATACCGTGCTGCTGATCGGCTCGCTAGGCGCGCAACAATCGGTGCCGGGCGCGTATGTGGTGGGCGCTGCGAGCGCTTCGCTGTTGTGGTTTTTCACTCTGGCGCTGGGCGCGGCATGGCTGGCGCCCTGGCTGGCTCGCCCGAGTACCTGGCGGATTCTCGATCTGGTGGTCGCGCTGATGATGTTTACCGTAGCGGGACAACTTATTATCGCGAGTTGATTTATTCCAAACGGCTCTGGAACCTCTATCCCACACAGTTGTTGCGTGGTTAAGCCGCAACCCCGGTGCTATGATCCGAACCCTGCGCCGCAAAGAGTAAAAACTCGCCGGTGCATTTCTGGCCGCCCGTGATCGGCCTTGCGCTCACCGCAACAGACCTGATTAGGAGAATCATCATGGCTTTCGAATTGCCGCCGCTGCCTTACGCACACGATGCCCTGCAGCCGCACATTTCCAAGGAAACCCTGGAATTTCACCACGACAAGCACCACAACACCTACGTCGTGAACCTGAACAACCTGGTGCCAGGCACCGAGTTCGAAGGCAAGACCCTGGAAGAAATCGTCAAGACTTCTTCGGGTGGCATCTTCAACAACGCCGCTCAGGTCTGGAACCACACTTTCTACTGGAACTGCCTGGCGCCAAACGCCGGCGGTCAACCTACCGGCGCGCTGGCTGAAGCCATCAACGCAGCCTTTGGTTCGTTCGACAAGTTCAAGGAAGAGTTCAGCAAAACCTCGATCGGCACCTTCGGTTCCGGCTGGGGCTGGCTGGTGAAAAAGGCTGACGGCTCCCTGGCTCTGGCCAGCACCATCGGCGCCGGCAACCCGCTGACCAGCGGCGACACCCCGCTGCTGACCTGCGACGTCTGGGAACACGCTTACTACATCGACTACCGCAACGTTCGTCCGAAGTATGTCGAAGCGTTCTGGAACCTGGTCAACTGGAAGTTTGTTGCTGAGCAGTTCGAAGGCAAAACCTTCACCGCTTAAGCTGCGCGCCAGTCAAAAAACCCGGCATTGCCGGGTTTTTTATGGGGGCGCAAAAGACCGGCCTAACATCAACCCGAGGAAAAAATCATCCAGCCGCCCTCAAGTTCCAGGGCCCGCCTGACGACACAGTGCTGATCAGCAGAAAACCTCAGGCGACTGTATTTTCGCCAGGCAGCAGGCAAAATCTCCCGCGGATGATTGTCCCTTTGACTGCCAACTCGGGATTGCCAATACTCATGGCAACTTGATGCTACCCGCACGGAACAAGGAATAACCCTTTGAAGCTGGAACTCAAGAACAGCTTGTCGGTGAAGTTGCTCCGGGTCGTGCTCCTGTCGGCATTGATCGTCGGCGTGGTCTTGAGCTGCGCGCAGATTGTTTTCGATGCCTACAAAACCCGTCAGGCCGTTGCCAACGACGCCGAACGGATCCTCGACATGTTCCGCGACCCCTCCACCCAGGCGGTCTACAGCCTGGATCGCGAGATGGGCATGCAGGTGATCGAAGGCCTGTTCCAGGACGACGCCGTGCGCCAGGCCTCCATTGGCCACCCCAACGAAGCGATGCTCGCGCAAAAATCCCGCGACTTGCAGCATTCCAACAGCCGCTGGCTGACCGACCTGATCCTCGGCCAGGAGCGCACGTTCACCACGCAACTGGTGGGCCGTGGCCCGTACAGCGAGTATTACGGCGACCTGAGCATCACCCTCGACACCGCGACTTATGGCGAAGGTTTTATCGTCAGTTCGGTAATCATCTTCATTTCCGGTGTTCTGCGGGCCTTGGCCATGGGTCTGGTGTTGTACCTGGTTTATCACTGGCTGCTGACCAAACCGCTGTCGCGGATCATCGAGCACCTGACCGAAATCAACCCGGACCGCCCCAGCGAACACAAAATCCCCCAGCTCAAGGGCCACGAAAAGAACGAGCTCGGTCTTTGGATCAACACGGCCAACCAGTTGCTCGAATCAATCGAGCGCAATACCCATCTGCGCCACGAAGCGGAAAACAGCCTGCTGCGCATGGCCCAGTACGATTTCCTCACCGGCCTGCCGAACCGCCAGCAATTGCAGCAGCAACTGGACAAGATTCTGGTCGATGCCGGCAAGTTACAGCGCCGGGTCGCGGTCTTGTGCGTCGGGCTGGACGATTTCAAAGGCATCAACGAGCAGTTCAGTTATCAGACCGGCGACCAGTTATTGCTGGCCTTGGCCGATCGCCTGCGTGCCCACAGCGGCCGCCTCGGCGCCCTCGCCCGTCTCGGCGGCGACCAGTTCGCCCTGGTCCAGGCCGACATCGAACAGCCCTATGAAGCCGCCGAACTGGCACAAAGCATTCTCGATGACCTGGAAGCGGCGTTTGCCCTCGATCATCAGGAAATCCGCCTGCGCGCGACCATCGGCATCACCCTGTTTCCCGAGGACGGCGACAGCACTGAAAAGCTGCTGCAGAAAGCCGAGCAGACCATGACGCTGGCCAAGACCCGCTCGCGCAACCGCTATCAGTTCTATATCGCCAGCGTCGACAGCGAGATGCGCCGCCGTCGCGAACTGGAAAAAGACCTGCGCGATGCCTTGCTGCGCGATCAGTTCTATCTGGTTTACCAACCCCAGATCAGCTACCGGGAAAACCGCGTGGTGGGTGTCGAGGCGTTGATTCGCTGGCAGCATCCCGAGCACGGGCTGGTCCCGCCAGACCTGTTCATCCCGCTGGCAGAGCAGAACGGCACCATTATCGCCATCGGCGAGTGGGTACTGGATCAAGCCTGCAAGCAACTACGCGACTGGCATGACCAAGGCTTCATCGACCTGCGCATGGCGGTCAACCTGTCCACCGTGCAACTGCACCACGCCGAACTGCCAAGGGTGGTCAACAACCTGCTGCAGATGTATCGCCTGCCACCGCGCAGCCTGGAGCTGGAAGTCACCGAAACCGGCCTGATGGAAGACATCAGCACTGCCGCCCAGCACCTGCTGAGCCTGCGTCGCTCCGGCGCGCTGATTGCCATCGACGACTTCGGCACCGGCTATTCATCGCTGAGTTACCTCAAGAGCCTGCCGCTGGACAAGATCAAGATCGACAAGAGCTTCGTCCAGGACCTGCTCGATGATGACGACGATGCCACGATCGTCCGGGCGATCATCCAGCTGGGCAAAAGCCTGGGCATGCAGGTGATTGCCGAGGGCGTGGAAACGGCAGAGCAGGAGGCCTACATCATCTCCGAGGGTTGCCACGAGGGGCAGGGCTATTTCTACAGCAAGCCATTGCCGGCGCGAGAGTTGAGCGCCTACCTCAAGCAGGCGCAGCGCAGCAATGCTGTGATCCTGTAGGTGGGTGAACAAGAAATATTTCCAGCCACAACCCTTTACACATAATGCGAAAGATTTGCATTATGTCGCAGCTTTGCGCACCCCCGCGCCTGTCCATTCATCTACCGAAGCAGGATGTTCGCCATGATTCGTATGCCTCTGGCTACCGCCAGTCTGCTGGCCATCGCTATTTCCCTCGCCGGTTGCGGCGAAGGCAAAGACAAGGCCGCCGCTCCGGCCACGCCGACTCCAGCCGCCAGCACCACCGCACCTGCGGCTGCTCCTGCCGCTGCCGGTAAAGTCGACGAAGCCGCCGCCAAGGCTGTGGTCGCGCATTACGCCGACATGGTCTTCGCCGTTTACAGCGATGCCGAATCCACCGCGAAAACCCTGCAAACTGCCGTTGACGCCTTCCTCGCCAAGCCGAACGCCGACACCCTGAAAGCCGCCAAGGCTGCCTGGGTTGCTGCTCGCGTACCTTACCTGCAGAGTGAAGTGTTCCGCTTCGGCAACACCATCATCGATGACTGGGAAGGTCAGGTGAACGCCTGGCCACTGGACGAGGGTCTGATCGACTACGTCGACAAATCCTACGAGCACGCACTGGGTAACCCGGGCGCCACTGCCAACATCATCGCCAACACCGAAGTTCAGGTCGGCGAAGACAAGGTCGACGTCAAAGACATCACCCCGGAAAAACTCGCCAGCCTGAATGAGCTGGGCGGTTCCGAGGCCAACGTCGCCACTGGCTACCACGCCATCGAATTCCTGTTGTGGGGCCAGGACCTGAACGGCACCGGCCCTGGCGCTGGCAACCGTCCGGCTTCCGACTACCTCGAAGGCACTGGCGCCACCGGTGGTCACAACGATCGTCGTCGCGCCTACCTCAAGTCCGTGACCCAACTGCTGGTCAGCGACCTGGAAGAAATGGTCGGCAACTGGAAGCCGAACGTGGCCGACAACTACCGCGCCACACTGGAAGCCGAGCCAGGCGAAACCGGCCTGCGCAAAATGCTCTTCGGCATGGGCAGCCTGTCCCTGGGCGAACTGGCGGGCGAGCGCATGAAGGTGTCTCTGGAGGCGAACTCGCCTGAAGACGAGCAGGACTGCTTCAGCGACAACACCCACAACTCGCACTTCTACGATGCCAAAGGCATTCGTAACGTCTACCTGGGCGAGTACACCCGTACCGATGGCACCAAAATGACCGGCGCCAGCCTGTCGTCGCTGGTGGCCAAGGCTGACCCGGCTGCCGACACCGCGCTGAAAGCCGATCTGGCTGCCACTGAAGCGAAGATCCAGGTCATGGTTGATCACGCCAACAAGGGTGAGCACTACGACCAACTGATCGCTGCCGGCAACACCGCCGGCAACCAGATCGTTCGCGACGCCATTGCTTCGCTGGTCAAGCAGACCGGTTCGATCGAAGCCGCTGCTGGCAAGCTGGGCATCAGCGACCTGAACCCGGACAACGCTGATCACGAGTTCTGATCAACGCTGGCTGGATCAAAAGGCGACCTTTAGGGTCGCCTTTTTTGTTTTCGCTTCATGTTGTGCGCCAGTCCATAAAGATCGCAGCCTTCGGCAGCTCCTGCATGGATCGGCGTACACCCGCAGGAGCTGCCGAAGGCTGCGATCTTTTCCTGCGTCACATCAAGCAAACGATAATTCCTCTTATTCAAACCCCCTCGCCCTGTTAGACTTTGCGCCTTTATTTTTGCCCGTCCGCAGGATGTCTGATGCCCTCGCTGCCTCTTCGCTTGTCCGCACTGTGTCTGGCCCTGGGCCTGAGTGCCTGCGATGACGCCCCGCGTTTCACCAAGGCCGAGCCTGGTGAAGCCCGTTCCGGTGGCAGCGCGACTGTGCGCAAGACAGATCAGAATGCCTTTTCCCTGCCCTCCGCCAACCTTGCGCCCTCACGTCGAGTGGACTTCAGCGTCGGCAACAGCTTCTTCCGCAACCCCTGGGTGATCGCCCCTTCGACCACCACCGCACGCGACGGCTTGGGGCCTCTGTTCAACACTAACGCCTGCCAGAACTGCCACATCAAGGACGGTCGCGGCCACCCGCCCACGCCGGGTGCGGCCAACGCCGTGTCAATGTTGGTGCGCCTGTCGATCCCGGATGCGCCGGCTTATGCCAAGGTCATTGAGCAGCTCGGCGTGGTCCCGGAGCCCGTCTACGGCGGTCAATTGCAGGACATGTCAGTACCGGGCGTGGTTCCTGAAGGCAAGGTGCGAGTCGATTACACCCCAGTGCCTGTGCGTTTCAAGGACGGCACTGAAATCGAGCTGCGCAAACCCAGCTTGCAGATCAGCCAGCTCGGCTACGGCCCGATGCACCCCGACACGCGTTTCTCGGCACGGGTCGCTCCGCCGATGATCGGCTTGGGTCTGCTCGAAGCCATCCCTGAAGCCGCCATCCTGGCCAACGCCCAAGCGCAGGCCAAGGAGAACCGGGGCATCAGCGGACAGCCCAATTGGGTCTGGGACGACGTGCAGCAAAAAGCCGTTCTGGGTCGATTTGGCTGGAAAGCCGGGCAACCGAATCTGAATCAGCAGAACGTCCACGCGTTTTCCGGTGACATGGGCCTCACAACCAGCCTAAGGCCCATCGATGACTGCACCGACGCGCAAACCGCGTGCAGGCAGGCGCCCAACGGTAATGGCCCCGATGGCGAGCCGGAAGTCAGCGACAACATCCTGCGCCTGGTGCTGTTCTACAGCCGCAACCTGGCTGTCCCAGCCCGTCGCGATGTCAGCGCGCCCGAGGTGCTGGCGGGCAAGAGCCTGTTTTTCCAGGCCGGGTGCCAGTCCTGCCACACCCCCAAATACACCACCGCAGCGACGGCCGCAGAACCTGAACTGGCCAATCAGGTGATCCGTCCCTACAGCGACCTGCTGCTACATGACATGGGCGAAGGCCTTGCCGACAACCGTACCGAATTCCAGGCCAGTGGCCGCCAATGGCGCACCCCGCCGTTGTGGGGCATCGGCCTCACGCAGGCGGTCAGTGGCCATACCCAGTTTTTGCATGACGGCCGCGCCCGCAGTCTGCTCGAAGCCGTGCTCTGGCATGGCGGCGAAGCCAAGGCGGCGCAGCAACAGGTGTTGTCTTTCAACGCCGAGCAGCGCGCTGCGTTGCTGGCGTTCCTGAATTCCCTTTAATAAGCGTTCACTCAGCGGGAGCCTTACATGTTCCGTCCCAAATTATTGTTCACCAGCCTTGCCGCCCTCGCCCTCGGCGCCTGCTCCCCGCAGGACCCACAGGCCGTCACGTCGGCGGCAATCGCCAAATCGGTGATCCTGCCTACGTATACCCGCTGGGTGGAAGCCGATCGCCAATTGGCTGTCAGTGCCCTCGCCTACTGCGAAGGCAAGGAAAATCTCGACACGGCACGCAAGGACTTCCTGCATGCGCAAAAGGCCTGGGCCGAGTTGCAACCGCTGCTGATCGGCCCGCTGGCCGAGGGCAACCGTTCGTGGCAGGTGCAGTTCTGGCCGGACAAGAAAAACCTTGTCGGCCGTCAGGTCGAGCAACTGGTCGTCGCGCAGCCGCAGATCGACGCTGCTACCCTCGCCAAGTCGAGTGTTGTGGTCCAAGGACTGTCGGCCTACGAATACATCCTGTTCGACAGCAAGCCTGACGTTGCCAACGATTCGCAGAAAGCCAAATACTGCCCATTGCTCAAGGCGATCGGCGAACATCAGAAACTGCTGGCCGAAGACATTCTCAAAAGCTGGAACAACACCGACGGCATGCTCGCGCAGATGAGCAAGTTCCCCAACCAGCGCTACGCCGACTCCCATGAGGCCATCGCCGATCTGCTGCGAGTACAGGTGACCGCCCTCGACAGTCTGAAGAAAAACTCGGCACGCCGATGGGCCGCCAGAGCAAGGGCGTGCCACAACCGTTCCAGGCCGATGCATGGCGCAGCCATTCCTCCCTGAGCGGCCTGGAAGCCAGCCTTGCCGCCGCCAAGACCGTTTGGGAAGGTGTCGACAACAAAGGCCTGCGCGGCCTGTTGCCGAGCGAACAGAAACCCCTGGCCGACAAGATCGACGCCGCTTACGCTGCATCCCTGAAACTGTTCGCCAGCAATCAGCGCACGTTGGCCGAAATGCTCGGTGACGACGCCGGTCGCCAGCAACTCAACGATATCTATGACAGCCTCAACGTTGTCCATCGCCTGCACGAAGGCGAACTGGCCAAGGCGCTGGGCATCCAACTGGGCTTCAACGCCAACGACGGTGACTGATGAGGGCGACTGCGATGCTGCGACGTCAGGCTCTGACTTTAGGTAGCTTGCTGCTGGGAGCAGTGACACTGGGCGGCTGGACGCTGTTCAAGCAAAAGGACAAGAGCCCTCTGCTGCTCTCGGCGCGGGACGACACCGATGGCAAGCACTATGCGGTCGGGTATCGTCTGGACGGCACTCAGGTGTTCGCCACGCAGGTTGGCCAGCGTTGCCATGACATCATCAATCATCCAACAGAGCCGATGGCCTTGTTCGTGGCCCGTCGCCCAGGTATCGAGAGTTACCTGATCGACCTGCGCGACGGCACTGTGCTGCAAACCGTGACCTCGCAACCGAACCGGCACTTCTACGGTCACGCGGTGATTCACAAGGACGGCGAATACCTGTACGCCACCGAGAATGACACCAGCGATGCCGGTCGTGGTTTGCTCGGGGTGTACAAGTTCGAAGGCGAACGGCTGGTGCACAGCGGTGAGATTTCCACTTATGGCCTCGGCCCGCATCAGGTGTCATGGATGCCCGATGGCGAGACGCTGGTGGTGGCCAACGGCGGGATTCGTACTGAAGCGGAAAGCCGCGTCGACATGAACCTCAACGCCATGGAGCCAAGCCTGGTGCTGATGCAGCGCGACGGCACCCTGCTAAGCAAGGAAACCCTCGCCCAGCAGATGAACAGCGTGCGCCACCTGGGCATTGCCAGCGACGGCACCATCGTCGCCGGCCAGCAATTCATGGGCGCCTCGCATGAGCGTTCGGAGCTGTTGGCGATCAAGCGTCCGGGGCAGCCATTCGTGGCGTTCCCGGTGCCGGAGCATCAGTTGCAGTCGATGGGGCATTACACAGCGAGTGTGGCGGTGCACAGCGAGTTGCGTCTGGTCGCATTGACGGCGCCCCGTGGCAATCGCTTCTTTATCTGGGATCTGGACAGCGGCGAAGTGCGCCTCGACGCGCCGTTGCCTGATTGCGCGGGCGTGGGTGCGGTGAAGGACGGTTTTGTCGTGACCTCGGGTCAGGGCCGTTGCCGTTACTACGATTGCCGCCAGGATGAACTGCTGGCCAAGCCGCTGGAACTGCCGGCGGGGCTCTGGGACAACCATTTGCACTTGATGACGTAATAGCGCCAAAGATCGCAGCCTGCGGCACCCCTGCACTGGAATGCGCTCAACCTGCAGGGGCTGCCGAAGGCTGCGATCTTTTCAGGCCAACGCCCGTCGAAAGCCGTACCCCTGTAAGTTCTATCAGTTGGAATCCCCCGCCACTCGGAGTAATGTGCCGGTCTGTATGCCCTGATTTATCCAAGGAACTGGAAATATGCTGCGTCGCCGCATGCTGATCATGTTGGGTGTTGTTTTGCTGATCGTGTTGGTCCTGGCCGCCTACAAGGCCTTCTCCATCTACACGATGATCCAAGGCTTCTCTGCGCCAAAACCGCCGATCAGCGTCGCCGTGGCCACCGCGTCCGAACGGCCGTGGCAGATGCGCTTGCCCACCGTCGGCACGCTCAAGGCGCTGCAAGGCGTCGACTTGAGTCTGGAAGTGGCCGGCACCGTCACCGAGCTCAAGTTCGAGTCAGGACAGAAGGTCAAAGCCGGACAACCGTTGCTGCAACTCGACAGCGCCGTCGAAACCGCCCTGCTGGAAACCGCCAAGGCTGATCTGGGCCTCGCGCAACTGGACTTCGGCCGTGGCAGCCAACTGGTCGACAGCCGCGCCATCTCCAAAGGCGAATACGACCGCCTCTCCGCCGTACTGCAAAAGAACAAGGCCACGGTCAATCAGCTCAACGCCTCGCTGGCGAAAAAACGCATCCTCGCGCCGTTCAGCGGCACCATCGGCATCCGTCAGGTCGACGTCGGCGACTACCTCGCCAGCGGTACCAAAATTGCCACACTGCAAGACCTGAGCAGCCTCTACGCTGACTTCTACCTGCCCGAGCAATCGGTGCCGAAACTGGCCATCGGCCAACCGGTGCAGATTTCAGTCGCCGCCTATCCAGGGCAAAACTTCGCCGGCAAGATCAGCGCGATCAACCCGATTGTCGAAAGCACCACGCGCAACGTGCAAGTGCGCGCCACCCTGGCCAACCCCGAGGGCAAGCTGCTGCCGGGCATGTTCACCAGCCTCGAAGTGCTGCTGCCGGATCCGCAGAAACATGTCGTCGTGCCGGAGAGTGCTATCACCTATACCCTCTACGGCAACTCGCTGTACGTGGTGGCGCAGAAAAAAGCCGAAGACGGCACAGTCGAGAAAGACGACAAGGATCAGCCGATCCTCATCGCCGAACGGCGTTTCATCGAAACCGGCGAGCGCCGCGACGGGCTGGTGATGATTAACAAAGGTGTGCAAAAGGGTGAAAAAGTGGTCACCGCCGGCCAGATCAAACTGGACAACGGCGCACCCATCGCAATCAGCGACGACAAGACCCTCGGCGAGCAGAACAGTCCGCCCCGCGCCGACTGATCAAGGAAACCCCATGGCTTTTACCGATCCGTTCATCCGCCGCCCGGTGCTCGCCACCGTGGTCAGCCTGTTGATTGTGCTGCTCGGCTTCCAGGCCTGGAGCAAGCTGCCGCTGCGCCAATACCCGCAAATGGAAAACGCCCTGATCACCGTGACCACGGCGTACCCCGGGGCCAACGCCGAGACCATTCAGGGCTACATCACCCAGCCGATGCAACAGAGCCTGGCCAGCGCCGAGGGTATCGACTACATGACCTCGGTCAGTCGGCAGAACTTCTCGACGATTTCGATCTACGCACGCATCGGCTCCAACACTGATCGCTTGTTCACCGAACTGCTGGCCAAAGCCAACGAGGTGAAGAACAAACTTCCGCAGGACGCCGAAGACCCGGTGCTGAGCAAGGAGTCCGCCGACGCTTCGGCGCTGATGTACATCAGCTTCTTCAGCAAGGACTTGAGCAACCCGCAGATCACCGACTACCTGTCCAGGGTGATCCAGCCAAAACTGGCGACCCTGCCGGGCATGGCCGAAGCGGAGATTCTCGGCAATCAGGTATTCGCCATGCGCCTGTGGCTCGACCCGGTGAAACTCGCCGGTTTCGGCCTCAGCGCCAGCGACGTGACCAACGCCGTGCGCCAGTACAACTTCCTCTCCGCCGCCGGCGAAGTGAAAGGCGAGTATGTAGTCACCAGCATCAACGCCAACACCGAGCTCAAGTCTGCTGAAGCCTTCGCCGCGATTCCGTTGAAGATCGACGGCGACAGCCGCGTGCTGCTCAGCGATGTCGCCCGGGTGGAGATGGGCGCGGAGAACTACGACTCGATCAGCTCGTTCGGCGGCACACCGTCGGTGTACATCGGCATCAAATCCTCGCCGGGCGCCAACCCGCTGGACGTGATCAGGGAAGTGCGCAAGATCATGCCGGAGCTGGAGGCGCAGTTGCCGCCCAACCTCAAGAGCGAGATCGCCTACGATGCGACCTTGTTCATCCAGGCCTCGATTGATGAGGTGGTCAAGACCCTGTTCGAAGCCGTACTCATCGTCATCGTCGTCGTATTCCTGTTCCTGGGTGCGCTGCGCTCGGTGGTGATCCCGGTGGTGACCATTCCCCTGTCGATGATCGGCGTGATGTTCTTCATGCAGATGATGGGTTACTCGATCAACCTGCTGACCTTGCTGGCGATGGTGCTGGCCATCGGGCTGGTGGTCGACGATGCGATTGTCGTGGTGGAAAACATCCACCGGCACATCGAGGAAGGCAAGACGCCTTTTGATGCCGCCCTTGAGGGTGCGCGGGAAATTGCCATGCCGGTGGTATCGATGACCATCACCCTGGCGGCGGTGTACGCGCCAATCGGTTTCCTCACCGGGCTGACCGGGGCGCTGTTCAAGGAGTTCGCCCTGACTTTGGCCGGTGCAGTGGTGATTTCCGGGGTCGTCGCGCTGACCCTATCGCCGATGATGTGCGCTTTTTTGCTGCGTCACGATGAAAATCCCAGTGGATTTGCCCGTCGCCTGGACCGGGCTTTCGAAACCATCAAGCGCCGTTATCAGAAAATGTTGCACGGCACCCTGAACACCCGGCCTGTGGTGCTGGTGTTCGCGGTCATCGTGTTGTGCCTGATTCCGGTATTGCTCAAGTTCACCAAGTCCGAGCTGGCGCCCGACGAAGACCAGGGCATTATCTTCATGCTGGCCAACGCGCCGCAGCCGACCAACCTCAATTACCTCAACGCCTACACCGACGAGTTCATCCAGATCTTCAAGGAGTTCCCGGAATACTACTCCTCGTTCCAGATCAATGGTTTCAGCGGCGTACAATCGGGGATTGGCGGTTTCCTGCTAAAGCCATGGAATGAGCGCAGCCGCACACAGATGGAAATCCTGCCGGAGGTCCAGGCCGAAGCTGGGGAATATTTCCGGCTTGCAGGTGTTCGGCTTCAACCTGCCCTCCCTGCCGGGTACGGGCGAGGGCCTGCCCTTCCAGTTCGTGATCAACTCTGCCAACGACTATGAGTCACTGCTGCAAGTGCATGGACAGGGTGAAGAAGCGAGCCATGGAGTCAGGCAAGTTTGCTTTCGTCGACGTCGACCTGGCGTTCGACAAACCTGAAGTGGTGGTGGACATCGACCGCGCCAAAGCCGCGCAGATGGGCGTGTCGATGCAGGATCTCGGAGGCACCCTGGCGACGCTGCTCGGTGAGGCGGAAATCAACCGTTTCACCATCGAAGGGCGCAGCTACAAGGTCATCGCTCAGGTCGAACGAGCGTACCGAGATAACCCGGACTGGCTGAACAATTACTACGTCAAAAACACCCAGGGTGAGCTGCTGCCGCTGTCGACACTGATCAAGATCACTGACCGCGCGCGTCCGCGGCAACTCAACCAGTTCCAGCAACTCAACTCGGCGATCCTGTCCGGGGTGCCATTGGTGAGCATGGGCGAAGCGATCGACACCGTGTTGCAGATTGCCCGCGAGGAAGCACCGGCCGGTTTTGCTTTCGACTATGGCGGCGCGTCACGCCAGTTCGTCCAGGAAGGCAGTGCCTTGTGGGTAACCTTCGCGTTGGCGCTGGCGATCATTTTCCTCGTGCTGGCGGCGCAGTTCGAGAGCTTCCGCGATCCACTGGTGATTCTGGTGACAGTGCCGCTGTCGATTTGCGGCGCGCTGATTCCGCTGTTCCTCGGTTGGTCGAGCATGAACATCTACACCCAGGTCGGACTGGTAACGCTGATCGGGCTGATCAGCAAACACGGGATCCTGATCGTCGAATTCGCCAACCAGTTGCGCAAGGACAAAGGCCTCACGGCGCGCGAAGCGGTGGAGGAAGCGGCGGCGATTCGCTTGCGACCGGTGCTGATGACCACCGCGGCGATGGTGTTTGGCATGGTGCCGTTGATTCTGGCGACCGGTGCAGGCGCTGTGAGCCGGTTTGATATCGGCATGGTGATTGCGACGGGGATGTCGATCGGCACGTTGTTTACGCTGTTTGTGTTGCCGTGCATCTACACCCTGCTGGCGAAACCTGACCTAAAACCATGACCCTGCAGGAGCTGCGGCAGGCTGCGATCTTTTGACCTTGACCATGCGTTTTAAAAACCAAATCAAAAGATCGCAGCCTGCGGCAGCTCCTACACAGGGGGTTTGTATTCATCCATAAAAAAGACCTCGCACTTGCGAGGCCTTTTATGTGGGCTTCAACCGGGTCAACTCTGTGGCTTCATCCCTTGGGAAAGCCCGAACATGAACAGCAACAAATCATGGTCGGGTTTACTCGCCGCAGAGACTTTTGCCACGCGGGGTATAGCGCAGTGAGCATCCGTTGCGGATGCACCTATTACCTGCATGCGAGGCTGCTCCCAGGCAGCCACCGCCAGTGAAGCAACTGCCAAGGCCCCTACCAGGAACAAACCTCGTGCAATTTCGAGTTTCATCGCTATAAACCTTTGATAGCGCTGCCAAACGCCGTCTCATAAAAGTAGACGAGTTTTTTCCAGTCCGTATCGCTGAACGACGAGTGGCGACGCATTTGCTTCATGTCATGGGAGGCGGCGCGATAGGCGGTCAAACGTTGCCGGCACTTCTCGAAGTCGATCAAAGCGACTTCGACCTTGGCCGACTCAGGCTCACCGGTTACCCGCACAAATACGTGTTTGATGTAGATGCAACTGTGCTGCCAACGGCCCTTGTGCATACGCGCAAGATTCTCGGCCAGCTCTTTGAGGACACGCTCATAAACCGCTTCGCCGAATTGCGCGCGACCGCCGCCGGCTTCCCACTTTTCCAGTTCGTCGAAACCGTCCAGCGACTTCGTCACCAGCAAGGCCCGCCACTTGTATTGCGGGTCAGGTTGCGCGCCGCAGAAAACGATTTCCGGCACCCGCACTCCGAGCTTGCTCACACCGGTCAGGGCATCGAGCTCACGCAATACCGTCGGGCGACCGAACGGGTGCAACCAACTGCGATAGATGTGTCCGGTCTGGCGCTTTGCATACAGCAGTTGCCCGTCACGTCCGATGACTCGTTGCACACCACTTTCGCCACCACGACGCACGTTGGGTTCTTCTACCCACTCACCGCGCTGGTTCCAGTAATAGTCAAAACGATCCTGCGGAGCAATGTCCGATTCTGCTGCAAATTGCACTGCCATTCCGTTACCTCTTGCGTAATACGTAAACCCGCCACATGGCATAGAGCGGAATAAAATCCAGTTGTTCTTGAATGCGGAACCCAGCGTCTTCAAATTCCTTTTCGACCGTAACAGCCGGTAACACAAAGCGATTCTGGTAACCTTCCTGTCCACGCTCGGCCTCGGCCTTCTTGCGTTTCCAGGCCTTGAAGTTGCCATCCACCCACAGCGAAATAATCACGCTGTCACGGGTGACGCGTTCAAATTCACGCAGAATGGCCCGTCGATGCTCGGCTTCACCGATGTGATGGAGCAAACGCATGCAGAAAATGCTGTCGACGGCGTTATCAGGCAAGGCAATGTCGAACGCAGATGTGTGCAAGGGTTGTACCCGTTTCACCACCTCCGCCGGTTGTGCCTGCATGGCCGTCCGGATCATCGACTCGGAATTGTCCGCGCCAATGATCACCCGGTTGGGTTTTTCCGCCAGCAATGGCCAGAAACGCCCCGCCCCGCACGGTAAATCAAGGACCAGTCCGGGCTCGCCCGCCAGCGTCAGCGCTTTACGGGCCAGCTGAATATCCCGCCAATGAGACAGGCGGCGGCCCAAACCGTTCTTATGTTTCTGAAGGTATCTTAAAGCATGTTGATCGTCATACTTTTTGGAAAAATCGAGTTTGATCGGATTGTCCATAGCCAAGTTTCCTAATTGCTGATGAAGACCACCATAGGTAGGGCCGTGTCAGCGTCAGGTCATGACTTTGTGAAAGATTTGTTATGTAAAACCCTGAAGTATTTCAGGGTTTTACATGGCCGCATAATCTCTATGGGCCAGTGTTGCAGGAAGGGATCAGTCAGCTCACATCCACTGGATGCAGCTCTACCTTAAATCGGCAGCCGTTGGGCTCCATCGTGGTCAGGCTGACGCTCCAGCCCTGGTTCTCGCAGATCCTTTGCACCAGCGAAAGCCCCAGGCCCAGGCCTTCGCCGCGTTTCTCTGCACCCCGCACGAACGGCTCGAACATCGCCTCGCGTTTTTCTTCGGGAATACCGACCCCACTGTCTTCTACGAGGAACCCCGTCGGCGTCAGGGTCAGGCGAATGAACCCCTGTTCGGTGTAATGCAGTGCATTGCGCAACAGGTTGCCCATCACCGCATGCAGGAGGGTGGCGTTGTAGCGGGTGCCGGCCGGATCGCCCGGCACAAACTGCAACTCCAGCCCTTTGTTCTCGATCGGCTCGCGCCAGAGGTTGAGCAAACCGTCGGCCACTTCGCTGAGATTTTGTTGAGGTGCCATGCTGACATCCTCGCGTTGCGCGCGGGCCAATACGAGGAAAGTTTGCACCAGCTCGCGCATTTCTGCGCAGGCGCGGGCGATGCGCTCGACCTGCGCGCGCCCACGCTGGTCGATAGCAGGATTCTCCAGCAACAGTTCGCAGGAACTGGCCAGCACCATCAATGGCGTGCGCAGCTCGTGGCTGACGTCACTGGTGAACAACCGCTCCCGAGTCAACGCCTGGCGCAGGCGCCCGAGCGTGGCGTCGAAGGCCACGGCCAGTTCGCCCACTTCATCAGCGGCGTAGTCCGGTGCAAGCGGTGGCGCCATACCCAGCAGCTGGTCGCGATGACGCACTTGCCGGGCCAGGCGCACTACCGGCGCCATGACCTTGCGCGCCAGCACCCAGCCGAGAAATACCGCCAGCGCCAGGCTCAGGACAAAGCCCACCAGCACCACGGCAAACAGCACCCGCTCGCGTTCTTCGAAATCGCTCTGGTCCTGCAGCAACACGTAGCGCCGGCCGTCGACGACCTCGACCATCGCGTGATACGACAGCTGCTCACGAAACACTTCGTGGAATCCCGGGTCCAGGTGGCGCAGGTCCTTGGGTACATCGAAATCACCCGGGCCGCCGCTGAAATAGAACAGCTGGTCCGGCTCCGGTCGATGGCTCCAGTCCGCCACACTGTCCATCAACAGCAGACGCTGCAGGTCACCACCCAGTCCCGCGGAAATCAGTTTTTCCTCGACCAGGTGCACAGTCGCGACGATGCCCATGGCAAAGGCGCCCGCCACCAGCGCGCTCATCAACGCAAAGGCGATGATGATCCGTTGAGCGAGGCTCTGTCTAAACTCCATCTCGACCCTCGGCCAGGCGATAACCGACACCGTGCACTGTTTGCAACAAGGGTTTGGCGAACGGTTTGTCGATCACCTGGCGCAACTGGTGGACATGACTGCGCAGGCTGTCGCTGTCCGGGCAATCATCACCCCACAGCGCTTCTTCGAGAATTTCGCGGCGCAGCACGTGCGGACTTTTTGCATCAGCACCGCGAGCAATTTCAGGCCCACCGGGTTGAGTTTGAGCAGGCGTCCTTCGCGAGTAACCTCCAGGGTATCGAGGTCATACTGCAAGTCACCGACCTGCAGGGTTCGGCGGCCGCCACCCTGGGCACGGCGCATGACGGCTTCGATGCGTGCTGCCAGCTCGGACAGCGCAAAGGGTTTGACCAGGTAGTCATCAGCGCCGGACTTGAACCCCTGCAGTCGGTCGTCCAGCTGATCGCGCGCGGTCAGCATGATCACCGGGGTGTCGCGGCGCGCGTCTTCGCGTAGCCGTTTGCACAACGTGTAGCCATCGATGCCGGGCAGCATGATGTCGAGCACGATCAAGTCGTAATGCTCGGTGGCGGCCAGGTGCAGACCCGACAAGCCGTCCTGCGCGCAATCCACGGTGTAACCCTTGAGCCCCAGGTAATCGGCCAGATTGGCGAGGATATCGCGGTTGTCTTCAA
>NZ_JAEKEG010000043.1 GCF_016651255.1 Pseudomonas sp. TH10
GACGCTGATGCGGACGCCGATGCTGACGCCGATGCGGATGCGGATGCTGATGCCGATGCCGATGCTGATGCTGATGCGGACGCTGACGCCGATGCCGATGCCGATGCCGACGCTGACGCTGACGCTGATGCTGATGCTGATGCTGATGCCGACGCCGACGCTGATGCGGATGCTGATGCTGACGCTGATGCGGATGCTGATGCTGATGCTGATGCCGACGCTGATGCGGATGCTGATGCTGACGCTGATGCGGACGCCGATGCTGACGCAGATGCTGACGCAGATGCTGATGCTGATGCGGACGCCGACGCCGATGCCGATGCGGATGCGGATGCGGATGCGGATGCGGACGCCGATGCTGATGCCGATGCCGATGCCGATGCCGATGCCGACGCTGATGCTGATGCTGATGCGGATGCTGACGCGGATGCCGACGCTGATGCGGACGCCGATGCTGATGCTGATGCTGATGCCGACGCTGACGCTGACGCTGATGCTGACGCGGATGCCGACGCTGATGCTGATGCTGATGCTGATGCTGATGCTGATGCCGATGCCGATGCCGATGCCGACGCTGACGCTGATGCCGATGCCGATGCCGATGCTGACGCAGATGCTGATGCTGATGCTGATGCTGATGCTGATGCGGACGCCGACGCCGACGCCGATGCCGATGCGGATGCGGATGCGGACGCCGATGCGGATGCCGACGCTGATGCTGACGCCGATGCCGATGCCGATGCCGATGCCGACGCAGATGCGGATGCTGATGCTGATGCGGACGCTGATGCGGATGCTGATGCCGATGCGGACGCGGACGCCGATGCTGATGCGGACGCCGACGCCGACCTGACAGCCTTCGACGACCTGGCAACCGCTGAACTGACCGTAACTCCGGTTAAGACCACCACCGGGCTCAACAGCATGAACGTGTTCACGTTGCTTGGGGTGGGAGGGATTCAGCTCGGTGTACCAGTGCTGTCGCAGGAATTCACGGTGTCGGATGAAAACACCGGCACCTTGAATCTGTCCTTCGGTGCGGGCGATCTGGTCTCGGTGTTGGGCAGTGGGTTCAGCGCAATACTGGAGGTCAGCGACGGTGCTGGCGGCTGGATTCCGGTTGATCAGGGCAGCGTAGGCGGCGGCTTGCTCGATCTGCTCGGGCTGTTCGGTCCGGGCGTGACCAGCGCCAAAATCGAAGGTCTGGCGGCCGGGCAGTATCGCTTCACGCTCGCCATGGACCCTTCACTCGTGGCAGTGGGCGCGACGGCTACGGCGCAACTGAGCGTCGATAACGTAAGCCTGGTCGATTTCACGACAACAGGCGGTGAGGTCAGCGGAAACGTCATCACCGATGACGGCTTTGCAGGCACGCCGGACTCTCCAGGTGCCGCAGCGGATGCGACGGTCGGCGAAGTCAACGGTGTCACTATCAATCCGGCTGGCAGCACCCTGGTACAAGGGCTTTACGGTGATCTGACGATCTTTGCCAATGGCGATTACAGCTACACGCCAACGGGCGATGGGGCGAACATCGGCAAGGTAGATGCCTTCGTCTATCAACTGGTGACAGCGGCGGGCGGGACGGCTTCGGCCACCCTGTACGTGCGCATCGATAGCACCGACTCGACAGTTACCTGGAGTCCTGTCGATCCTTCGGCACCGGGTGTCGTGGAAGTGGTGGCCACCGATGACATTGGTACAGCACAGATCAGCATCGATAACCTGGTCGAAACTGCCAGCCTCACGGCTATCAGCTACTCGCCTCCGGCGCTCTTCGGTACTCAGACGGGTACAGGGCAATCCTTCGTGGTCGAGGCGGACACGACGGCAGAGCTTGTTGTCAGCCGCAGCTTCGCCGGTGTCGGCGTGTTGCCTGAGACAACGATGGTCCTGCAGAAATGGAATGGCACAAGCTGGCAACCGGTGCCGGGTGAAAGCACGACTGCTGCCACTCACACCTTCACGCTGGGTGAAGGTCAGTATCGCGTGACGTCTACGACGGGTGCCCTGGTGACACTTGGCACGATCACCGTGGCGCAAACACTGACCACCACCCACCTGACGGAGTTCGTCACGGGTGCCGCGACCGCCGCAACGGGCAACATCCTGGCGCTCAGCGCTCACTCCCCGGCAGACAGCCTCGGCTCGACGCTGACGGTACTGAGCGTGTTGATCAACGGGGTCTACGTCATACCGGGTCAGACCGGAGCAGTGGTGCAAGGGCAATACGGCACCCTGACGTTGCACGCCGATGGTGACTACAGCTACACGCCGACCCCGGGTCTGGCGCTGGCAGAAGTCGGCAAAGTGGACAGCTTCAACTACAAACTCACCACTCCAGGTGGCCAGGAGGACACCGCCACGCTGTTCGTACGCCTTGACTCGCCGGATCGTGATCTGGTCTGGGACGATGCCAACCCGGGCGATCCTGCCACCGAAGCCCCTGGCTTCGCCGCAGCCTCGTTCGTGCAGGAACCGTCATCGGCCACGATCACCGAAGGTGCCGACGGGGCTGACCATATCGCGATCCATGACACCGAGTTCGCAGCGGTGGATGGCGGGGATGGTTTCGACACCCTGGTCTGGGACGGTGGCGATGCGACGATCAACTTGAGCTTGCTGGTCGGCAAAGTCAGCAATATCGAGAGCATCGACCTGAACGACTTCAGTGCGGTCGACCTGACCGTAAGCCTGGAAGACCTGGTGGCGGTGACATCGCCCGAGACGGATAGATTGTTTATCCAGGGCGACGAGCAGGACAGCGTCCATCTGACGGGCAACTGGTCGGTGGGTAGCACTCAACTGGAGAACGGGCAGGAGTACGTGGTGTACACCAGCCAGGAAGATGAAACCCATCAGCTCTGGGTGCAAAACGGGGTCAACGTGGTTTAACCACGTTGTTGGCTGGGAGCGTCAGGCCGCAAGGCCTGGCGTTCTCTTCTCACATTCTTGGCAGTCAACTGTAACGGTCCAGGCGGCGCCTGTTGCGCCGCCCTGGCCTTACACAATGAATTTGAGAAATGCCGTGCATGCCACTGGAATTGAACGACCGGCATGGCACACAAGCGTCCATTTTTATCTCAAGCCGATTTGGAGCATTACTTGAAACCTAAGGATCGGTTCGAGTTCCTGTTTTTGGCGTTGTTGGCCGTCGCCGTACTGCCATTGACGATAGACCGGGCCGTAGCACTGACACGTGACTACGAACCCGAACGTATCAACTCCATCAGCCCAAAAGATGTGGGCAAGCATTTACCGGGCGATTCATTCGGTGCCAGCCAGCCGGCGGCGCCCAGCAACAGGGTCCCCGACAACCTCGATCTGCCGCGCGCCATTCAATTGGCCGTTGCCTGGCATCCCGCCATAGCAGAATCGATCGGTCAGCTTTACCAGCAACACGACAATGTCACCGTGGCCCGTGCCGGCTATTACCCGCAGATACGCGGCGGGTTCAACACCGGTTACGACAGCGGCCTGACCGGTAACGGGCAAAGCCAGGCCTTCACCCTGTCGGCATCGCAGATGCTGTACGACTTCGGCAAGGTGGACAGTGCGGTGGACAGTGCGGTGGCTCGGGTCAACGGCAAGCAGGCTTCCGTTCTGCTGGCGATCGACCAGGTAGCGCGCGATACCGCCTTTGCCGTGATCGAACTGCAGCGCTACCAGGCGTTGCTCAACATTTCTCGAGCGCAGGTCAAAGGGCTTACAGCCATTGCCGATCTGGCGCAAAAACGCAGCGACATGGGGGCCAGCACCCGCTCCGACCTGATCCAGGCGCGCTCGCGGGTGGAGGCAGCCGTTGCCACGCAGCTGCAATACACCGCGCTCTACAACCGCTGGCGCAGCACCCTGGGCAGTTTGCTTGGCGCACGAGGGCCCGTCAGCGTCTCCGCGCAAGTGCCTGATACGTTGCAGCAGTCCTGCCAGGGCATCAATGCCGACGAAGTGCTGACGCCGTCGCTGTTGATCGCACAGGCGCAGCAGGTCGATGCCCAGGCGCAAATCGCCCAGGCGCGGGCCGAGGGGATGCCGACTGTGTCGCTGGAGCCCTCTGCTACCCAGTACCTGGACAACAACGATGACAATGGCACCGCCAACGGGCGCGACCGGACTCGCTACGGGATCTTCCTCAACGTTGAGGTGCCGTTGTATCAGGGCGGCGCTATCAACGCCCGCAAATCGGCTGCTGCCCAAGCACTGCGGGCTGCCGAGGCGGCCAACGATGCCGCGCGACTGGCTGTGCGCCAGGGATTGCTCGAGGCTCGCGACCAGACTTCCAGCCTCGAACAGCGTCTGTCGACCCTGGATTTTCGTGAACGCAGTATTTCTGAAACCCGCGATTTGTACCGCCAGCAATACCTTGAGTTGGGCACGCGTCCGCTGCTCGATCTGTTGAACGCCGAGCAGGAAATCCACCAGGCCGCGATGGATCGGGCCAACACCGCCGCCGATCTGCACCGCCTGGAAATCGATTGCCTCTACAACAGCAGTGCCTTGCGCACGGCCTTCAATCTGGACAGCAGCACGATCCAAGGTGTGGAGATTCGACCATGAACGACGCCGTGAACCTTGATACCCGCACCGCCACCGAACCCCAGACCCTGGAGACGGCCGGCACGCTCAGTTACGAAGGCTGGCTGGAGGCGATACTGACCGTCGCCCGGCACAATCGCCTGGATTGCTCGGCGCAGAATGTGCGCATCGCCGCCCAGTGGAGCAAAGATGCAGGCGTCGACGAGGTGCTGCGCCAGATGGCGCGCCAGGCCGGACTCAGCCTGAAAGTCGTCGATTTCACCCCCTCGCTGCTGGTGCAGCGGCGCTTGCCGCTGGTGCTGCAGTTTGACGACGGTCAGATCGGCGTGTTGCAGACCGTCAGCGAAGATGACGATTGCGGCATTATCTACAGCGGTGACCAGGGCCTGCAAAGTCGCATCGGCCGTGCCGAGCTGGTCGCTTCAGCGCGCAAGGCGCTGATTCTGCGACCGGTGCAAATGGCCAGGGATTCGCGGGTCGATGACTACATCAAGCCCTACGAGAAAAGCTGGTTCAGGAACATCGTACTGCGCGACATGCGTCCCTATGGCCACGTCATGTTGGCGTCGCTGGCGGCGAACGTACTTGGCCTGGCCGGGGTGTTATTTTCAATGCAGGTGTACGACCGGGTGATTCCCGCCGAGTCGATGCCTACCCTGTATGTGCTGTTCGGTGGGGTCATGCTGGCGCTGCTTTTCGATTTTGTCCTGCGGGTCATGCGCGTGCGCATCACCGACCTGCTGGGCAAACGCGCGGACATGCGCGTATCGGACCTGGTCTTCGGTCACGCCATTCGCCTGCGTAATAGCGCCCGCCCGAAATCCACCGGTTCGTTTATCTCGCAGTTGCGCGAGCTGGAGCAACTTCGCGAACTGATTACCTCAAGCACCGCCAGTGCCGTGGCCGACTTGCCGTTTTTCCTGATGTTCGTGGTGATCTACTGGTTTATTGCCGGACCGCTGGTGGCCGTGCCGTTGGCCGCCGTGTTGCTCCTGGTAATCCCGGGGTTATTGTCACAGAGGAAACTGGCCAGGCTGGCCAACCAGTCGATGCGCGAAAGTTCGCTGCGCAGCGCCATGCTGGTGGAGACCGTGCAAGGCCTGGACGACATCAAGATGCTGCAGGCCGAACAGCGTTTCCAGCAGCAATGGAATCACTACAATGCGACCGCTGCCGAGGCGAGCTTGCGTTCGCGCACACTCACCAGCGGGCTGGTGACCTGGACGCAGAGCGTACAGGGAGGGGTATTTGCGGTGGTGGTGGTGTTCGGCGCACCGATGGTGATGGCGGGAGACATGACCACCGGTAGCCTGGTGGCCGCGTCGATCCTGGCGTCACGCATGATGGGGCCGATGTCGCAGATCACCGTCGTGCTGACGCGCTGGCAGCAGGCCAAAGTGGCCCTGCAGGGCTTGCACCGGATCATGCAGATGCCGGTCGACCAGGCCGAAGGCAGCAAGCGGGTGCACTTGCCCGTGGTCCGCGGCGAGTTCGAGTTCAAGCAGGCAGTGTTCAAGTACAGCGAAGACGCACCCATGCCGGCCTTGACGGTCAAGGACTTGAAGATTGCCCCGGGGAGCGCATCGCGGTGCTTGGGCGCAATGGTGCAGGCAAATCGACCTTGTTGCAGGCGATGGCCGGCATGATCGACCTCGGTTCGGGCTCGTTGACGCTGGATGGCGTGGGGCTGAGCCATATAGACCCGGCGGATGTGCGTCGCGATGTGGGCCTGCTGACCCAAAACGCACGGTTGTTCCACGGCACCTTGCGCGAGAACCTGATGATGGGTGCGCCCCACGCCGGTGATCAGGAAATCCTCGAGGCACTGGCGTTGACCGGTGCACTGGAGTTCATCAGCAAATTCGCACTGGGCATGGACCACATGATTCTGGAGGGCGGGCTCGGCCTGTCCGGTGGGCAGCGGCAGTCGCTGTTGCTGTCGCGATTGATCATTCGCCAGCCGCAGATTGTGTTGTTGGACGAACCCACCGCGGCGCTGGACGACGCCAGCGAGCGCAAGCTGATTCAGAGCCTGGAACAGTGGGGCGCGCAGCGCACGCTGATCATCGCCACGCACCGGATGAGTGTGCTGAGCCTGGTGGATCGAATCATCGTCGTCGACAACGGTTCGGTGGTGATCGATGACACCAAGGACAACGCCATTGCCCGGCTTTCCAAACCCAGGAACCCGGCGCAGTGAGCCGGCTGCCGATGCAATTGACTGCGCAAAAGGATAGCTCAGATGCTCAATGACAATCGTACTTCGGGGGTGAACCCGGAGCAGGCCCGAGTCCCCCTGGCCGGATCCTCTCAAGACCCCACCCTGTCGCGCGACGACAACCTTGATGACGCTACCGTAGTGCGCTCCACGCGCGTCGTCTGGTGTGTGGCGTTGATGCTGCTGGCGTTCGGCGTATGGGCCTATCTGTTTGAAATAGACGAGGTCTCGACCGGCACCGGCAAGGTTATCCCGACCTCCCGCGAGCAGGTGATCCAGTCGCTGGAGGGCGGCATCGTCGCCGAGCTCAACGTCGCCGAAGGGGATATCGTCAAGCAGGGCGAAATCCTCGCCAAGCTGGACCCGACCAAGACGGAGTCCAACTTCGGCGAGAGTGCGGCCAAGTATCGCGCCTCCCTGGCCAGCGTTGCGCGGTTGCAGGCGGAAGTTAACGGTACCGCGCTGACGTTTCCCCAGGAGCTCAAGGCGTACCCGGCGCTGATGGCGGCCGAAACCGATCTGTACCAGACCCGCCGCAAGGGGCTCGAAGAGTCTCAGGCCGGTGTTCGGGCCTCGCTGGGGCTGGTGCGCAGCGAGCTGGAAATCACCGAGAACCTGGCCCGTGTCGGCGCCGCCAGCAACGTCGAGGTGCTGCGCCTGAAGCGGCAGAAATCCGAGCTCGAGCTGAAACTCACCCAGTCCCGCTCCGAGTACATGGTGCGCGCGGGCGAAGAACTGGCCAAGGCCAACTCCGATGTGCAGACCCTGTCGTCGGTCCTCAAGGGCCGCTCCGACTCGGTCACCCGTCTGACCCTGCGCTCGCCGGTGCGGGGTATCGTCAAGGACATCGAGGTCACCACCATCGGCGGGATCATCCCCCCAATGGCCGCTTGATGCAGATCGTGCCGATGGACGACCAGTTGTTGATCGAGGCGCGCATTTCGCCTCGTGATATTGCCTTCATCCATCCGGACCAGGAAGCCAAGGTCAAGATCACCGCCTATGACTACTCCATCTACGGCAGCATGGACGGCAAGGTGGTGACTATTTCCCCCGATACCATTCAGGATGAAGTCAAACCCGAGGTGTTCTACTACCGCGTGTTCATTCGCACCAATGACAATGAGCTGCACAACAAGGCCGGCAAGGCGTTTTCGATTGTGCCAGGGATGATCGCGGCGGCGGATATCAAGACAGGTCAAAAGACTGTACTCGATTACCTGATCAAGCCCATGAACCGGGCTCGCGAAGCCTTGCGCGAGCGCTAGGAAGAAGGACGCCGGATGCTCGGATCGATCGCGGCAAGGTTGTTCTCATGCCTGGCCCTGCTAGCCAGTGAACCGCTGCTGGCTCGCAGCGTGGATGACCTGCCGCTGTTGTGGAACACCCCGGCGGACCAGGCCAGTTGCGTTGACTCGGACTCGGCCTTGTGGGTCCGGTTTGCCAGCGGCCAGGCTTGCATTCGCTACTTCAGTGCTTCATCGCTCGAACATGCACCGGTGGTGATCGTAATGTTTCACGGTGACCGCAATATGGAAATGCATCGTGCGCCGCAGACCATTGCCGGTAATACCCTGCGGGCCAAGGACAAGCAGGCAGCGGCCCTGAGTCAGCGTGCCGGGGTGCCCGTGGTGATTGTCGCGCGTCCGGGGACCTATGGTTCCAGTGGCAATCACGGGCAGCGTCGCCAGGCCAGCGAATTTCAGGCGCTGGACGCGGCACTCGACCAGTTGCGCCAGCGTTATTCCATAGGACGCTTTGTGCTGCTCGGGCACAGCGGTGGAGCGACGGCGGTCGCCGCCCTGCTAACGCTGGGGCGCAAGGACGTGCAGTGCGCAGTCATGACTTCGGGAGCATTCGCTTTGCTCGAGCGAGCTCGAATGATTCGCCTCGGCAAAGGCCTGCCGCCCCGCGAAGGGCGCGACACCAATGGCCTGTTGCATCCTTATGATCCCTTGCAGCATGTCGACGGTATCGCCAGGGTGCCTGATCGACCGCTGTTCGTGATGGGCAACCGCAATGACCAGATAGCCCCCTTTGCCCTGCAGGAACAGTTCTATCAAGCGTTACGTGATGCCGGGCTGGAGGCACAACTGATCGACACGCCGGCCTCTGGCCCTGATTTTCACCAGTTGCGAAACGATATCGGGCTGAAGACGGCGGCTCGGTGTGCGCACCCTTGAAGCGACTCGCTGATATCAGCGAGTCGCTTCAAGGCGATGACGTCAAAGCACTGCGGTTGCGCCTTCGGATTGCGTGAGCGAGTCGACCAACTGCGAGAGACCGGTACCGCCAGAACTCTTCACCAACACCCAATCGCCTTCGCGGAACCAGCGTGCGGCGTGCTCGGGCAACTTGTCCTTCAGGGCGTTGACGTCCTCGAACCACTCGATGCTCAACTGATCGCGCAGTTGCAAATACAGCGCATGCATCAGCGGTCCGCAGAGCAAAGTATGCCGTGGAGACGCTGCCAGCAGCTGCTCGGCCAGGTCAAGGTGATAGCGTTGGGTATCAGGGCCCAGTTCGAGCATATCCCCCAATACCGCCACCCGCTGATCGGGCAGCCCAGGCAGCTGCGCGAGCATGTTCAACGAGGCACCCATCGAACCTGGATTGGCGTTGTAGGCGTCATTGATCAACTGGTAGTCGCCGTTCCCACCGGTGATGGTCAGTGTGTTGCCACGGCCGTCAACTGCTTCGAATGTCTCCAGCGCAGCCAGTGCCTGCGCTGTTGGCAAACTCGGCGGCAACCATTGAACCCAGCACCGCCAGGGCGTTGAGCACCATGTGCTGGCCACGCGCGCGCAGCTTGAAATGCACTGGCGTACCGCGAAGGCTGGCATTGACCTGCAAGTGCGAAGGCGTGGTCACACACTCGATCACCCGCAGGTCGGCTTGCGCATGCTCGCCGTAGCTGAGCACCGTCAATTGCGCCCGCGAGGCGGCATCCGCAAACACCTGGTAATAAGGCATGTCATGGTTCAGCACCGCATGCCCGCCGGGTGCCATCGACTTGAAAATCGCGCTCTTCTTGCGGGCGAGGTTTTCCAGGGTGCCGTGGTATTCCAGGTGTGCCGGCGCCAGGCTGGTGACAACAGCGACGTGGGGACGAACCAGTTCGGAGTTGATGTGCATTCTGCCCACGGCCATTTCCAGGACCCAGAAACAGGCCGGGCCGGTCATGCTGGCCATGTTCCAGCCAATGCCTTGCGGCAGGTTGGCGTTGGCCTCGGTTTGCGCTACTGCTCCCAGCGGTTGAAGCGCATGGGCGAGCATGGCGACCACGGTAGTCTTGCCCGCGCTTCCAGTCACCCCGAACACCTGGCCGCCGAATGCTTGTCGGGCATACCGTCCCAGTTGCAGCATGGCGTCGACCGTTTCCGGGATTTGCAGCACTGGCAGGCCGGTATCGAGATAGGGTGTCGGGTCGACACACACGAAAGCGGACGGACGTTGTTGTGGCTCGGCTTTGGCCCATATTCGCGCCAACCGGGCTTCATTGGGACCGACACTCCTCGGGATGCGGTTCAACATGCGCTGGGGCTTGAAGTACGCCATGGTGGGGGCCAGTCCGCTGGCTCGCCAGTTTGCCGCTGGCGCTACCACCCAAGTGCCACCCGTGGCTTGCGCAACGCTTTCTGCGTCCCAGTGCCAACCGCCGATGCCATGTTGCCCACCCGACAGCACGTGCCGAACTCGTGGTGCGCCCGCGAGCAGGTAACTGTGATACGCAATCAGCCCGGAAAGGTAGTGTTCGACATCGTCGATACGCACGCGGAAGGCGTGGTGGCGGATGAAGAACGAGCCGACGATGCGTGCCGGGTTGCAAAAGAACATCGCCACTTCCGGCCAGAAGTAACCGTTCAACAAATGCCCGGCGCGGTGATGCAAGGCACGATAGAACGCCTGCAGATCGACCTCTTTGAGCAGATGGCACAGCGTGGGCAACTGCTCGATGCGCTGCAGCATTTCCTGTGCCGCCATCATCAACTCCAGCAGGGTCGGGAAGGTGGTGATCCGTTGCTGCACAAAGCCCAGGTAGTCGATGAAGTTGTTCAGGCCGAAGCGAAAATATTTTTCCTCGGGCCGATAGCGGGTCAGCTCATTGACGCAGTAGCTCAGCCAGTGGTCGTGCTCGCGCCAGTGTTCCTTGGCGATGAAATAATCGAAGGCCCTTTCGACAATGTTCAGCCAGCGCGCATCGCCACTCAAGCCATAGAGACGCATCAGTCCGAAGGCCGCTTCACCGTCGTAGTAGATAATCCGGAAAGGCGCTTTGACACTCAGGTCTGTGGCATGCAGGACGTGGTTGAAGCCCCCGGTCTGCGGGTCTTGCATCCAGGCAATGCCGTTGGCCAGCGCCTCCAGCAGTGGCAGGTAGTCTCGGCTGCCGGTGACTTCGCTGTATTTCACCAGGGCCAACAGGCATACCGCATTGCCGCCCAGTTTGATTTCGTCGCCTACGTCCACCAGGAAGGCGGCGGTGCTGCCATCGGGCAGGGTGTAGGGCTTGATCAGCGTCAGGGTGAGGTAATCAAGGGCACGATGTATGGAGGCTTCGAGTGCATCATCCCTGAGTAACGCCCAGGCTTCGACCATGGAGTAGGTCGTGCTGGCATGACGTAGGGCGTTGTAGTTCTGGATCGTACGATCGAAACAGGGGAACTGGCCGTAGACGAACTGCCCGCTGTCCTTGACCTGACGAGAGAGAAAGTCAGAGGCTGTCACTACCTTGTCCCGGATCTCACCCGCATCCAGAACACCGGTTTTGCGTCGACCGACATCGAGCCCACTGCTGTTGAGCTCATGGGCGATACCGTCTTCGGCACAGAAGACCCCTTCGGTCTGGAACAGATAGACCGGGGTTTGAGGATGGGCTTGTGCATGTCGAGCGGCCGCGAGAGCCGCGGCATCGGCAAAACGCCTTTTTACGTAGACCGAAAAATTACCCATGTTGAAACTGCTGAGAGGAACAGTGGGGCCGCCGTAGAGAATGGCGTTGGCATTGATTTCCTGTTCGGTGATCGCGGTTTTCAGGTCTTGGTCGAAGGCGATGCCGTGTCGGAAATAATTGCGCTTGTGGCGCTTGAGACGCTCCTGCAATTGCGTCCACGACAGGGTCGTCAGGTTGATTGCACGTTCTACCCTTAGCCATAGCCGCCCGGATGACTGTTCCTGCTCAGGTAGAGCCTGTAATTGAGGAAAATTTGATAGAGCGCTGCTCCACGCATCGTCGAAGGATTGGGCGGTGACGTGGAAAACCTTGGCCCGCTGCGTGCCGTTGCTTATCGCGAAAAATAATGTACAGGCCGCCCGGACGCCGTCGCTGGCAATGAGGCCTGCTTCCTGGACATTTAAAAGGTTGTAACAAGCGATTAACTGCTGTTTCAAAGACATAAGAAAATCCGTTATCGACGTCAAATGAACCAGGCTACTGGCAAGACAAGCGATATTCCGGGCGATAATCGAACTCTCGTAATGATCACCGACAGATGCCGTGCCATGCGTTAAACACTGCCCACTGCAAAGTTAGTACCTGCGTACTAGCCAAGTGGCAAAGTGTCATCATCGGTTGGTTGCTCCGAAGAAAAACCGATCGACTGTTCAGACTCGTTCAGGTGATTTTTGATTAATTTCCTGAGGATTTGCGACACGGTTAAATCGACGGACTCAGACAGATCCTCTAATTTTTTTTTAGTTGGAAGGTCAATCAATATAGTTACGCGCGCGGTTTTCTTATGCATTTGCGATCCTTGCCCTCCACCGCTGTCACTAATCCAGCAGTTGGCTCTCTAATACCTTATGAAATACAAGGCTTTAGATAACAGCTCCAAAGCTCTGTAGGAACTCTAATTCAACTCATGACGTTTTTCTACTTTAGAAACGAAAAATCTCGTCGCCCTTTCATGCCCTGGTTGCTTGTTCCAGGAGAGGGTGGGCAAGCAAACATTACAATACAGCACACATCGCATTATCATCGTATGAGACCGATGGAGACCATGCCGGGCACCCAGCAACCGGAAGTGCTACCCACGGCTAATGCTTTGGTGATAGCTATAATTTGTTTAAGTAAATTAGCTTCTGATGCGGGCAATCAGGGTAAGATTGCTCTTTTGTGGAGTAGACCTGAAAGCTGTACTTCATCCCGATTCATTGAAAAAGTAATGAAATAAGAGGCGATTTTACCTGGAAGGTATCTTTAGTCATGACGTTAACATCAATTCGTAACTTGTAAATTTTGTGGCAGCCCCGTCAAGGGCGCTCGCACTTCTGTGCGGGCAATGGCCGAGTATCCGCATATACCGGCCAAGCGTCGAACAGCTTCGGGATATGGCTTTGTCTGCCGACTAGTTACTCTGCTTTTATCGGGCAGTAGTTATAGCGAGTTGCTGCACGATGCGCGTAGAAAAGAAAGCAGTGAAAAACAGAAATGGATAGTGCGCATCGCGTGCGGGTTATCGCCGTGGCTGTCCCCGGAAACCTCTGGCAAACCTGAAGCAAATAAATCAACAAAGCCCTCGCAGCGAGGGCTTTGTTGATTCCAGGATTCAGAAAAGCCGGTCTTAATGACCCGCGCTCTGCCCACCATCAACATGCAAAATCTCGCCAGTAACAAACTTGGCGCTGTCCAGATACACCACAGCCTGCGAAATATCATCGATCTCGCCCATGTGCCCCATCGGGTGCAGGCTCCCCAGCGCCGCATGAGTCTCCTCACCATGCATCGGCGTCTTGATGATGCCGGGCGAGACCGCATTCACCCGAATCCCGCGTTTGGCGTACTCGATGGCCAGGGATTTGGTAGCCGCGTTCAAGCCGCCTTTGGTCAACGACGCCAGTACCGAAGGCACGCCATCGATCGCATGATCGACCAGGCTGGTGGTGATGTTGACCACGTGCCCTTTGCCTTGCTTTTCCATCTCGGTGATGGCGAGTTGGGTGATGTAGAAGAAGCCATTGAGGTTCACCGACAGCACGGCGGCGTAATCTTCGGCGGTGTAGTCCGTGAACGGTTTGGCGACGAAGATCCCGGCGTTGTTGACCAGGGTGTCGATGCGGCCGAAACGGGCGATGGTTTCGCGGATGACTTGTTGAGCGACTTCAGGTTCGCCGATGTCGCCGGCCACGGTGAGGATGTCCGGATCGGTGGAGGCTTTGATCGACCGCGAAGTGGCAACCACCTGGTAGTCCAGATCACGGAAGGCTTTGACCATGCCGGCGCCGAGGCCTTGGGATGCGCCAGTAATAACGATGACTTTTCTCGAATTGCTCATGATGAACCTCTACTCAGAAATGATGGTTTGAAAAGTAAGTAATCAGGCTTCAGCGGGGGCGTTGGCCATTTGTCGCAACATCTGTTCGTAGTACTCGACCGACTGTGAACCGGACACCAGGTGACGACCGTTGAGGACCATGGCCGGCACCGAGTTGATGCCGTGCTGGCGGTAAAAACCTTCCAGCTCGCGCACTTCGCTGGCGAAGGCGCCGGACGTCAGTACTTCACGTGCTCCGTCCTCATCCAGCCCGGCTTCCACCGCGAGGCGCACCAGGGTTTGCTGATCGCTGGGGTTCTGGCCCTCGGCGAAGTAGGCGCGCAGCAGGATCTTCTTCAGTGCGATTTGCCGCCCTTGCTGCAAGGCCCACAACAGCAGGCGGTGTGCATCGAAGGTGTTGTAGAAGTGGCTGCGTTTCTCCAGGTCGAACTTGAAGCCGATGGCTTCGCCGCGAGCGATTTGCATGGCCTTGCCGGCGGCGACTTCCTCGGCGGTGCGGCCATATTTGCGCATCAGGTGCTCTACGGCTTTCTCGCCGGCTGCCGGCATGTCCGGGTTCAACTCGAAGGGTTTGTAGGTGAGCTGCACCGAGACTTCACCCGCCACATTCGCGATCGCTTGCTCCAGCGCCGTGGCACCCAAGGCGCACCAGGGGCACACCACGTCGGAGACGAAATCGACGGTGACCGACGCGGTCATGACTTGCCCTCCTCTTCGGCCAGTTGTTTTCGGTACGCAGTGGTGGTCATGCCGGCGTAGCCCCAGTTATCGGTGTCGACTTCCTCGATCACGATGTGGGTCAGGTCCGGGCGTTTATTGAGGACGCGTTCCAGGGTTTCAGTGATTTCGGCGATCACCTGAGCTTTCTGCTCTGGGGTAACGCCATCGCGGGTAATGCGAACGCTGACGAAAGGCATGAGGAATCTCCAGTGACCTGCCCTCGGAATGATGGGTAGGTGTTGGAGCTCAATGTAGGGAGTTGGGTGGAGGGGATAAAGATGGGGGCGGGAACATCATTAGTTACGTCAGGTAATCAATCATTTTCCACTTTTTGCGACACGTTATTGGAACGTGTCGCCGCCGACGACATGTTCGCGACACGTGTTCTCGAAATACGATTTCAGCGACATGACACCCTGCGGACAAAAACCCAACGCCCGGAAATAAAAAAACCCCGAACCAGTCGGGGCTTTTTCACGTTTCTTAGACCGGATCGGGCATCAGAAGATGTTGATCGGGTAATCCACGAATACACGCACTTCATTGCCGCCAACGTTGTACTCGCTGGATTTCTGCGACACGCGCAGGATCGAGCTGCGCAGTTTCACGCTGAGGTCTTTGGCCGGACCACTTTGTACGACGTACTTGAACTGGTTGAAGATTTCGCGCTCGGTGCCACCGCTGCTGGTGGACGTGGTGATGTTGTCGCCACGCACGTAAGCGAAGTTGTAGCTCAGGCCCGGTACGCCGAATGCGCCGAAGTCCAGGCCGTAGCCCAGTTGCCAGCTGCGTTCGTCTTCAGCGTTGAAGTCCGACCAGTAGGAGTTGGCCAGGTAGATGGTATTGCCACCGTCGCCGACACGGTTTTGATCTTTCTGATAGCCGCCGTAGGCGTAGCCCAGGTTGCTGTCGCCGGTGGAACGCTGGTGCGCCACGGTGAACGAGTGCGGGCCAGTGGCGAAGGTGGCTGCCAGGCTCCAGATCTTGTTGTCGTCGCCGGTCACACCGTTTTCGCGGACATAGGAGTTGTCCAGCTTGGTGCGATAACCGTTGAAGTCCAGGGTCAGCGACTGATCCTTGTTGAACGGCAACACGTAGTTGGCGTTCACGTATTGCTTCTTCAATACGTCTTCGACGTCGGAAGCGTACAGCGCGCCCTTGAAGTGTTCAGTGAACTGGTAGCTACCGCCCAACACGTTGATCGACTTCAGACCACCGCTGTCACGGCCTTCATCGCTCTTGCGCGATTCGGCGGTAAAACGGCCGGCATTCAGTTCCAGGCCCTTGATCTCTTTGGAAGTGATCAGAGTACCGGTGTAGCTTTCCGGCAGCAGGCGGGAGTTATCGTAGTTCAGCACCGGCAGTGCCGGCATCTGGTCACCGTAGGTCAGCACGGTGTTGGAGAAGCGGAATTTTACCGCTGCGCCAGCCTTGGCCAGATCGTTGGCGGCATCGCCGTGCTCGCCTGCAACGTTGCCGTTGTCTTGCTTGAAGAAGTCGATACCACCCGCGCCGCTGCGGCCTTTGCCGCCATCCAGACGCAGTGCGTACAGACCGAAAGCATCCACACCGACACCGATGGTGCCTTGGGTGAAGCCCGACGAGAACGTACCGATGGCCGCTTGGCCCCATTCGGCTTTGTCGTCGTTACCATCTTTGTAGTCACGATTGATGTAGGCATTGCGCAGCAGCACTTTGAGGCTGCTGTCTTCTTGAAAACCCTTGGATTCGGCCTGGTCGTTAGCCATGGCCTGTGTGGCGCTCAACATCCCCAGTGCGATCAGACTGATTCGCTTGTTCAACATTTTGTTTTCCTTATTACGGGTTGAAACGCGCTGTGTCGAACGGCTGAAACGGCGCTATTGCACTCTTTTTTCACCCCGAAACAAAAAGACCCGCCCACGACAAAGTCATGGCGGGCCTTCTTATTATTTTGAGTCATGGCGGTTAGCCACAGGCGTTGGGCCGAATCGTAGCCGCGCCCTGAACAATGTGTCAATTTCAAGAATCGTCTTTAAATAGGCGAAAATCGTCTAAGGAATCATCAATGTAATGTTTCCGACATGATTAGTAACAATCGAACCAGGGTACTTTTCAGGAATAATTATCGAAAGTAAATAGCACGCATTATCATTCGCGCCGTTTTAGCCACATCCCAAAAATCCTACGGACGCGCCCTCCAAAATGCCTGCCCCTTTTCGCCTTGTGCCCTTCAGCTTGGGTCTCTCAGCTGTACTTTCTGCCGGTTTTTCCTACGCCGCACCGACCACATTACCGGCGACTTCCATCAGCGCTGAAACTGAGGCCGATGACCCGCGAGTGAAGGAAACCAGCACGGCGACCCGCACGGCGACACCAGTGCGCTACGTTCCCCAGGCCATCGACTCGGTGAAAACCGCGAACGTGATGGACTACGGCACCAACGACCTGGGCACGGCACTCGAGTGGCATCCCCAACGTCAGCAGTGGCGCTGACACCCGTTTTGATAGCCTGCGCATTCGCGGCTTCGACGCCAGCAATGACTTTTACCTCGACGGCATTCGTGACGACAGCCAGTACGTGCGCGACCTGCACAATATCGAGAAGATCGAGGTACTCAAAGGCCCGGCAGCGGTGCTGTATGGCCGTGGCAGTCAGGGCGGGATCGTCAACCGTGTCAGCAAGATGCCGGAAGCCGGCCGCCGCTCGACCATCGAAGCGCAGGGCGGCAGCGAAGATCTGCGCAGCCTGTACGCCGATCTCAGCACTGACCCGAGCGAGAACATCAGCCTGCGCCTGAACATGGGCAACATGGATGAAAACAGCTTTCGCGATGGCGTCAGCGGCAATCGCCAACTATTCGCGCCATCGATGAGCTGGCAGTTGACCCCGGACCTCAACTGGCTGGTGCAGTACGAGTACAGCCGTTACAACCGCACCCCCGACCGTGGCGTGCCTGGGGTGAATGGCCGCCCGGCAGATGTAGGACGGGATACCACCTACGGCAGCGATCACGACTTCATCGACGACAAGTCGCAATCCCTGCGCTCCAAACTCACTTACGAAATCAACGACAACTGGCAACTTCGCCATACCCTGGGCGTATTCAAGCTCAACAGTGATTTTGATAACACCTACCAGACCGGCTACACCCCGGCCACCCACCAGGTCACGCGCCAGCACTGGCAACAGGACCTGACCACCCGTAACGTTTTTAACAATGTCGAGCTGGAAGGTGGTTTCGATACGTTCGGGCTTGAGCATCGCCTGCTCACCGGTGTTGAAACCGGCAGCCAGCGCCGTGATCCGACGCTGTACAACGCTGCTACCTCCGGGCCAGGCGGCTCACCGGTGCCGGCACTCGACCTGTTTAACCCCAATCGTGACCTGCGCCACACCGGCAGCATGCAAGTCTCCAGCAGCAGCCACACCGAAGTCGAAAGCCGCGCAGTGTACGTCCAGGATCAACTGCGCCTGAACGATCAATGGCAACTGCTCGGCGGTCTGCGTTACGACACCTTCGACATCGAGTCGACCAACAAGCTGCGCAACATGTCCGAAGATCGTGACAGTCACAGCACCAGCCCACGCGTAGGCCTGGTCTGGACGCCGCTGCACAATCACTCGTTCTACGCTTCGTGGTCAAAGACCTTCTCGCCGGTGGGCGGTGGCCTGATCGGCATCACCCCCGGCGCCGCCGGCAACACCAACGACCTCAGTCCCGAGCTGACCAAGCAGAAAGAAATCGGCGTGAAAAGTGATTGGCTCGATGATCGCCTGAGCACCACGCTGGCGATCTATGACCTGGAGCTCTACAACCGCCGCACCACCGATCCCAACGATCCGACCCTGACCGTGATGTCCGGCCTGCAACGCTCTCGCGGGATCGAGTTGACCGCGACTGGCAACATCGTCGGTAACTGGTACGTGCGCGGTGGCGTCGGCGTGCAGGATGCAACCATCGAGAAGGACAACAACGGCCTGGAAGGCAAACGCATCAACAACGTTGCCAAGCACAACGGCAGCCTGTTCCTGACCTGGAAACCGGAGATGGGCTGGTACGGTGAGACCGGCCTGACGCTGGTCGGCCAGCGTTATGCGGACAATGCCAATACCACCGTGTTGCCGGGGTATGGCCGCTGGGATGCGCTGGTGGGCTACCGCATGAAAGATTGGGATTTGCGTGCGGCGCTGAACAATATTGCGGATAAGAAATATTACGCGTCGGCGACGAGCCAGTATCAGATTCAGCCAGGCGCGCCACGTAGCGTCGTGATGACCGGCACCTATAGTTTCTGATTTCACAGAAATCCTGTGGGAGCGAGCCTGCTCGCGAAAGCGTCGGGTCAGCCGGCATCGTCATTACCTGACCCAGCGCATTCGCGAGCAGGCTCGCTCCCACATTGAATGGGTCTGTACAAAATAACCGTGCATAAAAAAGCGCCGCCATCCCGGCAGCGCTTTCACCCATCCTTATTGTTTTTCTTATCCTTCCATCACAGCCCACAACGCTTCCAGTTCTGCCTCGCTGAACAGGCCAGCGGGGTAGCGCTCGATCATCATCCGGCGCGGATCAGGTTCCCTGATCTGACGCGTTCCATTGGACTTCAAAAAGTGCGCGACAATCTGGAGCGATTCGCCGTTTACGGCCATGGGATGCAAAGTCCGCTCGCTGACTACGTTCACTTCGGCGTTCATTCCAGCGCTCTCTCCCCGTTCGTGAGCGGCTACGTTATCCAAGGTTTGTGACAGAACTGTTGAAGTTCCTCCCCCTCCCTAGTGCCTCCAGTCGAATACAAGAGCTATGCCAATGTTTCGCATTTGTCGACAAGCGGATACAAAGAAGCCCGCAGTCCTGACGGGCTGCGGGCTTGTTTTCATACATAGCGAGCTAATCATTGCCCGGCCGATTTATTAATCAACTCAAGCTGTTACGACTCAACTCACTCTTTGTGCGGTGCTGGCTGTTGTTGGGTAAGGCAGTGAATATTGCCGCCACCCAGTAACAGTTCACGGCCGGGCACCATCACCACTTCGTGCTGCGGGAACAGGTTCTGCAGAATTTCCTTCGCCGGAGCATCCATCGGATCGTCAAAGCTCGGCGCGATGATGCCGCCGTTGACGATCAGGAAATTCACGTAGGAACCGGCCAGACGCACAGACGGATTACGCTCCTGCGTGCCGTCCACCGGATCGACGCCAGCGCACTCTTCTTCGGTCGCGTACAGCGGCCCCGGAATCGGCATCTTGTGCACCGTGAATGGGCGCCCCTTGGAGTCGGTGGCGCTTTCCAGCACTTTCATTGCGGCCTGGCAGCGCGGGTAGTTCGGGTCTTGCGGATCGTCGGTCCAGGCCAACAGCACTTCACCCGGACGGATGTAGCAGCAGAAGTTATCCACATGACCGTCGGTTTCGTCGTTGAACAAACCGTCCGGTAGCCAGATGATTTTATCCACAGACAAATTGGCGCTGAGCACCGCTTCGATTTCTTCGCGGCCCAAATGCGGGTTGCGATTGCGGTTGAGCAGGCACTCTTCGGTGGTGATCAGGGTGCCTTCGCCGTCGACGTGAATCGAGCCGCCTTCAAGCACAAAACCTTCGGTGCGATAGCGCGGGCTGCGCTCGATTTCGAGAATCTTGCCACCCACTTGCGAGTCACGATTCCACGGCGAGTACAGACCACCGTCGAAACCACCCCAAGCATTGAAGTCCCAGTTCACACCGCGCACTTCGCCGCCGTTGTTGATGACAAACGTCGGGCCGCTGTCGCGAACCCAGGCATCATCGCTGGACATCTCGACCACGCGGATATTCGGCACGTCGAGGCGCGCGCGGGCGTTTTCGTACTGGCCGGCGGACACGGCAACGGTCACTGGCTCGAAACGCGCGATGGCTTTGGCCACCGCCGCGTGTGCGGCTTGCGCCGGTTTGCCGCCCAGACGCCAGTTATCCGGGCGCTCGGGCCAGATCATCCAGGTTTGAGTTTGTGCTGCCCACTCGGCCGGCATGTAGAAGCCGTCGGCGCGTGGGGTACTTTTCAATGTGGTCATCGGGATCAGGACTCCAGGGAACCGTCGAGGGTTTTCAACGCGCCGTACAGATTTGGCCGGCGGTCACGGAATGAACCCCACGCGCTGCGAATATGTTCCAGCTCGTCGAGGTTGAAAGTGTGCACAAGAATACCTTCTTCGGTTTTATTCAGCTCCTGCACTTTTTCGCCGAACTGGTTGGCGATGAACGAAGAGCCGTAGAACGTGATGTCGTAGCCGTCCTGCTCTTCATTGCCGATTCGGTTGCTGGCGATCAGCGGCATCAAGTTAGCGCCGGCATGGCCTTGTTGCACGCGCTGCCAGTGGTCGCGGGACGAGATGGTCTTGTCGTGCGGCTCGCTGCCGATGGCGGTCGGGTAAAACAGGATTTCCGCGCCTTGCAGCGCCATGCTGCGGGCACACTCGGGGAACCACTGGTCCCAGCAGATGCCCACGCCGATTTTCGCGTATCGGGTATTCCACACCTTGAAGCCGGTATCGCCCGGGTTGAAGTAGTACTTCTCGTGGTAGCCCGGGCCGTCCGGGATATGGCTTTTACGATAAATCCCGAGGTTGCTGCCGTCGGCGTCGATGATCGCGATGCTGTTGAAGCGTGCACGCCCGGCCAGCTCGTAGAAGCTGATCGGCAGCACCACCTGCAGCTCTTTGGCGATTTTCTGGAAATGTTTGATCGCGACGTTGTCTTCGACCGGGGTGGCCAGTTGCAGGTAATCGGCGTTGGGTTTCTGGCAGAAGTACGGCGCCTCGAACAGCTCCTGGATCAGGATGATCTGCGCGCCTTTGGCAGCAGCTTCGCGAACCAGCCTTTCAGCGATTTCGAGGTTGGCTTGCAGATCCCACGAACAGGCCATCTGAGTGGCGGCGACGGTAACGATACGGCTCATGAATCATCTCCGGGCAAGTGCTTTGACGGTCGACAATTCGACCGAAAAGAAAAACGCGCGCACCGGACAAGAGATCGCCATGCCGGAGCAATGGCGACTTTATAGCCGATAAATATCGGCTTTAAAAGCAAATATTTTTAAAAAAGATGAATGAATACGCTTAAAACACCGATAGAAATCGATTTTCATGGATTACCCCACACCCGTACTCCCCAACACACCCCCAACAGCGCAATGGCCATCGGGCTCAAAGGCCCTCTGCAAGCACCTTCGAAAGCATATCCACGAAGAAGTCGACACTTCGGCGCGAGGTCACCATCGGCGGTTTGATCTTGAGGATGTTCAAGTCATCGCCGGTCGGCTGCATGAAAATGCCCAGCTCGCGCAAGCGATCGCACAGCAATGCGGTCTCCTCGGTCGCTGGCTCCAATGTCTCGCGGTTGCGGATCAGCTCCAGGCCCAGATAAAACCCGGAACCATGCACCGCGCCAACCAACGGATGTTTATCGATCAACGCTTCGAGCCGTGCTTTGAAGTGACCGCCGACCACCTGAGCGTTCTCCCAGAGTTTTTCTTCCTTCATGACATCCAGCACCGCCATGCCGATCTGGCAGCTCACCGGGCTGCCACCAGCCGACGAGAAGAAATAACCCTCGGCCTCCAGCGCCTCGGCAATCTCCCGGCGGGTGATCACCGCACCCAAAGGCTGGCCGTTGCCCATGCCCTTGGCCATGGTGATGATGTCCGGCACCACGCCCTGCTCCTCAAAGCCCCAGAAAAAATGGCCCATGCGCCCGTAGCCGACCTGCACTTCATCGGCGATGCACACGCCACCCTGGGCGCGTACCAGGGCGTAGACCTGCTTCAAATAACCCGGCGGCAACGAGATTCCGCCCGCGTTGCCATAGACCGGTTCGCAAATGAACCCGGCAAGCTGGCGCTGCTGCCCGGCGATTTTCGCCAGGTGGTGCTCGACGCTGCGCACGTAATCGGGAGCGCTGTCGGCGCCGCGGAATTCGCCGCGATAGGTGTTCGGCGCCGTCACCGGATGCACCCAGTCCGGGCGGCTACTCAAGGCCTGGGGGTTGTCGGCGATCGAGGTCGAAACGGCGTCCGCGCCCACCGTCCAGCCGTGATAAGCCTCCAGCACGCTGAGCATGTCGCGCCCGCCGCTGTAGGCCCAGGCCAGGCGGATGGCCAGGTCATTGGCCTCGCTGCCGCTGTTGACCAGGAACACCCGGTCCATGGAGTCCGGCGCCAGCTTCAGCAAACGCTCGGAAAACTCGGCGACCGCCGCATAGTTGAATCGCGAGTTGGTATTGAGCAACGACCACTGCCGCGCCGCGACCGCCGCCATGCGCGGGTGACCGTGACCGAGCACCGCGACGTTGTTGAGCATGTCGAGATAGGAGCGGCCCTGCATGTCGATCAGGTGATTGCGCCAGCCGCGTTCGATGCGCGGCGGGTCCACGTAGTAGTGTTTTTGCGTACGGGCGAAACTGGCGTCGCGCCGTTCCAGCAGGGTTTTCGCATCCAGCTCCGGCTCGGCATCGCACGCCAGCCCCAACAACATGGCCGGCGATGGGCACAAAGCCTGCCAGGCAGGCGCACGCGATGGCGTGCAGAACAGCGGAGCCTGAAGCTGCGCGCCTCGGCTCAACTGCACGAGCAACGGGCCGCTGACCGCACCCAGCACCTGCCCTTTGACCAGCGCCGCGCCCGTGTGCAGCGACGGCTGGACGCCCCACAACCGCAGGCTCAATTGCGGGCCATCGAGTTGCAGCACGCCCGGCTCGGGCTCATGGACCATGCCGGCAAACGGCGACTCGACCGCCGTGCCCATGGGCACCCTTAATTCGACGTGCAGCGGGCAAGTGTCCGGCTCGCGAAACGAATCCGGCTGGGTGCGCGACAGGCGATATTGCCCGTAGCGACTGGCCGCCAGCTCATGCACGGCGGCTGCCTCGTTCAACAGGCGCTGGTCGATGCCCTCCTGCTCCCAGTTCCCCGCCTCAAAATGCGGGCTGAGGACACCGAGGTCGATCAGCGCGAATTCACGCCCGACCAGACTCGGCAGCAACGGCGCAAAACCGTCACTGTCGATCACCGGTAATGGCAGGCCGACGGCAGTGAGAATCGCCGCCTCCATCAGCGCCAATGGCACCGACGTGGCCACGTGGAAAATCTCCCACTCATGGCTGAGATTATCGCGGCTGTAGGTATTCGCGGGATCGATGCTGACCTGCTGCTCGCCGCTGAGCACCAGTACCGCCGCCCGCGCAACGATCAATGGCCACAAGGCTTGCAGCTCTTCGCGTTGCAACGGGTTGACCGCGTGATACGCCTGGACTGCCGGCAGGATGACAAACGGATCGCCACCGGCGTGATGCAGCAATGCGGCACAGGTCACCGACAGATCGGTGATGCGCCAAGTACGGATCAGGTCACCGAAATCGATCACCCCTTGCAACTGCCAGTGACGTTGCGCGTCGCGCTGCCAGACGGCGTTGTCGTCGGTGATGTCCATGTGAATCGCCTGCACCGGCAGCTTGTCGAGCAGCGGCTGCAAACGTCGCTCGGCCTGTTCGGCGGCTTCGGCGATCAATGCTCGCTGCTGCTCATCCTTGATCACCGGCAGCAGATGACTGATCAGCGCACTGGCGTGGCGTGCGTCCCACTGCAATGTGCGCTCCAGGCCGGGATGATCGAAACCGGCCAGGGTCAGATCCATTTCAGCGCAAAGACGACCAAACCGCGCCACCACTTCCTGACCCAGATGATCGAGATGAGTCAGTGGCTGGCCTTCGATGTAATCGAGCAAGCGCACATGCACGGTCTGATCGGCCACTTGCAGTGTCAGCAGGTCCGCGCCGCTCCTGGCGCCAATAACCCGTGGCACTTGCACCCCGGCCTTTTCGGCCAGAAACTTCAGGCCCGCATGCTGGGCCTGTAACTCGACAAGGGCGTAATCACCACGACAGATTTTCAGCACGAACCGCCCGCGCGGGCTGTCGACGCGGTAGTTGAGATCCTGCTGGCTGCCAAGCGCCTGCAATGTGCCGCTAAGCCCGTAATGCTCTGCCAGCAGCCCAAGCGCAACCTCGGCCGACACTTGTGGGCTGGGCAAACTGGCGCGATGAATCAACGTGGCGAGCGGCATGGAACGACCCCTGAAATTTTATTAGGCGCTTATATCGCCATTGCTCGGGGCGATACGCAACCCCCACAATCACACACCCCCTCGCGCCACCCGGCACTTTGCGCAAGAATGCCGACCATCAACGCGACAGGCGCTCGACCTCATGACCCCGACTCTCCCCCGCAGACCTCGCTGGCGCAGCCTCGCCCTTCTGGCCCTGTGTCTGGCGCCACTGCTGTGGCCGCTGGAGCATCTGGCCGAGCGCTATTACCGCAGCGAACTGGCCGGGCAAAACCGCCAGACGCTCGACCTGTACGTCGCCAACCTGTTGGGCACCCTGCACCGTTATGAGGTGCTGCCGCAAATTCTCGGCGAGCTTCCAGCCCTGCGCGCCGTCCTGGGCGCGCCGGACGACGGCGTGAGCCAAGGCAACGCCAACCGCCTGCTGAAAAACATCAGTGCCCAGACCGGCGCCGAAGTCATGTACCTGATGGACACCACCGGCAAAACCCTGGCGGCGTCCAACTGGGACAAACACGACAGCTTCGTGGGGCGCAATTTTTCCTTCCGCCCCTACTTCAGCGAAGCCATGGCCGGTCGTCTTGGGCGCTTCTTCGGCCTGGGCACGACCTCGGCCAAACGTGGCTATTTTTTTGCGGCGGCGGTTCGCCAAGGCGAAAAGATCATCGGCGTACTGGTGGTCAAGGTTGACCTCGACCATACCGAGAGCCTGTGGGGCAACACCCCGGAACAGCTGCTGGCCACCGATCAAAATGGCGTGGTCATTCTCACCTCACGGCCGGAATGGCGCTTTCGTTCGACCCGCACATTGAGCGAGGCGGAGAACAAGGCGATCACGGCGATCCAACCTTACCCCACTCGCGATCCCCAGCCGCTCAAGCTCAACCCCGATGCGTGGCTGACCCAGTCTCACCAGATCGACGAGACGGGCTGGACGGTGAACATCCTCGCGCCGCGGACCCTGATCGACCGCCCGGTGCGCACCGTGGTTGCCATCGGCGGTGCGACGCTGTTGGTGTTGATGCTGTTGCTCGGTCTGATGATGCAGCGCCGTCGCCACTATCTGGAGCGCATCGATTTTGAAGCCAAGGCGCGACGAGAGCTGGAAGGTCGAGTCGCCGAGCGCACCAGCGACCTCGAAGGGCTCAACCGGCGTCTCAAGGAGGAAGTGCTGGAACGCGAACAGGCCCAGCAGGAGCTGGTGCGCGCCCAGGATGACCTGGTACAGGCCGGCAAGCTGTCGGCACTGGGGACGATGTCCGCCAGCATCAGTCACGAGTTGAATCAGCCACTGGCGGCGATCCGCAGCTATGCGGAAAACGCCGAAGTGCTGCTCGATCACCAGCGCACCGACGACGCCCGTGGCAACCTCAAGCTGATCAGTGAACTGACCGCGCGCATGGCGTCAATCATCGCCCACTTGCGCGCATTCGCCCGCCGCGATCGCCATGCGCCGGAGAGTGTCGCCCTGCAACCGGCGCTGGACGACGCACTGGCCCTGCTCGCCAAGCGCCGGCGCAGCATGGAGGTCGAACTGATCCGCGATTTGCCGGCCGCCACCTTGTGGGTCGAAGCCGGCGAAACCCGCCTGCGCCAGGTGCTGGGCAATTTGCTGGCGAACGCCCTGGACGCCCTTACGGAAAAAGGCCCGCCGCGTAAACTGTGGCTGAGTGCCCAATCCACAGCCGAAGGCGTCAACCTGTCACATTCGCGACAATGGCCCGGGTTTTTGCATGGAAGCCCTGGGCCGCGCCAGCGAACCTTTCTACACCACCAAGACCCGCACCCAGGGCCTGGGGCTGGGGCTGGCGATCTGCGAAACACTGATGCGCGCCTTCGGTGGTGAACTGTCGTTCTCCAACCACAAGGAAGGCGGCGCGCTGATTACCTTGAAATTGCGCGCAGGCGCACCGGGCGTGAGCCTGCAACCGTCCGAGGACCGAAGTGCATGACCATCGACAACCGCATCCAGGTCGTGCTGATCGACGACGATCCGCACTTGCGCCAGGCCCTGAGCCAGACGCTGGACCTTGCCGGCCTGAAGATCCTGCCGCTGGCCGAAGCCAAGGGCCTGGCTGCCCAGTTGGAGCGTGACTGGCCGGGCGTGGTGGTCAGCGATATTCGCATGCCGGGCATGGACGGTCTCGAACTGCTGACCGAACTGCATGCCCAGGACCCGGAGCTGCCGGTGTTGTTGATCACCGGCCATGGCGACGTACCGCTGGCGGTGCAAGCGATGCGCGCCGGGGCCTACGACTTCCTGGAAAAACCTTTTGCCAGCGATGCCCTGCTCGACAGCGTACGCCGGGCGCTGGCCCTGCGCCGGTTGGTGCTGGATAACCGCAGCCTGCGCCTGGCACTGAGCGATCGCAACGAGTTGAGCGCACGGCTGGTTGGACATTCAGCGCCAATGGCGCGCCTGCGCGAGCAGATCGGTGCCTTGGCGGCCACCCGGGCGGACGTGCTGATCCTTGGCGAAACCGGCGCGGGCAAGGAAGTGGTCGCCCGCGCGCTGCACGATCTGTCGAGTCGTCGCAACGGGCCATTCGTGGCAATCAATGCCGGCGCCCTGGCTGAATCGGTGGTGGAGAGCGAGCTGTTCGGACACGAGCCCGGCGCTTTCACCGGGGCGCAGAAGCGCCGCATTGGCAAGTTCGAATTCGCCAACGGCGGCACGCTGTTTCTCGATGAAATCGAGAGCATGAGTCTGGATGTGCAGGTCAAGCTGCTGCGCCTGCTGCAAGAGCGCGTGGTTGAGCGGCTTGGCGGCAACCAGCAGATCCCGCTGGACATCCGTGTCATCGCTGCGACCAAGGAAGACCTGCGCCAGTCTGCCGACCAAGGCCGTTTTCGGGCCGACCTGTACTACCGCCTCAATGTGGCGCCGCTGCGCATCCCACCTTTGCGCGAGCGCGGCGAAGATGCCCTGATGCTGTTCCAGCATTTCGCCAACGAGGCCAGCACCCGCCACGGTCTGCCGCCCCACGAACTGCAACCGGGTCAACGCGCTCTGCTACTGCGCCACAGCTGGCCAGGCAACGTACGGGAGCTGCAAAACGCCGCCGAGCGCTTCGCCCTGGGCCTGGAACTGGCCCTGGACAACAGCGCACCGGATGGCACATCCGGGGTCACGGTTGAGGTGATCAGTGGCGGGTTGAGCGAACAGGTGGAAAACTTCGAGAAGAGCCTGATCGCCGCCGAGCTCGCGCGCTCCCACAGCTCGGTCCGCAGCCTGGCGGAAGCACTGGGCATCCCGCGCAAAACCCTGCACGACAAACTACGCAAGCACGGGCTCAACTTTGCCGATGGCGGCGCCCACACCGCCACCGACGAACTCGACTGAGCTACCGTCCAATCACCGCCCACAGACAAGAGAGCGTTCATGAGCCGCGACAGTCGTCACCTGGAAAGCATCCTGCACCACGACATTCCGCTGACCCGCGACATGGGCCTTCGGGTGCTCGATTGGCGCGAGCAGCAATTGAGCCTGTATTTGCCGCTCGATCCCAACGTCAACCACAAGAGCACGATGTTCGGCGGCAGTCTCTATTGCGGCGCGGTACTGGCCGGCTGGGGCTGGCTGCATTTACGCCTGAAGGAAGAAGGGATCACCGACGGGCACATCGTGATTCAGGAAGGGCAGATCAGTTATCCACTGCCGGTGACGGGGAATGCCACGGCGATTTGTCCGGCGCCGGATGCGCTGGTGTGGAAAAGGTTTTTGGCGATGTATCAGCGGTATGGGCGGGCGCGGTTGATCCTGCAATCGCGGATTGTGAACGCCGAGGGTGCCGAGGATGCGGTGACGTTTAGCGGGCAGTACGTTTTGCACCGTTAAGATCAAAAGATCGCAGCCTCGTTGCACTCGGCAGCTCCTACGGTGCGGACCAGGCTGCGCTTTTTCGATCGTTAACCTTGGGCCAGTTTCAACAACTGCTGTCGCCAGGATGCCTGGGCCGGCAGCGCCAGGAAAACCCGTTCAACAACGATTCCCGCGCCGGGTAACTGAACGTTTTACCGCTCAACTCCAGCACCTCGCCCCCGGCACCTTCCAGCACTCCCTGGGCCGCCGCCGTGTCCCACTGCGAAGTCGGCGCCAGGCGCGGGTAACAATCCGCCGCGCCTTCGGCCAGCAGGCAAAACTTCAATGAGCTGCCGATGTTGGCCAACTCCAGCTCACCCAGGCTCGCGCTCAAGCCTGCAAGCAAGCGCTCCTGCTCGGGGCTCGAATGGCGGCGGCTGGCGACTACGGTAAAAGCTTCACCTGCCGGCGGCACCTGACGAACCTGAATAGGCAAAGGCTCGGCACCTTTATCCGAACGCCATGCCCCCAGGCCTGCGCCTCCGACATAAACGCGCCCATTGGTCGGCATCGATACCACCCCAAACACCACGCGGCCTTGCTCGATCAAGGCGATGTTGACGGTGAACTCCTCGCTGCCCGAGATGAATTCCTTGGTCCCGTCCAGCGGATCGACCAGCCACCAGCGCTGCCAGCCGGCGCGCACGCTTTGGGGAATGTTGGCGTCTTCTTCAGAGAGCACCGGGATGCTTGGGTCCAGAGCGGTCAGCCCGTCCAGAATCAGATGGTGAGCCGCCAGGTCAGCTGCTGTGACGGGTGAATCGTCGGCCTTGGCAGTCACGGCCGTGCCGGTGCGCCAGAACGGCAAAATGGCGTCGCCTGCCAGCAAGGCCAGTTCGATCACGGGCGCCATCAATGGATGCGGGAAATTCATGGCTGGTACACCCCGCGCTGTGTCAGCAGATCCCGGGCCAGATAGAGCGCGGCCAACGCACGGCCTTCGGTGAATTGCGGGTTCTGCGCCAGCGCCGACAGCTCGCGCAGGTTGACCTTGCTCACGCCCATCGGCTCGGGCTCGTCGCCTTCCAGTCGTTCCTCGTACAAGTCCGTGGCCAGCACCACCTGGATCTTCTGGCTCATGTAGCCGGGCGACAAGGACAACTCGGTCAGGTGTTCCAGCTGCCGTGCGCCATACCCGGCTTCCTCCTTGAGCTCGCGCTCGGCCGCCGCCAGCACGTCTTCGCCGGGTTCGATCAAACCCTTGGGCAACGACATCTCGTACTCATCGGTACCGCCGCAGTATTCCTCGACCAGCACCGCATGATCCGCATCCAGCATCGCCACGATCATCACCGCGCCATAGCCGGCGCCCTTGCCGACCAGTCGCTCGTAAGTGCGCTCGACGCCATTGGAAAAGCGCAACTTCAGCTCTTCGACGCAGAACAGGCGGCTGGTGGCGACAATCTCGCGAGCGAGGATGGTAGGTTTCTGGCGCATGAGCGGCTCCTGGGTGATAGCGAGTTACTATACCCGGCCTATCCTGAATGTTGACCCCGGATATCCTTTTTACCGCTGGAGAAGTTTTTTATGTCCCTGCTGCCCTGGCATGACATCGATACCGTTTTGCTGGACATGGACGGCACCTTGCTGGACCTGCATTTTGACAACCATTTCTGGCTGGAGCACCTGCCGCAACGCTATGCGCAGGTGCACGGAGTCAGCCTGGCCATGGCCGAGATGGAGTTGCAGCCGCTGTTCGAACGCCACGCCGGACAGTTGCAGTGGTATTGCCTGGATTTCTGGAGCACCGAGCTGAAGTTGTCGGTTCGCGAGTTGAAACTGGAGACCGCGCACCTGATCGCCCTGCGCCCGGACGCGGACACGTTCCTGGCGGCGATCAAACAAGCCGGCAAGCGGGTGGTGATGATCACCAACGCCCACCGCGATTCCCTGTCACTCAAGCTTGAACGGATTGAACTGGCGCCTTACTTCGAGCGGCTGATCAGCTCCCACGATTACGGCTATCCCAAGGAAAATCCGCAGTTCTGGGACGCCCTGCAGGCGGACATCGGCTTCGATCCGGCGCGCAGCCTGTTTATTGACGACACACTGCCGATTTTGCGCAGTGCGCGGGACTTTGGCGTGGCACATCTGCTGGCCGTGCGGGAGCCGGACAGTCGCAAGGGCCCAAAGGACACGGCGGAGTTTGCGGCGGTTGAGGATTATCGGGACCTGGTTGCCGGTCTCTAGACCGATTCGGCTGCATCGCGGGCAACGCTTGCCCGCGATGGCGATCTAAAGCTTTACTCAGGAATCCGCAACGACTGCCCCGGATAGATCTTGTTCACGTCCTTGAGCATCGGTTTGTTGGCCTCGAAAATCTTGTTGTACAGGTTGGCATTGCCATACACCCGCAGGGAAATCGCGCTCAGCGTATCGCCCTTCTCCACCACCACAAACTTCGCAGCCACCATCACTGGCCCGGTCACGGTAATCTGGTCTTCAACACCACTGACGCCCGCCACGTTGCCCAGGGACAACAGGATCTTTTCTTTCTCTTCCTGGGTGGCGGCTTCACCACTGGCGATCACCTTGTCGCCCTCGACCTTGACCTGGATCTTCGAAGTATCGATCCCCGTCAGCGCATCCTTCACGTGCTTGGTCAGCGCCTCGCTGTTGGCTTCGGCCTTGTCCGGCGTCAGTGCGTCGAGGATTTTTTCACCGGCTTCTTTGAGAAAACTGAAAAGGCTCATCGTGTGCTCTCCATGGTAATAAAAGGGTCCAGACGCAAAAGCCTAGACCAAGCTTGCACACTGCGGTTCCAACCCGACCAATGACGCCGCTTCCCGCCAGGGGCTAGAATCGGCGCCTTCCTGCGCCCTGGAGCGAAGATGGACATCAAGCAGCTGAAATTCCTCATCGCCCTCGACGAAACCCGCCACTTCGGCCAGGCCGCCGCGCGTTGCCACATCACCCAACCGACCTTGTCGATGCGTTTGCGCAGCCTGGAAGAAGAGCTCGAATTACCGCTGGTCAACCGTGGCCAACGCTTTGAAGGCTTTACCGCGCCGGGCGAGCGAGTGCTGGCGTGGGCGCGCACGGTGCTGGCGGCCTACGACGGGCTGCAAGCCGAGGCGGCCGCCTGTCGCGGCAATCTGGTCGGCACCCTGCGCCTGGGGGTGGTGCCGTTATCGAGTTTCGATCCATTGCCGTTGATGCAGCGCCTGCATGCCGAACACCCGAACCTGCGGTTCGAGTTGTCTGCATTGAGCTCCGAGCAAATTCTCGAACAGCTGGCGAACAACCGCCTGGACCTCGGCGTGTCTTACCTGGAACGCCTCGACGGCGAGCGTTTCGACTCCCTGGCCTTCAGCGAAACCCGCATGGGCCT
>NZ_JAEKEG010000044.1 GCF_016651255.1 Pseudomonas sp. TH10
CGAAGCCATGCGCCACGCCTATGTCGACCGCAACAGCTACCTCGGCGATCCGGATTTCGTGAAAAATCCCATCGAACACCTGCTGGACAAGAACTACGCGACCAAAATCCGCGCCGCCATCGACCCGAAAAAGGCTGGCGTGTCGCGCGAGATCAAGCCCGGCGTTGCGCCCCATGAAGGCAGCAACACCACCCATTACTCGATCGTCGATAAATGGGGCAATGCGGTGTCGGTGACCTACACCCTCAACGACTGGTTTGGCGCCGGCGTCATGGCCAGCAAGACCGGGATCATCCTCAACGACGAAATGGACGACTTCACCTCGAAGATCGGCGTACCGAACATGTATGGCCTGGTGCAAGGCGAGGCCAACGTCATCGCTCCCGGCAAGGCGCCGCTGTCGTCGATGAGCCCGACCATCGTGACCAAGGACGGCAAGGTGGTGATGGTCGTCGGCACTCCCGGGGGCAGCCGCATCATTACCGCGACACTGCTGACCATCCTCAACGTGATCGACTACGGGATGAACATCCAGGAAGCGGTGGATGCCCCGCGTTTCCATCAGCAATGGCTGCCGGAAGAAACCAACCTGGAAACCTTCACCACCAGTCCCGACACGGTGAAGATGCTCGAAAGCATGGGCCACAAATTCGCCGGGCCCCAGGATGCCAACCACGTCGCGGCGATTCTGGTCGGCGCGCGCTTCGCTTGAGGGCAAGCCGGTTGGCAAGAACCGCTTCTACGGAGCCAACGACCCGCGGCGCAATACCGGCCTGTCACCTTGGCTATTGAAGGTTGTATTTAAAGGGGGACAGATCTATTTTCTGTTCCCCGCACCACCCACTCAAGGAAGGACAATCATGACCACCGCACTGCTGATCGTCGACGTACAGCACGCCTTGTGCACCGGCCAGTACCAATGCTTCGATATTCAACGGGTGATTGCCAACATTAACACGCTCAGCGCCAGGGCAAGGGCGGCCAGCATCCCGGTCGTGCTCATCCAGCACCAGGAAAAGGGCGACTTGCTGCAACATGGCTCCGAGGGCTGGCAACTCGCCAAGGGACTGGACACTTCGCCCGAGGACCTGCGAATAGGCAAGACCACCGGGGACTCCTTCTACCGGACCCCACTTGAAGCGTTGCTGCTGGAGCGTGAGGTTGACCGCCTGATCATCTGCGGCCTGCAAACCGACTATTGCGTAAACGCCACCGTCCGCCAGGCGCATGCCCTGGGCTACGACGTGGTACTCGCCGGCGACGCGCATTCCACGGTCGATAACGGCAATACCACCGCCGAAGACATCATTGCCGAACACAACAAAATCCTGGCCCACCTGACCGGCCCGGTAGGCCGGATCGACATAACAGCGGCCAACGAAATCAAACTTTAACGCCAAACCACGGCTACACTTATCGCCTGTTCCACCAACCCACGTCCTTCCCTGGCATGAGGCGAATCTGTCGTGGAAGTTGTCGCACTTCTCTCTGGCTACCTGATGGCGTGGGTGATCGAGCCGGTCGCCCATCAGTTCGTTGGCATCTTTGACCTCAATGGCCGCTTTGGCCTGTTGTTCCTTAGCGTGTCCTACTCGGTCGCCTACAGCCTTTTTCGTTACCGCAGGCGTCGCGGTTTAACTGACGCTTCATCGTTCTGGCAATTCATCGGCGCCGGCAAGGTGCATTTCCACCCCTCTGCATTACTGGATTACCGCTACTACTTTGTGCGCGCCATCCTCAAGGTCGCCCTGGTGCTGCCGATCGTCGGCATCGTTGACCCGCACATCCTGCGCTCGGCCGACTACGTTGGTTTTTTCACCAACCTGTGGGGGCTCGCGTGCAAGTGCAGCAACACCTCGGCCTGTCATTGCTGTACGGACTGGGTGTTTTCCTGGCGCGAGACTTCACCCATTACTGGACCCACCGCGCCTTTCATACGCGCTGGCTCTGGGCGTTCCACAAGGTCCACCATTCGGCACAGGTATTGGTGCCGGCGACAGCCAGCCGCGTGCATTTCCTGGAGAAGGTGGTGGAAAAGCTCTCCATCAGCGTGATGGTCGGCGCCTATGCCGGCGTATTCTGGTATGCCTGTGGCGGCGAGGTCAGCCGCTACACCCTGTTCGGCGTGACCTACCTGGTGTTCATCCTCAACGGGCTGGCGGCGAACCTGCGCCACAGCCACGTGTGGTTATCGTTCGGCCCAGCCATCGAGCATGTGCTCAACAGCCCGGCCCAGCACCAGATTCATCACAGCGATGCGCCGCGCCACTTCGACAGGAATTTTGGCGTCAACCTGTCCCTGTGGGATTGGATGTTTGGCACGCTCTATGTCACTACGTCCAAGCCTGAGTCGCTGCAGTTCGGTATCGCCGGCCAGGGTCCTGAGCGTTACCACACGCTCGGCGACCTGATCGTAATGCCCTTCTGCGAAATCGCCAGCAAGATCGGCACGCTCAGGCCGTGGGCGCAAACCCGTCGCCTGCGTCAGCTCGTCATGAACTGGACGCAACCGCCACGCCTATGGCATCGTCAAATCAAAACGTTGTGCAATGATCAGGATAAAAACCAATGGAGGAGGGGGACGAGGTCGACGCCAAGGTATCGATGGCAACGCTAAAGGCGTTCAATCTTTGCGTGTTGGAACTGGGTCGGCTGGCCCGGGATCATCGCTCAACCCGATTCATCGAAGATGGCCTGCAGGCGTTTCGCTCACTGGTGCCCTTTGCGTCGGCCTGGTGGGGGAGATGTCAGTGTCGGGCGTCAATATTCCTCCGAAAAGCTGGATGCACGGGCGAATCGACCTGCCTGAATCCTTTGCCGTCGAATGGCACAAGGGCGCCGATGCGGACAGTTTTTCCCATGACACTTTAAGCAAGCCCGGTACCGTGGTGCGCGAAAGCGGTTATGACGATCTGGACGAAGGCGTGAGTGCCTTTGCCCGGCGCCACGATCTGTTCCATGCGATGTGCATCACCTTTGAGCTACCCGAAAGCGGGTTAATGTTCTTCGTGTGCCTGTATCGCGGCCAGCATGAGTGCGCGTTCGAACAAGACGCGGCCGGTTTGTTCAGCGCCTTTTGCGATCATCTGCTGCAGCTGTGGCGGTTCCAGGTGCAGGACATGATTCGCGTTGACACGGGGAATGGAGCAAGCGACTTCGGCGTCGCCCGCATGGATGGCAGCCTGCTGTATATAGGCGCTGCCCTGGGTGTGGCCATCCAGCGCGAATTGCCTCAGTGGGACGGTTCGACGCTGCCGCCCGAGGTGATTGTCCAGTTAGCAAAGCGCCGTGCGTGATGCGCCTGGGGCGCTGCGCCCTGACACTTTCGCCTAACAGCGAGCATGTGATCCTTTCCCTGGAAACCTTGTCACGCGGGGTGATGCTCGCACCCCGGGAGCGCACCGCAGCGATGTTGTTTGCCGCCGGCCATTCCTACAAGGAAATCGCCAAAATCCTCGCGTTGAGCCCGGCCACCGTGCGCACCTACCTGCGCAACTGCTATGTGCAGCTTGGGGTGAAAAGCAAGGTCGAACTGGGGTCGGCACTGCGCTCCCCCTCTGCGAACCCTCTGGCCAAATCCGGGTAACAGATTCTGTTGAGACGTGCTGCATCCACAAGTATTTCCCTCACCCTCCTCATTTGTAGAGGTCCATTCAAACGCCGCGCCCTATAGGGTAGCTCCTGCATTACGGGGCGAGCACGGCAGTCTGAACGGGCCCTTTAAAAACTATAAAAACAGAGGTGGGACACGTGAAATTCTCCAGGCTGGGTATCGCAGTGACAACGGCGACGGCATTTTCCTTGATGTCGCTGGTGGGGTGTCAGACCCAAGGCTCCAACGCCGCCGATATGGTCATGCGCAACGGTTATGTCTACACCGTCGACGGTCAGAATTCTGTGCAGCAGGCGATTGCGGTAACGGCGGGCAAGATCGTCTACGTCGGCAGCGAGGCCGGGGTGGCCGCCTTTGTCGGTCCGCAGACCCGGCAGGTCGACCTGGCCGGGCGCATGCTGATGCCCGGCTTCATCGACGCGCACATGCACCCGGGTGACGGTGGCCGGGCGATGACCTTATGCGACCTGAAATACCAGACCATGACCCGCAAAGTATTCCAGGAACGGATTCAGGCCTGCCTGGATGCCGAGCCGGACAAAGGGCCGGATGTCTGGCTGGAAGTCGGTAGCTGGGACCGCATGGGCATGGACGGGCTCGATGGCGACCCGGACAAGTCGACGCTGGACGCCCTCAGGACCAAACGTCCCATCCAGGTACGCTCCAGCGATTTCCATACCTTGCTGGTTAACTCACGCGGCCTGGCGATCGCCGGCATCGGTAAGGAGACTGTTGATCCCGGCGACGGCAAGTACGCCCGTGACAGCGCCGGCAATCCAACTGGCATCTGCGAAGACGGTGCCGCCGAATCGATGGCCGCTGTAGTACCACCCGCCAGCGATGCACAGAAGTTGATCCAGACTCGCGCCGCACTCGACGCCATGCGCCAGCAAGGCATCACCAGTTTCTTCGATGCCTTGTCAGGTGCTGAAAGCGCCAAGGCATTTACTCAACTGCAGCAGTCGGGCGAGCTGACTTCCCGAGCGCTGCTGGCCATCAAACTGGACCCGGCCGCCGCCGCAGCGGACCCGGCGAAAACCATCGCCGAAGCGAAGGCCCTGGCCGCCACCTATGACCAGGGCGACGTTCAGCCGGCTCCAGGTGTGAGCATGCGTCACGTAAAGTTGTTCATGGACGGGATCATCAATGCGCCTGCGGACACCGGCGCGATGCTGACGCCCTATCTAGAAAACAGCGGGACCGAGAAGGCGCCCCAGTGGACGCCCGGCAAGAATCTTGGCGAGTTGTATTTCCCGTCTCAGACGCTCAACCCGCTGTTGCTCAGGGCTGTCCAGGCCGGACTTGATCCACATCTGCATGCTACCGGCGAACGGGCAGTGCGCGCCTCGCTCGACAGTGTCGAATACGTGCGCCGTCAGCTGCCTGCCAGCGACTTTCGGCCGGCCATCGCCCACGCAGAATCGGTTGACCCCGCCGACTACCCGCGCTTCAAGGCACTCGATGTGACGGCAACCATGTCCTTCCAGTGGGCCCAGCAGGCGCCGTCCACCATTGACGGCACCAACGAACATTTGGGGCCGGCACGTTTTGCCCGCATGGAACCGTCGGGCAGCATTGCCAACGCCGGTGGGCGCATTGCCTATGGTAGCGACTGGCCGGTCGATCCGCTCGACGAGTTCCTCGCGCTGAAAATTGGCGTGACCCGCGCCGGCGATCCGCTGAACACCCACAGCTATGGGCCCGAGTATGCCGGCAAACTCAATGGCGACCCGGCGCTGTCGCGCAGCGAAGTGCTGCGGGCCATCACCTTCAATGCCGCCCAACAGCTGAAGCTGGAGGCCGTCACCGGCTCGCTTGAAGTCGGCAAGTTCGCCGACCTGATCGTCCTGAAGAGAAACTTCATGCAGGTGCCGGAAGCAGAACTGGGCCGCAATGAAGTGCTGTTGACTGTCGTCGGCGGCAAGGTGGTGTGGGCCAAGGCGCCGTTTGTGGGTCTTGACCCGCAAGCGTTGCCCCAGGCTTCGGTCACCCCGACCGCTCAATAAAAAAACCAGAGAGCATTCCCATGCAACGATTTCCCCAACCTGTTGGCCGCCGCGCTGGCTATGACCTCGCTGCAAGCGATGGCTGCCGCCGACCTGGTGTTGTTCAACGGCAAAGTATTCACCGCCGAACCAGGTCAGGGCCTGGTGCAGGCCGTGGCCGTGCAAGACGGCAAGATTCTTCAGGTGGGCACCGATGCCCAGATCAACGCCCTGGCCGATGAGGCGCACCCGGCGCATCGACCTGGGGGCAAGGTGTTGATGCCCGGCATGATCGACACTCACAGCCACCCGGTAGTGGCGGCCTTCGACAGCATGGGCGCCACGTTGCTGGACGAGGTCAAGCCGTTGCCGGAGCTTGAGCAATGGATCATCGAGCAGGACCGGGCCGGACGCGCCCGGGCCGGTGATGTGATCAGCATCGCCGGGGTGAGTTCGGCCTATTGGGAGAACAGCCGGCAGCTCGGTCTGCGCTTCAATCAGGGCCGCTGGGCCGATCAGCCATTGGTGTTCAGCGGGATCGACGGGCATACCGGCTGGGCCAACAACGCCATGCTCAAGCGGCTGAAGATCGACGCCGCACTCGTGGAGAGCCTGTCGGAATCCGAGCGCAGTTACGTGGGACACGAGAAGGATTTCACCCCCACCGGTTACTTTGCCGAATCGCGTTGGGACCAGGTCCGCAGCCAGATTCCGCCACCCACCCCGCAGGTCATGCTGCAGGCGGCGCGCGAAGCTGTCAGGGTAAACAATCAATACGGCGTTACCGCCTGAATGGACGCTGCGGCGAACGCCGGCAGCGGTGACTCGCTGTTCGATTTCAATGCCACCGAGCAGAGCTACGGCGTGCTGCCGCTGTACCGCGAGCTGGCGGAACAAGGCGAACTCACGGCGCATGTAGCGGCGTTACTGCTGACCAATCCGAAGAGCAAACCGGCCGACCTCTCGCCTACAAGATCGAGTTGCCGGCTGACGTGGGGCTGGACCTGCGCGTGGGTCGCGGCGACGTCAAGGACCCGGCCTACTGGTCTGGCAGCGGCGACAACCGCGACGCTTACTACGAATGGGAAGCCAAGCTCACGCGGGAGTTCGTCGGCGTTACCTGGGGCCTGAGCTACATCGACACCGACCTGTCGCAAAGCGAATGCGCCAGCTGGTACGGCTATGGTGATCTGTGCACCGCCACGGTGGTCGGGAGCGTCAGCAAGACGTTCTGAGTTGCCGGGCGCTTCGTAGGAGCTGCCGAGGAACGAGGCTGCGATCGTTGACCCTTAAAGGCCAGATCAAAGCTCGCAGCCTCGTTTCACTTGGCAGCTCCTACAGGCTATCTGTGGCGGGCAGGGATTTTTAGCTTCGCGGGCTTGCTCGCGAAGGTGCCGAGGGCGCCGGGGTCATCCAGAATGCACGCTTTATCGTTACCCTGCGCCTTTGATCGCAGCCGTCATATGAGGTACCGCATAAGCCTTGTACCAATGATTCATGCCTTCAATGGCAGTCTTCGCCGGCGCACTGTCACGGGCCCCCACCAGTTCCGCACAGGCCTGCGCCATTGCGATCAGGATCCGCGCCGCCTCCGGCACATAGGGGAGGTCATCCCTGGTTTCGTGGCGTTCGCGAATGATCTGGTAGCGGATGTTTTCCGGCAAGGTCCAGGCACTGATCAGAAACTCCTGGACTGAACAATCGACGCCGTTGACGTGCACGGTCGCGGCGCGGTGTTCTTCTCTGAGGCCTGCTGCTTCCAGCTGTTCGCAGCTGTCGATGACAGTGTTCATCATGTCGCGGATCTGTTGCCAGTCAGTTTTCATTTGAGGTCCATTTCAAGAGGGGGAGCCGTAGGAGCTGTAGGAGCTGCCGAGTAAAACGAGGCTGCGATCTTTTGATCTATCCTTGCCTACCAACAATACCGCAATCCACCCCCACGGAGACAATCCGCCATGCCCCTCCAGGCCCTGCGCGCCGACGCCAGTCACCTCGACCTCATCGCTCCGTTGTTCGACGCCTATCGCGTTTTCTACCGCCAACCTTCGAACCTGGCGCAGTCGCGCGCTTTTATCGCCGAGCGTATCGCCCGGGACGAGTCGGTGATTTTCCTTGCCCAGGACGACACAGGCGAGGCGCTGGGATTTGTCCAGCTGTTCCCGACCTTTTCCTCCATCGACGCGCACCGTACGTGGCTGCTCGGGGACCTGTTCACCACGGCCAATGCCCGCGGTCGCGGAGTCGGGACTTTGCTGATGAATACGGCACGCTCCTTTGCCGTGTTGTCGGGCGGCAAAGGCATGGTGCTGGAAACCGCTACCGACAATTTCAACGCCCAGCGCTTGTACGAGTCACTGGGCTACGTGCGCGACAGTGGTTACTACACCTACTGCCTCGATTTGCAGCAGCGCTGAAATCAGCGTGCCGGCAGGCCCCAGGACGCGCGAACCTGCTCGTACTGCGCCTCGGGCATTTGCACCAGCAGTGGCAATTGCCGAGGGTCCAGCCAGCCTAGCAAGCGGGTGATGTCCGCCGTGTCCATGGCCGTGCAACCCGCCGTTGGCGAGGTGGGGCTGCGCCAGATGTGGAAGAAAATGCACGAGCCTGCGCCGCGGGTCGCCGGGGTGTTGTGATCGATGAAGATGCCTTGGCGATACAGCACGTCCTCGCTGCGCATGCGCTCGGAGCTGTTCCAGTCTTTGACAATGGCGGCGCCGTCGACCAGTTCGTTGTAGCGCGGGGATTGGCTGTCATCCACGCATTCGGTGGACGGCGTCAGCGTCAGGTAAGGCAGCTTTGTCGGCGCGGCTGGATCGAAACCGAATGCCGTGCCCAAGGTGAATACACCGGCAGGTGCCTTGCCGTCGCCTTCACGTTTGACCGGGCCTGGGCCGGGTTCGAACGAACCCTTGCCCCAGGCCATCCCGTGCTTGCCAACTACTACCGCAAAGGCGTCGCCGGCTTTGCGCAAGGTGCTGCCATCGCGTTCATAGCGCTGGGCGCTGCCCTGGATGTCGTCCCAGCTTTTGCTGGTGACCACGATCAACTGCTGGCTGGCGTCGATCAGATCGCGAGCGCCCAGGGGGGTGATCGGGAAGTCCATCACCTGTTTTTTCGCGCCTTCGCCCGCGTAGGTGAAGTGCCACCACTCCTTCGAATAGCCGGAAAAGCCCGCCTTTTCCATCGCGCTGGTGAGCCGCTGGCGATTGGCTTTTGCCGTGGCATTGATCGCGACGCTGGCGGTGTGGGCGCGCTCGTCGAAACAATCAAAACCGGTGCCCATGTCGACAGCTCCATCATGCCACCGCTGGTCAACGGGCGCGGTGCAGTCTGCCTGCGAAGCCGCCGGCGTCCATTTGGCGGCTGGCAGCGCTTGCGGTCCGGTCAGGGTCAGGTCGACGGTTGAGCCTTTGGAGTGGCCGGAAACCCGCGCCACATAACCCAGTCGCCAGAAGTCCTGCTTATCTACCCGAGGGTAAAACTCGGTCTTGCGCGGGTCGCCCGGCTCTGTCGCAAAGCGGCCCATGTCGGCCACTGCGCGGTTGGGACGATAGCAGTCGAAAACCTTCAAGCCATAGCCTTCGGCCCGCAGGGATGACTGCACCCGGGCCAGGGCCTGTGCGGTCTCCAGGGACAACAGGCACTCGGCGGCGCCATACCCTTCAAGCGCGCGACCGGTGAAGTTATGGGCGCTGGCGTAGCGAATGTCCTGCTCGATGCTCGGGTCGATAGTGCGCAAATACACCATGTGCCCGGGCCGGGACTCGGCGCTGGCCGTGGCCACCATGGCAAGGTTCAGAAGGGCGAAAATTGCAGTTCTCAGGCGCATGGTCAGAGTGGCTTCCGGTGGATATGATTGGCCGCTTGGCTGGCTGAGCTTAGCCTCCACAACGATAGAAGGGATAGATGAATGGACTCATGGACGCTGCATTGGCTGGAAGCCTCGGGCGATCTGGCCGGGTTTCGCGCGGATTTGGCTGGCGAATTCGCCGCCGCCTACCAAACCCTCTCGCGCCTGCTGCCGCCGCCAAGGCTGGATATTCTGATCCAGGTACTGCCCGGCGAAACCATCCCGGAAATGGGCATCGTCGGGCGCGCTTATCGCAGCAGCATGTTCTCGATGACCCTGGATCCGGCCAACCCGAATTTCCTGGCGAGCCTGCGCAATGGCACGCTGCACCGGCAGATCATCCATGAGGTTCATCACTGCCTGCGCATGGCGGGTCCCGGCTACGGCTGGACCCTCGGCGAGGCATTGGTCAGCGAGGGCCTGGCCGGACAGTTCGTCCGGCATCTGCTCGGCAGCACAGCGGAACCCTGGGAGAGCGCGGTAAACCGCGAGGATCTGCTGCGCACTCCGACCGATCGCCAGGCCCTCGACGCAGCGTACTACGACCACAGCGCGTGGTTCTTCGGCACCGGCGTTCATCCAAGATGGCTGGGCTACACCCTTGGTTATCAGATGGTGGAGCAGTGGCTGGCGGGGGCAGGTGACATTGACGCGGCGACCTGGATCAATGTCCCTGCCAGCTTGATCATCGATTCGGCAGTCGAAGCAGGGTTGGTTTTACAGAAAACCTGAGTTAATCCCCAAACACCGGCCGGAAAAACTGCGCTCATAGCTGAGAATGCACTTGGTTTCCTCAGCGTACTTGAAGGCGGCAATGCACTCCGGGTCTTGCATCGAGTCCTGGCGATAACGCTCATACTCCGCCAGGCTCGCAAAGGTGAACATCGCCATGGCGATATTGTTGGCGCCCTCGGAAGGCAGAAAATAGCCGTGATGCTGCCCGCCGAATTTTTCAACCAGTGGAATCCACAGCTTCGCGTAGTACTCGAACGCTTCGAGCTGATAGGGATCAAGCACGTACTTCAGATAACAAGTGACCACGATGTTTCCTCAATAATTGCCAATCAAAGTGCTATGAAATCACGGATCGCCCTGGCCCGAATCTTACCTGGAAAACTTTTTCGCCCCGGCCACACATAAAATCACCGCCACCGTCACCCCCAGCATGCCCGGGCTGACCTGCTCATGCAGCAGCGTGGCTGCCAGAGCCAGGCCGAAAAACGGCTGCAGCAACTGCAACTGGCCGACTGCCGCGATACCGCCCTGCGCCAGTCCGCGATACCAGAACACAAAACCCACCAGCATGCTGAAAATCGACACGTACCCCAGGCACACCCACGCCGAGGGCGTGATGCCCGAGAGGGTCGGCGGCGCGAGCCACCAGGCCAATGGCGCCATCACCGGCAACGACAGCACCAATGCCCAGCAGATTACCTGCCAGCCACCGAGGGTCCTGGACAGCTTTGCGCCTTCGGCATATCCGAGGCCGCAGGCGAGGATCGCCGCCAACATCAATAAATCGCCGATGGGCGAGGCGGTCACGCCTTGGGAGAGAGCAAAGCCGACTACCAGCAGGCTGCCCAGAATCGAGAACAACCAGAACACCGGTCGCGGACGTTCACCGCCGCGCAGTACGCCAAACACCGCCGTGGCGAGGGGCAGCAGGCCGACGAAGACGATCGAATGGGCGGATGTCACATATTGCAAAGCCAGGGCGGTCAACAGCGGGAAACCCAGGACAACACCCAACGCGACGATGGTCAGGGGCACCAGTTGATGCCGCGCCGGGCGCTTTCCCTGAACAGCCACAGCATGCACAGCGCCAGCAACCCTGCAATGCTGGCGCGGGCCACCGTGAGGAACACCGGATCGAACTCCAGCACGGCCAGGCGGGTGGCGGGCAGCGAGCCGCTGAAGATCAGCACTCCGATAAAACCGTTGAGCCAGCCGCTCGCGGACTTTTCCCGGCCAGGGTTTTGCAGGCTTGATGCACGTTCCATTTCGTCACACTCAAATTTGCAGAAAGCCATCCTAGGGTCGAGAATCAATAACAATCAAAAAATTGTCATGGATACATCGCCCATGCCGCGCTCGCGTTACAAATTCCTGGTGGATACCTTTGCCGCCGATATCCGTGCCGGTCGCCTGCTGCCGGGCACCCGCTTGCCGACTCACCGCCAACTGGCCACCCGTGAAGGTCTGGCGCTGGTCACCGCCTCGCGGGTTTACGCCGAATTGGAGGCGATGGGGCTGGTCAGCGGCGAAACCGGGCGCGGCACCTTTGTGCGCGAAACCTCGTTGCCGCCGGGGCAGGGCATTGATCAGAAAGACGTCGCGGTCGGCATGATCGACCTCAATTTCAATTATCCGTCGTTGCCCGGTCAGGCCGAGTTGCTGCGCGCAGCGTTAAGGCAACTGGCGCTGTCCGGCGATCTCGAAGCGTTGCTGCGCTATCAACCGCATGCAGGCCGCGCACACGAACGCGCCTCGGTCGCGCGGCACCTGCTGAGCCGTGGGGTGAATGTCGATGCCGAGCAAGTGTTGATCGTCAATGGCGCCCAGCAAGGCTTGGCGGTGGCGCTGATGGCAATACTCAAGCCCGGTGATGTGATTGCGGCGGACGCCCTGACCTATTCCGGCTTCAAGGTGCTGGCGGAGGCGCTGCATCTGGAGATCGTGCCGATTCCTGGTGGCGCCGGCGGGCCGGATCTCGAGGCCCTGGAAAAACTTTGCCGCAGTCGGCGAGTGCGGGCGGTGTACAGCATGCCGACGCTGCACAATCCGCTGGGCTGGGTCATGCCGATCGAGCAGCGCGAGCAATTGGTGGCGATTGCCCGGCGGCATGAGCTGACGATCATCGAAGACGCGGCCTACGCGTTTCTGGTAGAAAACCCGCCGCCACCGCTATTTACGTTGGCGCCGGAGCGGACCATCTATGTGTCCGGTTTATCCAAGAGCATCGCCACCGGCCTGCGCATCGGTTTTGTCGCCGCGCCTCTGGACAAGGTGGCCGCCATCGAGCGCGCTATCCGGTCCACCACCTGGAACACCCCGGGGGTGATGACTGCGATTGCCTGTGCCTGGCTGGACGATGGCACGGTGATGCAACTGGAAACCCAGAAGCGGGCCGACGCCCAGGCCAGGCAGATCGTTGCGTTGCGTGCGCTGGATGGGCTGCGCTGCGTGACGCATCCGTCGTCGTATTTCCTGTGGTTGCCGCTGGGCGAAGATGCCCGGGCGGACCAGATTACCAAGGCGTTGATGGAGGAGAGTATTGCCGTTTCGACGGCCGAGCCGTTTGCCACTTCGGCGCATGTCCCCCATGCGATTCGCCTGGCATTGGGGTCGGTGGACATTGATACGCTTGGGCAGGCGTTGGCTCGGGTGAAGTGGATGGTGGAGGCGTATTCGTAGGCGGGCAAGATCATAAAAGTCGCGTGCAAGCCTTGCTCCCACAGTGTCCTTGCCGATCAGAAAAAGTGCCATGCTCGCCGGCCCTGTGGGAGCGAGCCTGCAGCTTCAAACCCATTGTCTACCCCCTGGGGGTTACTCACTCAGCGTGATAGGAATTTTTTGGTGATACGCATACTTGCCTGGCCGCTGGCAAAAGTCATCCGTTTCCTGGCCGGGACGTATTTCACCTGAAGGTCTGACGATGAGATTAGAACTCGTACAAATGGCGGCGCGCGATGGCGATACCGCTTACAACCTGGAGCGCATTCTGCGGGCGATCGCCGACAGCGCACCGGGCAGCGATATCGTGATGTTCCCCGAGTCGTTCATCACCGGTTTTCTCGACCACAACAACATTGCCCAACGCGCCGAAGCGGTGGACGGCGCGAGTGTCCAGACGATCTGTGCAGCGGCGCGCGAGCGCGATGTCGCGGTGGTCGTCGGGTTGATCGAACGTGACGGAGAACGCTTCTACAACACCACATTGTTGATCACGCCCGAGGGCGTTGCGCTCAGTTATCGCAAGACTCACTTATGGGTCGGCGAGCCTGGCCTGGTGTTGCCCGGCGACCGTTTTACCACTGTGCAATGGCGCGGAGTGCGCATCGGCCTGTTGATCTGCTACGACATCGAGTTCCCGGAAAGCGCCTGCGCACTGGCGGCGCTCGGCGCGCAGTTGATCCTGATCACCGACGGCAACATGGAACCCTACGGCCATCTGCACCACACCGCCGTCGCCGCCCGTGCCCAGGAAAACCAGGTGTTTGCAGCCATGGTCAATCGCGTGGGCGAAGGCGTTGGCGAAGTGTTCGCGGGCGGTAGCACCGTCGTCGACCCGTTCGGCAGACGCCTGTTTGAAGCCGGCGCGCAAGAATGCCGGCACGTGCTGGACCTGGACCTCACGCAGATCGCACCGTCCCGCGCGCTCTATGACTACCGCGCAGAAAAGCGCCTGAAGCTGGCCGCTGCGGTCACTGAACACCCGGACGGTCGCCGCGAACTGTTGATCCCCTAAAGCAGCGCTTTTGCAGCTCAACGATAAAAACAATCACAGCGGCCGATGTGTCTTCAAGAACAGATCAGCCAAGGAGCACCTCATGATATTCAAGCGATTGCTGCACGCAGGCCTGGTCGTGCTCTGCGGTTCCAGTGTTGGCACGAGCTGGGCCGATGCCCCGAGCGTGAATCTCTATAACTGGTACGACTTTATTGCCCCCGAAACGCCCAAGGACTTCCAGAAGGACAGCGGCATTTCCATCGTGCTGGACACTTTCGACAGCGCGGAAGTCATGCAAAGCAAATTGATGGTCGGCCGCAGCGGCTACGATGTGGTCGTGGTTACCAACAGCGCACTGCCCAACCTGATCAAGGCTGGCGTGCTCGCAGAACTCGATAACAGCCAGTTGAGCAACCGCTCCAATCTTGACCCCGACATTCTCGCCAAAGTGGCGCAGAACGACCCCGGCAATCGCTACTCGATCCCTTACCTGTGGGGCACCACGGGGATCGGTTACGACGTCGATCAGGTGAAAAAAATCTTTGGCGACGAGACCCCGGTGGATTCCTGGGACTTGATCTTCAAGGAAGAAAACATCAAGAAGCTCAGCCAGTGCGGCGTCGCCATGCTCGATTCGCCCGGCGAAATCATTCCGATCGCCTTGCATTATCTCGGCTTGCCACCCGACAGCAGCAATCCGGATGACTACGCCAAAGCCGAAGCGCTGCTGCTGAAAATCCGCCCCTACATCACCTATTTCGACTCGTCGCGGTTCATCACCGATCTGGCCAACGGCAATATCTGCGCGGTGGTGGCCTGGTCCGGTGGCGTGCATGACGCTCAGGTGGCGGTGGCGAAGGCGGGCAACGGGCGCCAGCTGGTTTACCGCATTCCAAAAGAGGGTTCGTCGGTGTGGATGGAAACCCTGGTGCTGCTCAAGGACGCGCCGCACCCGCAGCAGGGCCTGAACTTCATCAACTACATGATGCGGCCCGAGGTCATCGCCAAAAGCTCGAACTACTTGGGCTATCCCAACGGCAACAAAACGGCGACGCCCTTGGTCGATCAGGTTCTGCGGGACAATCCGGGCGCCTATCCGCCGGCCGCGACCCTCGCCACATTGTTCCCCGGCAAACCGCTGCCACTCAAGACCGAACGCATCCGCACCCGGGTCTGGACCAAGGTCAAGAGCGGAACCTGACTGGCGCGATTCACAGACCAGGCGCACCGCGAAAACGCAGGATCTGCGCCCCGTCATACGGATCGACCAGGTAGTGCGCCTGCACGCCGAACGTGTCTTGCAGGCGCTTGGGCGTGAGCACTTCCACGGGGGCGCCCAGCGCCACCAGTCGACCGCGCTCGAGCACGGCCAGGCGGTCACAGGTGAGTGCCTGGTTGAGATCGTGCAGGGCGATCACCGTGGTGACGGGCAGGGCATGCACCACCTGCAAAATCGACAGCTGATGCTGGATGTCCAGGTGATTGGTGGGCTCATCCAGCAGCAGGATCTGCGGCCGCTGGGCCAGGGCGCGAGCGATATGCACGCGCTGGCGCTCACCGCCGGAGAGGCTGCGCCAGGTGCGATTTTTCAAGTGCGCGGCATCGACGTCAACCAACGCCTGCTCGACAATGTGTGCGTCTTCCCGGGACCACGGGCGCAACGCTGACAGCCAGGGGGTTCGCCCCAGGGCAACGGCGTCGAGCACACTGATGGCATCCTCGGTGTTCGCCTGCTGTTCAACTACGGCCAGGGTTTGCGCAATCGTTCGCCGTGGCAGCTTGCCCAGGCGTGTGCCGCCCAGGAACACTTCGCCCCGGGACGGCTCGCGTACCCCGGCGAGCAACTTGAGCAAAGTCGACTTGCCAGAGCCATTGGGCCCGACGATGCCCAACGTTTCCCCGCGTTGAATGTGCAGATGGATGTCGTGCAACAACTGCACCTCGCGGACATCGAAACCCAGCCCGGCACAGCTCAATACCGACTCTTCACGGCTCACCGGGCATTCCTCCGCCCGACCAGGATCAACGCAAACACCGGTGCGCCCACCAGTGCGGTGATGACCCCGACCGGAATCACCTGGCCCTTGATCAACGTCCTCGACAACACATCTGCCGCGATCAGGAACAGCGCGCCACCCAGTGCGCTGGCAGGCAGCAGGCGGGCGTGACGGGTGCCCAGCAACAGGCGCACGGCATGGGGAATGACCAGCCCGACAAAACCGATGGAGCCGACGATCGACACCATTACGGCCGTCACCAGCGCCGCGCTGCCCACCAATATGAACTGGACCCGGCGCACCGGGATACCAAGGGAGGCTGCGGAATCGACGCCGAACGTGAACGCGTCCAGCGCCCGCCGGTGCCACAGGCACACTGCCAGGCCAAGCAGGGCCACGGGCACCGATAACCACACCGACGGCCAGCGCACGCCACTGAGATTGCCCAGCAGCCAGAACAGGATGCCGCGAGCCTGCTCGGCACTGGCGGACTTGGTGATCAGGAACGCCGTCAGCGCGTTGAACAATTGCGAGCCGGCAATGCCGGCCAGGATGATCTGCCCGGTGCCGCTGGATGACCCGCTGACCCGCGCCAGCAAAATCACCAGGACGAAGGCTGCGACAGCCCCGGCGAAAGCGCCGACGGACAACGAAATGGCCCCCGCGCCCAGCCCCAGCAACGCCACCAGAACCGCCCCTGTGGAAGCCCCGGCGGAGATACCCAGCAGGTAGGGATCGGCGAGTGGATTGCGCAACAGTGATTGCAGGATCACCCCACAGGTGGCCAGGCCTGCACCACAAGCCGCGGCCACCAGTGCCCGGGTCAGGCGGTAGTTCCAGACGATGCCTTCGTCGATCGGGTCGAGCACATGACCGGCGGACCACAACTTGTTGGCCAATACCTGGAACACCACGCCCGGCTCGATCGGCGTTTCACCAATGGCCACGCCGGCGATCACCGCCAGCAGCAGTGTGACGAAGGCCAGCAGCGTGCGAATCAGCGTCCCGGTCATTTCGGCAAGTCGTAGCCGTTGATGGCGGTGGCCAGTGTTTCCAGGCCATCGAACATCCGCAGGCTGGCCTGCATCGCCATGGCGTCGAGGATGATGATGCGATTATTTTTCACCGCGTCCATGTTGCGCGTGACCGGGTCACTGCGCAGGAAGGCCAGTTTCTTTTCGTGGTCGTCAGCCGGGAAGCGGCGCCGATCCATACGGGCAATCACCAGGAATGTCGGGTTGGCCTTGGCAATGGTTTCCCAGCCCACCGTTGGCCATTCTTCGTCGGACTGCACCACGTTGCGCACGCCCAGGGTATTGAGCATGAAATCGGGAATGCCCTTGTGACCGGCGACATAGGGATCGATATCCAGGCTGGCGCTGGAGAACCAGAACAGCGCGCTGGTGTGCTTGAGGTCCTTGTTTTGCACCATGGCAATGGACTTCGCCAGGCTGGCCTTGAGCTCGGCGTTCAACTTCTCGCCACGCGCCTGCACATCGAAGATTGCCGCCAGCTGGCTGACGCTCTTGTACAGGCTGTCGATGCGAAACGCTTCGAGACGCGTGCCGTCGGCGCCCACCAGGTTGTCCTTGGCTTCGCAGTCGGAAGGCATCAGGTAGGTGGGAATCTGCAACTCATGGAATTGTTCGCGGGTGCCGACGGCGCCTTGCGGGCCGACCATCCACTCCAGTTCCACTGCCACCAGCTGCGGGCGCTTGCCAATTACCGCCTCGAAGCTCGGCTCGTTGTCAGCCAGGCGCGGCACCTTGTCGTTCTCGGTCTTGTAGCGGCCCAGCACGTCGTTGAACCACAGCGAGGTGCCCACCAGCCGGTCGCTCAATCCCATGGCATAAAGCATTTCGGTGCCGGCCTGGCCGATGGTCACTGCTCGGCTCGGTGCCTGCTGGAAGGTCAGCGTGCTGCCGCAGTTCTCCACGGTCAGGGGGTATTGCGTCGGTGCCGCCTGGGCGAGGGCGCACAGACCCAGGCCCGTGCAGAGGGTGGCGAAGCGGGGCAGCAGCATGGGGCGATCTCCAGTTGAACCGTAAACGGAGCAGGGCAATACGGTCTGGAAACACATCATCGAACGCTGCCGCAAATGCAGTGCACTGCTGGTCACCAAGATGACCCGCGCGCCAAGGATGTCCTCCCCGGACACCCCGCCGGTTAGTGATTTGCTTGGCCGGCAGGTCTCCTGACTGGTGCGTCATCACCTGGCTCCGGCCTTCCCGGGAGCGATCCCAGTGGCAGTCGTGGAGCAGGCTCAGCACCTACAGTTGCGGGGGCAGTTCCGTTTAATGCTGCGCGAGCATCACGGATTCCCTATTAATCCCATGTGGAAACCGGCGGCGGCATGGTAGTCGATCCGGCTGCCCTTGGGGAACCCGCGTGCCCAATTCCCTCAGGAGCTGCGCAGGAGCGGCGTAGGAGCTGTCGAGTGCAACGAGGCTGCGATCTCTTGATCTTGCCTTTGAGCTAATCTCAGCAATCCAGCAATCCAGCAATCCAGCAATCCAGCAACAGCCCACTCCACCCCAGGAGCCCAGCCATGTTCAGCCACATTATCCTAGGCGCCCGCGATCTCGCCGCCATGACCACCTTCTACGACACGATCCTCCAACCCCTGGGCCTGGAGCGCATGCCAGACGAAAACGACGGCGGCCCACCGGGCTCGGGCTGGCAGTATCCGGGAAAGAGCTGGCCACAGTTCTTCATCCAGCTGCCCTACAACGGGTTACCGGCGAACTGGGGTAATGGCACCCAGGTCAGCTTTGCCTGCCGCTCGCGCGAGCAGGTGCAGGCCGCCTGGTCAGCGGCCATCGCCACAGGCGCGACGGATGAGGGCGCCCCCGGGATACGCGCGCATTACTCACCGGATTATTTCGGCGCCTATTGCAGGGATCCGGAGGGCAACAAATTGTGCTTTGTGCATGCGGATGGGTTGGAGTGAGAAGGCGTCAGTGCAGCCAACACAAGACGTCTAGTGCACCGCCACCTGCCGGCGCTCCCCCATCGGCGACAGACCAAAATAGCGGCTGTAGCACTTGGAGAAATGTGCCGGCGAAACGAAGCCGCACGCCAGGGCGACATCGCGGACCTGCGCCTCGCTACGCAGCAGCAACTGCCGGGCCCGGGACAGGCGCAGCTCCAGGTAGTACTGGCTGGGTGTGCGCTTGAGGTGTTTGTGAAACAGTCGCTCCAGTTGCCGCACCGACACCTCGTTCAAGCGCGCCAGTTCTTCCAGCCCCAGCGGCTCCTCGATGTTGGCTTCCATGATCGCCACAATCTGGCTGAGCTTGGGCTGGGAGGTGCCGAGCTTCTGCCGCAGCGGCACGCGCTGGCGTTCCTGAGCGCCTCGGGCGCGATCACACAACAGCAGTTCCGCAGCATGTGTGGCGATGTCCCGCCCGCCAGGTTCACGGGCGATCAACTGCAACGTCATGTCCATGGCCGCCACTCCGCCGGAGCAGGTGTAGCGGTCGCGATCGAGTTCGAACAACTGGTTGGAAATGACGATCCCGGGAAAGCGCTCGCTCAACGCCTCGTAGTCCTCCCAGTGGATCGTGCAGCGGTAACCCTTGAGCAGGTCAGCCCGGGCGAGCAAGTGGCTGCCGGTGCAGATACCGCCCAGGGGCACCTGCAGATGCGCCAGTTTGCGCAGCCAGCCGAGCAACGGTCGGCTGCTGTGGTTGGACACGATCGGGTTGGAGCCCACCACAAACAACATGTCGAGTTTCGGTGCGTCTTCGATCGAGTAGTCGGGCAGGATGCGCATGCCGTTGCTGGCGGTGACCGGCTCCAGGCTGGCGGCGATGATCAGGGTGCGGTACATCGGCTGGCGGGCGGCCATGTTGGCCATGCGCAAGGTTTCCACGGCGGAGGCGAAGCCGATGGTGGTGAAGTTCTGGATGACCAGAAAACCCTGGTTTTCACTGGCCGTTGTTCGTAGGCAGACATGGGCCATCCTCTTGTTCTGCGCTTGTACAAATAAAAAAACCGGCCAGCTTCGTGGTGGGAAAGCGGCCGGAAAGAGGTGAACGGGGGGCTGCTTGACGCTATTGAACCTCAGGCGTTGCGGGTTTCAGGAGAAGCTGGCGCAGGACGTATCCTGGCCTTGAAAATAGCGCCCATGCACACGATGGACAGGGTCAGCGCACCGGTGGCCAGCACTTCCATGCGGTGCTGAGGCAGAATCAGCATGACGGTCAGGATGCTCAGAATGCACAAAATCACCAGGTAGCTGAGCCACGGGTAGAACCACATCTTGAAGACGATCGGGTGTCCCGAGGCGTTCATCTTGCTGCGCAATATCAGCTGCGACACGGCAATCGCCAGGTACACCAGCAAGGCCACGGCTCCGGAACTGGCCAGCAGGAAAGCGAACACCTCGTTGGGGGCAAAGTAATTCAGTGCCGTGGTCAGGAAGCCCACTGCGGTGCTGGCCAGCACGGCGATGTAGGGTACGCCGGAGCCTGAGGTTTTCTGCAGGATGCGCGGGCCGTCGCCCCGTTTGCTCAGGGAGTAGACCATGCGCGAGGCGGTATAGATGGCGGAGTTCAGGCAGCTGGCGACGGCAATCAGGACCACGATGTCGACGATCATCTTCGCGTGGGGAATGTTCATCAGCTCCAGCGCTCGTTGATACGAGCCCACTGTCACCAGCATCGGGTCATTCCAGGGAACGATGGAGATGATCAGGAACACCGAGACGATGTAGAAAATCCCCATTCGCCACACGACCGAGTTGGTCGCACGGGTGATCTGCTTCGACGGGTTCTGCGATTCGGCTGCGGCAATGGTAACAATCTCGGTGCCCATGAAACTGAACACCGTAGTGAGCATCGCGCCGATGACGGCGGTCCATCCATTGGGCATGAAGCCGCCGAACTCCTTGCTGAGCTGGGCCACGCCACTGACGGTGGTCTCGGGCAGCCCACCCGCCAGCGCCAGCGCACCGATGGCGATGAACCCCAGCACGGCGATGACTTTAAGCATGGCAAACCAGAATTCGAACTCGCCGTAGCGCGCCACGCTGAACAGGTTGGTCAGGGTCAGTAGCCCGGTGACCGCTATGGCGAACTCCCAAGTCTGGATGGACGGGAACCAGGCGTGGAGGATGGCGGCGGCAGCGATGGCTTCGATGGGAATCACCAGCACCCAGAACCACCAATAGAGCCAGCCGATGGTGAAGCCGGCACTGCGGCCCATGGCGCGTTCGGCGTAGGTGGAAAACGACCCGGTGTCGGGCGAGGCCACAGCCATTTCGCCAAGCATGCGCATGACCAGCACCACCAGGGTGCCGGAAAATATATACGCCAGGATCGCCGCAGGTCCGGCCGACGCGATGGCGTGGCCCGAGCCGATGAACAGGCCGGCGCCAATGGCTCCGGCGATGGACAACATGGTGACGTGACGCTGCTTGAGGCCTGGCGCCAGAGTTGAGGAACTGGACATGAGACTTACCCTTTTTTTGTTGTATTTGAGAGGGTGAAGCGTTAACCGCAGTGTTACCTGGTCGGGCACGTCCGTGCGCTGTTCAAGTCATTCAAGCGAAGGCTTCGCGTACCGCAGCGCTGATACCGGACACGCAGACGTCGAGGATCAACTGGCCTTTCTCGCGGCTGGAACCTTTAGGCGAAGACAGCGTGCCGCACGCGGGCGTGCGCTCTGGGATGATCGGGAAGACGTCGTAGGGCGGGAAGGTGGCGGGGGATGATCCACCGCCCGGTCGAGATCGACCTTGTCCGGGTGCAAGGCCAGCATCAGCGAAGTTTCGAAGACGCCGCCGTGCTCGATATCCCAGCCGAGGAAGCCCTCGGGGTACAGCTTGGCTATGACGGCCGGATCGTTGACGAAATCCCAGTAGGACAGCACCACCACCTTGAAGTCGGTGATGCCGCCATAGCGCAGTTCGCGCAGCGCCAGGTCGATGCCCTCGACGATGAACATCGAGTTTTCAAAATGCCCATTCATCAGCACCAGCTTGCGCGCTCCGTGGCGTGCCAGCTCGCGAATGATGTCCTGCACGGTGTGGGTGAGGGTGGCGCCATCGAGGCTGGTGGTGCCAGGAAAGTGATTGCCACCGCCGGATTTCTGCTGGGACTTGTAGCCGTACGCCAGTGCGGGCAACACCAGGCCACTGACGTTATGCGCCACCGCCTTGCAGATCGCGGTGGGCAGCAGGACATCGACCTCCATGCACATGTGGTGTCCGTGCTGCTCCAGAGCGCCCACCGGCAGGAAGATCGGGCAGCCGGTCGCGACTTTTGCCGCGTATTCCGGCCAGGTGAGTTCTCCAATGACGACGCTGTTGTTCATCTGTACACCCATCTAAGTAATTGACCCACAGGTCATTTTCAGGCCGTGGTGGGTAAAACGATTCGATCAGATTGGCAGGTGGCAGATTTGTCCAAATACGACCCGTAGTTGGCATTACGGCCTCATGCAGCTCCTTGTGGCGGCCACAGGTCGGGTCTGATCAATTGCAGGTCGGGCGTGCACAAAAAACACTGATGGCGATCTGCTGCAATGCTGCCAGCCAGCCAAGGATGCGTGGGCTTGGCCGCGACACGGATGAGGCACTTCCAACACCCGGGGAAACATGTCATGAACAAGCGCATCGACCTTTCACGCCGTACCTTCCTCAAGACTTCCGGCATCCTCGCAGGCACCGCGGCGCTGTGCGGCTTGCTACCGGCGAGAAGCTTCGCCGCTGCGGAAAAAGAACTGGTCATCCTGGCGTGGGCCGGGCACGCCGAGCCGGACATCGTTGCCGATTTCGAGCGCCAGTACGGGGTCAAGGTCCGGGCCAAGTACTACACCGGCGGCGACAACATGCTGGGGCTGATCTCGCAATCGCCGCCCGGCACCTTTGACCTGATCCTGTCCGATGCTGAATACGTGCAACAACTCAATGCTGCCGAATACATCGAGCAACTTGATCCGGCGGATTACCCCTTTGATGATTTCTACCCCGAGTTCCAGCATTTTCCAGGGCACTGGCAGGGCGACAAGCTTTATTCGGTGCTGATCCGCTTCGGATTCCTGGGCATTGCCTACAACACTCAACTGGTTCCCGAAGCCAAGGTGCAAAGCTACGACCTGTTCTGGGACGAAAGCCTCAAGGGCAAGGTCGGGCACTTCGACTGGCACCTGCCCAACCTGGGGCAGATCAGCCTGCTTGACGGCAACGCGCGGCCTTACGACATCGATGCCGCGCATTGGCAAAGCGTGCAGCAGAAACTCATGAGCCTGCGCCCGCAAATCGGCGGCTTCTTCGATTATGGCGGGACCTTTTCTTCGCTGAAAAACGGCCAGGTGCATGCCATGTGCGGCATTGGCGACTGGATCACCGGGGTCCTGCAGCGCGCCGGCGCTCCGGTAAAAACCGTGTTGCCCAAGGAGGGCGGGCTGCAATGGACGGAGTCCTACTGCATCGCCCGGAAAGCCCACAGCCCGGATCTGGCGAAGAAGTTCATCCAGTACATCACCTCACCCCAGGGCCAGGTCAAGTCGGCAAAAATGGCCGCGTACCCCGCGCTTATTCCCAGTAAAAAGGTTGGGAGCTGCTCAACCAGTCCGATCTCGCCGAAGCCAGGCGCCAGGGCATGGTGCTGGGACAACGCAACGTCATGGATGACATCCGCGACGGCCGCATCAAGTATCGCGAGCTGCCGGTCCAGCAGAGCCTGGAAGACTGGAACGACTTCTGGTCGCAATACAAGGGTGCCTGACAACACGCGTGGAGAAGGTGGCAATGATTTCAGACAAGTTGAAGACTTCACCGCCGGTACTGTCCGACAGCAGCCCCGCCATACGCCAGCGCACCACCAGGAAGGCCGTGCACGTGCCGTGGTTCGGGCTGTGTTTTTCGCTGCCGATCCTGATCTGGCAACTGGTTTTTTCGTGTTTCCGCTGGCCTTCCTGGTGGCGATCAGTTTCTGGGTGGTGCGCAACTTTCGGATGGTGCCGACCTTCGAGTGGCTGAACTGGAGCTACATGTTCAGCCGCGGGTTCTTCTGGGACGCCTATGTGCACACCCTGGCCATGGCGGCGGGCGCCACTGTACTGGTCAGCCTGGTGGCGTTTCCGTGTGCCTACACCATTGCCTTCAAGTTTCGCGATTCTGCCCGGCAGCTACTGGTACTGCTGCTGATCACGCCGTTTTTCACCAGTTATCTGGTGCGCACGTATTCGTGGCAGGTGTTCCTGAGCGACAACGGGATTCTCAACGCGGCGCTGGGGCTGCTCGGCATCGGCTCGGTGGCCATGTTGAACACCACCGTCGGCACCTATGTCGGCTACTTCACCCTGTGCCTGCCCCTGGTGGTGCTGCTGCAATTGTTCAGCCTGATGTACATCGATCGTTCGTTGATCGAGGCCGCGCACAACCTCGGCAGCGGGCGTTGGCGCACCGTGCTGCTGGTGGTCATACCTTCGGCGCGGATTGGCATCGTCGTGGCGGCGCTGTTCTGTTTCATCCTGACCTTCGGTGATTTTGTCAGCCCGCTGTACCTGGGCGGCGGTCAACCACCGACCCTCAGCACCCTGATCACCGACACCACCAAGTCCGGTCAGCAATGGCCCCGTGCAGCGGTGATTGCGACGGTCATGATCATCACGCTGCTGATCACGGCCTTTGCTGCGGTTCGCTTTGCTTATCGGAGACGCCCATGAACGAGCATCGCCTGATCAACTTCCTGCTGCGCAGCTTTGTCGTGCTGGTGTTCATGTTCATCTTCACGCCCATTGCCGGCAGCTTTGTGTTCTCGTTCAATATCGACCGCTTTCCATCCTTGCCCCTGGGCGGTTTCAGCCTGCACTGGTACGAGGTCATCGCTGCGGATCCGGCAGTCTGGCAGGCGTTCAGGAACAGTCTGCTGGTGGGCGTGGTGGTGTCACTGGTTTCGACTCTATTGGGTTTCACTGCGGCCTATACCGACTTTCGTTACCAGTTTTTCGGCAAGTCGATCTACATGGCACTCGCGACGCTGCCGCCGACCATTCCGGTGGTGATCATGGGCCTGGCGATGCTGGCGTTCCTTTCCCGGGTAGGTCTGTCAGGGTCGATCTACGCAGTGATGATCAGCCATATCGTGATGTGCACGCCGTTCGCCATGGCAGTCATCCGCATGCGGCTGGCGCAGATGGATCCCCATATCGAGGCGGCGGCGTGGAACCTGGGAGCCAACCAGTGGAAGGCCATGCGCTTCGTGATCCTGCCATTCACTGCGCCGAGCATCTTCGCCGCGTTGTTCGTGACCATGGCAGTGTCCTTCGACGAGTTCGCGGTGGCCTGGTTCGTCTCGGGCCTGAACGAGACCGTTCCGGTGCGCATCCTCAATACCTTGCAAGGCCAGGTGAGCCCGACCATCAACGCCATCGGCACGATTGTCTTCATTACCACCATGAGCCTGGTGATCTTCGCGCAAATGCTGTTGATGCGTCGGCGCAACGCCTGACCGCGACGAGCGCCCCTACACCCTCCAACCCGAAGGACTACGCCATGACTCAACCGCTGGTGGTATTTGACAACGTGGTCAAGCATTTCGGCAGCTACCAGGCTGTCGAGCGGCTCAACCTGGAGATCTACAAAGGCGAATTTGTCGCCATCATGGGTTCCAGCGGGTGTGGCAAGACCACGACACTGCGCATGCTCGCCGGGCTCGACAAACCGAGCGAGGGCGAAATCCGCCTGAACGGCGAGCGCATCAATGACCTGTATTCCTGGCAGCGGGAGACGCCACTGGTGTGGCAGAACCTGGCGTTGTTCCCATTTTTGAATGTACTGGAAAACGTCGAGTTCGGCCTGCGCATGCGCGGCATGGCCAAGGCGCAGCGGCGCAAAAAGGCATTGCACTGGCTTGAGCGTCTGGACCTCGGGGAGTTCGCCAATCGGGACATCAGCCTGCTGTCCGGGGGCCAGCGCCAGCGTGATGGCGCTGGCCCGCTCACTGGTCACGGAACCCCCGATCCTGCTGCTCGACGAGCCATTGAGTGCCCTCGATGCGCACCTGAGTGTGCGCATGCAGGGGGTACTCACCGGGCTGCAAAAGGACTTGGGCATTACCTTTGTCTATGTCACCCACAGTCAGTCCGAGGCCTTCGCGATGGCGGATCGCGTGGTGATCATGAGCCGTGGCCGGGTGGAGCAGATTGGCACGCCCCAGGCGGTATTTGTTGAACCGCACAATCGCTTCGTGGCCGAGTTCGTCGGCGGCAAGAACATCTTCCCCGGCACGGTGGCAGGGTTCGACGACAGCGGTCTGGTGCGGCTGGAATCAGCGCAGGGTAGTTTCGTCGCGCGACTGCCGGAGGGCAAATCGGTGAGTGCAGGGGAGGCGGTCACGGTCTGTGTCAGCGCCGAGCATATCGAACTGACCACCCGGCCGGTGCGGCAAAATCGGCTGGCGTGCACTGTCGTCGGGGAGGAGTTCATTGGCTCGATGGTCAACGTGTATCTCGAAGCCAGCGGCGGCCTGGAGCTGAAGGTGCAAAAGACCCATGCCGACTATAACCAGCTGGGCGTGCATTGCGGGCAGAGCCTGTTCGCCGAGTGGGACGGGGGACATGCGCTGATTTTGCGCGATGGCAGCTGACCCCCGACTGCCACCCTCTGCACAAGCAAAGATTGCTCGTTATGACCTTGGGCCAGTCGAAATCCAGGCTGGCCGACCGTCAGCGCGCATTTGAGAAAACCAAGTCCGGACTTTGCAACAGTCAGACGCAGACCGCAGTCAGCGTCCTGAATTCTTTTTATTGACGCGGCTTTCAGACGACTTGTTGGGTTACCCGTCGGCGCGTTTGTCGCTCATCATTCTGTTTGAACTCCTGTTAATGCAGCTCCGTCATCTGAACTGAGGGCGGCTGCGAAACTGTCGTGGCGCACCCGAAAACGCATTTTTCGAAAGGCGAGGGACGTCATGAATATTCCAGACAGCAGGACTGAAGGTCAGAACGATCATCAGGGCTCCGCAAGACCGGAGGCCGATTTTCAACATTTGAAGGAAGGCGTCACCGAGGCGCTCGGTGACGTGAGGCAACAAGCGGATGCGCAGTTCGGGCAGTACCGCGATACCGCTGCCGATCAGATCGAGGCATTGGCCAAAGGGGCAAAGTCCTTTGTCTCGGAGATCGAAGACAAGGACAGCCTCGGCATGTCCGACTACCTGGCCGACATGGCCGAATCCATGACCGGCCTGGCCGGTAATCTGCGTGGCAAAAGCGCCGAGCAGTTGCTGCACGATGCGGCCGACCTGGCGCGCAACAATCCGGCCCTGTTCCTGGCAGGCAGCGTCGCGCTGGGATTCGGCCTGTCGCGATTCCTCAAGGCTGGTACTGCTGCGGCCTATACCGCCAGCGCGCAAAAGCCTTCAGAGAACAGCAGCTCTGCGCCTGCGCCCGGCAGCTTTGGTGCGCAGCGCCCGTACGAAACATCGGTCGCTGCGCACACCGGGCTAGACACCGGCATCACCCCGTCCGCGCCGGGCGAGCAGGACCATCCCAGCGACTTTGCGACCCCGACAACTCCAGGTTCGAATGACTTCAAGGGAGCACTGTGATGAACAGAGAAAACCCAGATCTGCCGGGCGCACGCCCCGTACCCGTGGTTGAAACCGACGCTTCAGTCGTCGGCCTGTTGCGCCAGTTGTCACGTGAGGTGCCGGCCCTGTTCACCAAGGAACTGGCCCTGGCCAAGGCCGAGCTGCAGGCCAGTCTCAACACACTCAAGGCCGGCATTGCTGCGGTAGCGGGCGGTGCGATTGTGTTCCTGGCGGGCTTCATCATTCTGCTAATGGCGGCGGTTTACGGCTTGAGCCTGTTCATGACGCCGTGGCTAGCAGCGCTGATCGTCGGCGTGGTGGTGATGATCATCGGCTTCGCCATGCTGCAGTCGGGCAAAAAACAGTTTGAGCCATCACACTTCAAACCTGACCGGACACTCGATGCCTTGAACAAGGATCAGGAAGCGCTGCGGAGGAAAGTCTCATGAACACTGAACTGGATATCGAATCGCAAAAAAGCCCTGAACAGATCGAGCGGGAAATCGACGCGCAACGTGCCAGTATCGGCAACATCGTCGACAAGCTGGAGAGTAAATTCACCCCCGGCCAGATGTTCGATCAAGCATGGGGCATGATGCAAGGCAACGGCACCGCGTTCCTCTCCAACCTGGGTACCAGCGTGCGCAACAATCCGGTGCCCGCCGTGCTGACCTCGGTGGGGTTGCTGTGGCTGATGATGAGCCAGAATCGGCCCCCAATGCCGCGAACGTCGGTTATCGCAGTGGTCCAGAGCACAGCAGGGTCTGGAGAGTGGGCCGATGGCGTGTCGGACGGCATTGACAGCGCGCGGGACCGCTTGCACCACACCGCAGATTCCATGAAGGAAGGCTACCAGTCCGTCAAGGGCAAGGCCGCGCACCTGGGCGACAGCCTGGGGGCCGCCAGCTGACAACGTCAGTCACGCCATGCACGACGCCAGTGATCGGCTCGCGCGCGGTACGCAGGCAATGGGGGATCAGTTCACACATCTACTCAGGGAACAGCCGTTGATGGTCGCTGCGGCGGGCATCGCGTTAGGCGCGTTACTGGGCGCCGCGATCCCCTCGACGGCTACCGAGCAACGTTACCTGGGCAAAACCAGCGCGGGACTGACGGACAAGGTCAAGCAGCAGGCGCGTGAAGGATTTGAAGCGGTGCGCGATACCGTCACCAAGACCACTGATCATGCCGATGCGCCAACGGCGGCCCAGACGGATATGAACAGTAGCGTCCCGAACGGGCAACAACGCACTGCCTCCAGCGCTCCAGCGGACTTGTCCGCAGGGTTGGGTACTTCCTGACAGCAGGTGTGAAAAAGGGAGGCCTGCGTCAGGCCTCCCTCTATTTCGTGTGACACCTAGTGGTCAGTTTCCATCGGCCACTTTGCGCTCTATCTCATCGACCTTTTTCTGCAGCTCTTGGGTGTCCTGCTCCTTGGTGCGGGTGGAGGAGGGCGTGATGACTTCGTCCACTGCGCGGGTATCGTCGTCCGTGTCCGCCAGATCCCTCTGCACCACATTCACCGGCTTGCCGGACGAGTCCCTGGGTGGTGCGTTGGATGTCACGGGTGATTCGCCATCGTTGCTGCGGTCATCATTGTCGTTCATGTCGCATACCTCCATCGGCTTTCACATTGGATGCAAGGGTGCAGGTCGAGTTCGGGATTTTTCATACCCGCTGACCGCCGGCCCCCGGTTATTCAGGACGGCGTCGCCTCGGTCCAGTCGAGCTTGGCCGACTCGCGCCAGCGCACTTCGACAACGCCGTATTTTTCCGCCTGGGGCCTGGATACCACTTTGAGCGGCGGCCTTCCGGGTTTGGGGATGGGCGCTATGCCGGCATCACAACTTGCCCAATGCCAGGCATCGCGATTGCTCATCACTTTTGCACGGATGATGAACGACCTCGGCTCCCCGTGGAGCAGGTATTCAATGATGTAGAGACCGGTGCTGTTCATGAGGACCCTCCTTATGCTCATAGACAAAGGAGTGGTGGTGTCAGAAAAAATTCAAAGCAATTTCCCGGCGGCGTTAAGCGCTTATTTTCAGGAAAAAAATGCACTTTATAAGGTTCTGGAGACTCCTTTTCCAGCCGCTCAGCTGCAGATCAGCCTGACTGCCTTGGCGGCACGTTCCAGTTCCTGTTTGACGTCCACCGGTATTCGCTGCTTGCGCAAGGTTTGCTCCAGGAAGGCCTGGTTGCCCCGACTGTCGACTTCGGCATCAATGGCGGCGTCCTCGGCACCGATCGCCGTGGCGTGGGATTCCATCACCGAGTCAATCTCGACATCGTTCCTGGCGGCATCCAGGGCGCCGACGAGTTTCGCCACGTCCTCTTCCTCGGCCTTGGCATAAGCATCCACCGTCAAACCTGCCGCCAACGCCCGAGCCCGCACTTCGACTCCTTTCAATGCCTCCCTGGCTTCCCCGCAGCGTAATTCCTGGGTGTGGTTTTGCACATCGCGCCACTGCAGCAGTGAGTACGTCAGCGTGCCGACCATTGCCAGGGTGATACCGCTTATCAGGATCGGCTTCATGGGTGGATTCTCGAGCGGATGCAAAAGGGCGCGCTATTTCTTTCAGGCATTCACAGCGTAGCACCGGGCAGCGAGGGTCAGCGGCTTCAATATCTTTCCAGGTGCCGCCATTGCGCTTTCTCCATGCGCCCCATAACGTATTGGTTTTCGTCGCAAAGCAGGTCGACCATTGATCGAAAGACGCCAGTTCAGTGAAGGGTTAAAGGGCAAGAACCTTCGTTACCTGAATGACAACGCCAGCGCGACACCTCAAGTGGTGCGCTGCGGGTTCCTGCTGCTTGAGCATTTTTCGCTGCCGGCCTTCACGCAGGTGCTGGATACGCTCGTGACCGCCAATCTGTTGCGTCCAGGAGTGTTCACCACGCGCACCTTCGGCTTGAGCGAAGGCGAAGTAGTCAGCGATCTGGGGCTGGTCATTCGCCCGGATGCGCGTCTCGACGGTTCAGCGATCAAGGGGCTGGATCTGCTGGTGGTGTGTGGTGGTTATCGAACCGAACTCAAGGCCAACGAAGCGTTTATCTCTCAGCTCAAGGCCGCAGCGGAGCAGGGCGTGATGCTCGCCGGCTTGTGGAACGGCGCCTGGTTCCTCGGCAAGGCGGGCCTGCTCGAGGGCTATCGCTGCGCCATTCATCCGGAACACCGCCCGGCGCTCGCGGAAATCTCCCGCGCGACCCAGGTCAGTAGTGAACCCTACGTCATTGATCGCGACCGGCTCACGGCGTCCAGTCCTTCGGGCGCCTTTCACATGGCCCTGGACTGGATCAAGAGTCTCTACGATAAAGCCCTGGTCGAGGGTGTCGAAGACATCCTGGCCTTTGAGGAATCGCGTTACCGGCGAATCAAGCCGGCGGAGAACATCTGCGTCAGCGCGCCGTTGCGCGAGGTGGTCAAGCTCATGGACACCAATCTTGAAGAGCCGCTGGAACTGGAGCAACTGGCGGTCTACGCCGGTCGTTCGCGGCGACAACCTCGAACGCCTGTTCAAGGAACAGCTGGGCACCACGCCGCAACGCTATTACCTGGAGCTGCGCATTACCGAGGCGCGCCGGCTGCTGCAGCACACCGAGTTGTCTCAGGTCGAAGTTCTGGTGGCCTGCGGGTTCGTCTCGCCAAGCCATTTCAGCAAGTGCTACAGCGCCTACTTCGGCTACCGGCCGTCCAAGGAAAAGCGCCTGGTGAAGTAGCGTCGGGACGCTGCCCGGAGGAACTGCGTTGGTCTCGTTATTCTGTGGCTATGCTTGACTGACCGTCGCATCGGAAGACATCCATGCCCTCTAGCGCAGCCCTGCTCAGTCGCCCGCGCCAACTGCTGATCCTTGGGGTGCTCGGCCTTTGCGGCTGTGTGCGTCTGGGGCCGGATTTCCAGGCGCCGGGCGAAGCATGGAGCCGGCAATGGCGCAGCCCGGCCCTGGAACAGGCCAGCCGGCGCGAACAGAGTCCGGACCTGCGTGAGTGGTGGCAGGTGTTCAACGACCCGTTGCTGGATCGCCTGATTGCCGCTGCGGACGCGGGTAACGCAGACCTGAAAGTCGCCGGGCTGCGGGTCATGGAAGCCCGGGCGCGGCTGGGGATTGCCGAAAGCGGGCGTTACCCGCAGCTGCAGCAAGCCAGTGCCGACAGCCTGTACTTCAACCGCCGGCAATCCGGCGGCAGCAATCCGCAGGACAGCCACTTCTGGCAGCACAGCGTGGGTTTCGATGTGGGCTGGGAGCTGGATTTCTGGGGGCGCTTCAGCCGTGCCATCGAGTCGGCCGACGCCAGCTATTTCGCCGCGCGTGCCAACTACGAAGACGTGCTGGTGCTGCTGCACGCGCAAGTGGCGGACACCTATTTTGCCTTGCGCACCACCGAGGCGCGGTTGCAGGTGGCAAAGCAGAATGCCCGGCAGCAACAGCGTAATTTCGAGATCACCGAGAAGCTGTTCAACAGCGGGCAGAACGCCGAGCTGGATCTGCAGCAGGCCCGGACTCAATACCTGGGCACCCTGAGCACCATCCCCAGTCTTGAGGACCAGCTGCAACGCACCCGCAATGCCCTGGCCTTACTGATCGGCCAGCCACCCGGCGGCGTTCCGCAGTTGGCGGCGAGTGACGGGCTGATTCCGCTGGTGGATCGGGCGGTGCTGCAGGATGTGCCCGCCAGCCTGCTGCTGCGTCGCCCCGACGTGCGAGCTGCCGAGCTCAATGTCGCTGCGCAGTCGGCGCTGATCGGCGTGGCCGAAAGCGATTTTTATCCCTCGTTGACCTTGCTTGGCAGCATCGTCTGGTCCGCTGATTCACTGGATGGCACCCCGCGCAGCCTGGACCTGATAGGGGGCCGAGCCTGCGCTGGAATCTGTTCGACCATGGCCAGATCAGCAACAACGTGCGAGTGCAGGATGCGCGGTTGCAGCAGTTGATCGAAGTCTATCGCGACAAGGTTCGCCAGGCGGCACGGGAAGCCGATGATGCCGCTGGCGGCTTGATCAAATCCCTTGAGCGCGAGCGCATCCTGGGCGAGGCTGAAGTGGCCGCCAAGCGCTCGCTGGTGCTGGCCAGCGCGCAGTACCGCGAAGGTTACTCGGACTTCCAGCGAGTGCTGGATGCGCAGCGGGCGCTGCTGGAGCAACAGGACAACTACCTGGTGGCCCGCAGCAATGCCGTGAGCAATGTCATTGCCCTGTACAAAGCCTTGGGTGGCGGCTGGTCCAGCGCCCAGCCAATGGTCGATCCCGCCACTCGCCGGCAGATGCAAGCGCGCACCGACTGGGGCGATCTGCTGGACGAGCCTGCAGTTGCCCAGCCTGCCTTTCCCCAGCCCGACGAGGTCAAAACACCATGAGCGACACTGTCCCGCCCTCGTCTGAAACACCGCCGGCGCCAGCACCTGCACCCGCTCCAGATCCGAGCCGCAAGGGCCTCAAGTGGGTGTTGGTGTTGATTGTCCTGAGCCTGGCCTGGTACCTGCTGGCGGATCGCTTCACGCCGTATACGCAGCAGGCGCGGGTAGGGGCCTTCGTAATTCCGGTGGCGGCGGAAGTGGCAGGGCGGGTGATTCGGGTCAATGTGCGGAACAATCAGGATGTGAAGGCCGGCGAGGTGCTGTTCGAGGTCGATCCCCAGCCGTACCAGATTGCCGTGGATCGGGCGCGAGCCGATCTTGAGTCGACCCGGCGCCAGATCGGTGCCGGCACTGCCGGCATTGCTGCCGCGCAGGCCAACCTGAGGGCGGCCCAGGCCAACGAACTCAAGGCGCGCCAGGACAATCAGCGCCTTGAAGGCTTGTATCGGGACGATCCGGGGACCATCTCGGTGCGCTTGCTGGAAGTCTCCCGGGCCAATCGCGAACAGGCCCTGAGCCAGGTCGCCGCAGCCCGCGCCGAAGTCCAGCGGGCACGGGAACAGGAGGGCGGCAGCGAGGAGGACAACGCGACCCTGCGCAGTGCCGCCACGGCGTTATCAAAAGCCGAACTGGATCTGGCCAATACCCGGGTGCGCGCGCGATCCTCCGGGTTGATCACGGACCTGCGCACCGATGCCGGCCAGTTTGCCGCTGCCGGAGGTCCGGTGATGACCCTGATTGCGATCCACGATGTGTGGGTCAGTGCCGACATGACCGAGAATAATCTGGGCTTGGTCCAAATCGATACGCCGGTGGCGATCGTGTTGGATGCGCTGCCGGGGGAGGTGTTCGAGGGGCGCGTGCGCAGCGTGGGTTACGGGGTCAGCGTCGGTCAGGCGCCCGCGCCCGGAACCCTGCCCAGTGTGCAGAACAGCCGCGACTGGTTGCGCCCGGCGCAGCGCTTCCCGGTGATTATCGAGTTCTCCTCCGAAGCCAAGGAGCACTTGCGCGACAGTCGCGGGATCCGCGCCGGCGGGCAGGCTGAAGTCATGGCTTTTCCCCGCGAGGGCAATCCGCTGAACCCACTCGGTCGCTTGTTTTTGGGCTTCATGAGCTGGCTGTCGTATGTCTACTGAAACCACGATCAGGGCCCGGCGCGCGTTGCGCCTGGCCACGGGCTCTGCGCTGTGCCTGGCGGCGAGTTTCGGCCTGGGCTTGCCGATTCCTTTCGTGGCGCCGGTGCTGGCGGTGTTGTTGCTGGCGACGCTGAATCGGCCCCTGCCATTCAAGGCAGCACTGGTCCTGGCGCTGGCGGCGCTGCTGACGACCGGCATCGGTCTGTTGTTGATTCCGGTCCTGCGGTACTACCCGCTCAGCGGCGTGTTGTTGATTGGCCTCTGTCTGTTCCTGGTATTGCGCTTCGGCCTGCGCGGTGGCAATGCGCTTATCGTCACGTTCCTGGTCATCGGCCTGACCATGATTTCGTCAGCCGGGGTTGCCGATTTCGGCCTGGCGGCGACGGTCATCGAGGCACTGGTCAAGGGCCTGCTGCTCGCAGTGCTGGCCGTGGCATGCAGTCACTGGCTGTTTGCCGAACCGGCGGATGCTCCGCCATCGCCCAATCCCCCAGGCTTGCCGCCTGCCGAGACCGCACGGGTGGCGCTGCGAGCCACCCTGATCGTCCTGCCGACCTTCCTGCTGGCATTGATCGACCCGGCCAGTTACCTGCCGATCATTCTCAAGGCGGTCAGCCTGGGTCAGCAAAGCTCGACCAGCCACACTCACAACGTCGGTCGGGAGCTGGTCGGCTCGACCCTGCTGGGCGGTTTGCTGGCGATCCTGTTGTGGTGTGCACTGAGCCTGTTTGTGCACCTGTGGATGTTTTTCCTGTGGATGCTGCTGTTCGGCCTGGTGCTGGCGCGCAAGCTCTACCGGCTCAGCCCAACGGGTTTAAGCCCGGGGTTCTGGCTCAACAGCCTGATCACGATGATCATCCTGTTGGGCCAGTCGGTGCAGGACAGCGCAGCGGGCAAGGACGTCTACACTGCCTTTGCCATACGCATGGGATTGTTTATCGCCGTGACGCTGTACGCATGCCTGATGGTCAATCTGCTCGAGCAACGCCGAGCACTCCCCGCCGCCCCAATCTCGCTCCCCACCCCGTAGGAGCTGTCGAGTGAAACGAGGCTGCGATCTTTTAACACCCAGCGCACACCAGCCACCAACATGTCGCCCCAATTCCCACAGGCATTTTCCCTACAACGCAGGCGTACGCGGCGGGATCAGGCGCTTGGACCCGGTGGACTCGAACGCACTGGCTAGGCGCAGCAACGATGAATCGTCATAGGCACGACCGGCAAAGGTCAGGCCCACCGGCATGCCAATGTCGGCCATCACGCCCATCGGCACGGTAACGGTCGGTACGCCGAGGTGGCGGATCGCGAGGTTGCCGTTGGCCACCCAGATGCCGTTGCTCCAGGCGATGTCGGCCGACTCAGGGTTTACATCGGCGTCCGCCGGGCCGACGTCAGCGACCGTCGGGAACAGCACAGCGTCGAGGCCGAGCGTGTCCATCCAATCTTCGAGATCGATGCGCCGGGTCTGTTCGAGGCCGCGCAGGCCGTCGGGCACTGTGGAAATTTCATTCCACGGCGTGATGCCGCGCTCGGCCATGCGCACGTATTCATCCATGCCCGCCACCAGATCACCCTCACGGTTAGGCAGCGTACCCGGTTCGTGGGGGAAGATTTTCGGCCCGTCGACGTCGACCAAACGATTGAGTTTCGGGTCGCCGTTGGCTTGCAGGAAATCGTCGAACGCCCATGCGGTCAGGTCCCATAACTCATGGTGAAGGAACTCTTTCGAGACCAGACCACGGGTGAATACAGTCGGCGCGCCGGGACGATCGCCTTCGCAGTTGGAGACCAACGGGAAGTCGGTTTCGATGACTTCGGCACCGGCCGCTTCAAGGGCCTGACGCGCCTGCTTCCACAACTCAATCACCGACGCACGGGTATTGATGCGCTGGCCGGTCGGGCCACCGATGCCCGGGGCTTCGCTGGTGCCGGCTTCAGGGTCGGCATTGATGAACATGCGCGGGACGGCGAAACGCTTGCCGGCCAGCGCTTTGGCGTCAGCGGCCAGATCAGCGTAAGCGGCGGGGCGCACGGAGCTGACGCTCGGGATCGGTACCCACGGTTGCAGGCGCCAGAGGTCACCACGGGTGTCCGGGTCTTCGGCAACGACGATGTCGAGCACTTCCAGCAGGTCGGCCATGGTGCGTGCGTAAGGCACGACGACGTCCATGGTCGGCGTCAACGGCCAGTTGCCACGTACCGAAATCACGCCGCGCGAAGGGGTGTAGGCGCACAAACCATTGTTCGACGCCGGGCCACGGCCGCTTGACCAGGTTTCTTCAGCCAGACCGAACGCGGCGAAACTGGCGGCAGTGGCGGTACCGGCACCGTTCGACGAGCCGGAAGCGAAAGGCGCAGTGAGGTAGTCGGCGTTGTACGGGCTCTCGGCGCGGCCGTAGACACCGCGCTGCATACCGCCATTGGCCATCGGCGGCATGTTGGTCTTGCCCAGGCAAATCGCCCCGGCGCCGCGCAGGCGTTCGATGGTGAAGGCGTCGCGATAGGCGACCAGATCAACGAAGGCCGGGCTGCCGGATGCAGCGGTCAAGCCCTTGACCAGATAACTGTCTTTGGCGGTGTAAGGGATGCCGTCGAGCGGGCTCAAGGTTTCGCCTTTGGCGCGGCGCGCGTCAGAGGCTTGCGCTTCGTTCAGCGCTTGCGGATTGCGCACGACCACCGCGTTCAGTGCGGTCGGCGTGTCGGCGCCGTCGTAGGCATCGATGCGAGCGAGATAGGCCTGCACCAGTTCCACCGAGGTGGTCTGGCCGGATTCAAGTGCGGCGCGCAGTTGGGCAATGGAAACTTCGGTGACTTCGATCATGCGGTTACCCCCGACATTGTTTGAATGATGTGCTGGGGTGAACCAATACGCTGGGTCCGGGGGCATCACACTTCTCAACTTGGATATTCATATGACTCTCGTTGCACTGCATTCGCGACAGGGCCTGAGCTTATCGGTCGAGTGCCTATTTTGCACCAGAGTGGGCGCGCCGCCGGCAAAAAAGTACCGAAGCCTCAACCCTCGCGGCCATGCGCAGCGGCGGCCAGCTGTCCGGTATCGACCCGCACGAACACCGAATCGCCCACCGCTGTCAGCACGCCATCGGCATACACCTCGCAGATCACCCGGGTCTTGCGGCCAACGTCACCTTCGACTTTGGCCCGCAGGGTCAGCGGCACACCCATGGGCGTCGGCTTGATGAATTTGATGCCCAGGTTGCCGGTGACGCAGTCGATGCGCGGCAGGCTATCGGCTGTGCGGGTTTCGGCGCGGTAGTGATAGGCCATGGCGGTCCAGTTCGAATGGCAGTCCACCAGCATGGCGATCAGTCCGCCGTACACCAGGTCGGGCCAACCGCAGTAACGGGCATCGGGCAGGTGCTCGGCCATGACATGGATGCCGTCTTCGTGCCAGAAGCTCTTGATATGCAAACCATGGGGATTCTTGCCGCCACAGCCATAGCAGACGCCTTCTGGCGCGGCGCAGTCTTGCAGGAAGTGTCGAGCATGGGAGGTTCCTCTTTTTATTCCGGGAATCTGCCAAGCCTATAAGAATTACCTGACCTGTGGGAGCCTGGCTTGCCGGTAGCGACGCCCCTGAGATCGCCATCGCCGGCAAACGAGCGCCTGCAAAATGCGCTGCCTTACGGTTTCACGACCACCGCCCCGCCCGGTAGCCCGACGCTGGTCACCGCCCCATAGGACACCCGCGGCACACCTCGCATCCGCTGCTCCAGCAACCGCGTGAGCGACTCCTCGGGATTCAGGTAAGCGTCGCCGAAATCCGCGCCGATCTGGTTCGGGTGGGCGACGATTTCCAATACTCCGTTGGTCGGCATGGCTGCGTTACGCAGGTCCACAGGCGTGCACACATAATCGGCAGTAGCGCCGGCCAATTGCTGGAGACGGGCGTTGAGCAAGCGCTTGAATACGCGCTTGGGCAGGTTGAGGTTTTCCCCCAGGTTGCGCGCCAGACGCACCGGCACGCCCTGGCGGGCGGCGAAAGCGCGCGACGATTTCGCCGATCGGCCAGATGTTGGTGCACGTGTTGATGGGAATCCAGATGGCTGGGTCGCACGTCGTTGTCCAGGCAGCGTTGCCATTGCGCTTCAAGCTCCTCCAGAACCGCTTGGCGATCTTCGCGGCTGAGCCAGAGGCGATGGCGGGGCAGGTTGAGGTCGAATACCCCGGCGTTGTCGCAGAAGTGTGGGCGCGAAAGAATGCCCAGGCTCAACGGCTGGCCGTAGGTGAGGTTGAAGTGCAGGCCGATGCGCCCGGTCAGCAGCGGATGCCGGGCCATGACGCATGCGGCTTCGAAGGCCGGCATGTTGGCCATGGCCGTGGCGGAGCTGATCACGCCCGCCTGGAATGCACCGAAAATCACGGCGTTTTCGTTTGGGCTGAGCCCGAAATCATCAGCGTTGACTATGACTTGACGTGGCATGTTTGCCCTCCAGAATGGCGGTGTTCCTGGTTTTGCCCTGCTTGGCAGCGGGGGCAGGCGTGGC
>NZ_JAEKEG010000045.1 GCF_016651255.1 Pseudomonas sp. TH10
TTCGCCCTGCTGATCGGTTACGTATCCCTGGCACGCTTCATCACCTATGAGCTGGTCTGGGGCTTCCTCATCCTCTGCGGTTTCTACCTGCTCATCCAGCTGCTCAAGGACAGCTGTGAATACCTGTTCTCCGCCAAGAGCCCGAGCGGCAAGGCGCTCAAACAATTGCTCGGCATCGGTGACACTCGCCTCGAGCAGATTTCCATCGTGCTGTCCGGTGTGGGCCGCGCCGCGTTGCTGTTACTGGCGATCATTTCCATGTTCGTCGGTGGCGTCGGCGTCACGCTGGGGCAATTGTTCAGCCAAGTGGTGGCCATCCTCGGTGGCGACGGCTTGCGCAAACTCAATGTGGTTCCGGCTCATTTGCTCAACGCGGTGCTGGCGCTGCTGATCGGCATCTACCTGATCCGCTCGCTGCGCCGCTGGCTGGATAACGAGTTCCTGCCCAAGACCAATATGGATCCGGGCATGTGCGCGTCGCTCAGCACGCTATTTGCCAACATCGGCTACGCGCTGGTGATTCTGCTGACGCTGTCGTCCCTGGGTATCCAGTGGACCAACCTGGCGTGGATCGTCAGTGCGCTGTCAGTGGGGATCGGTTTTGGTTTGCAGGAGATCGTCAAGAACTTCGTCTCGGGCCTGATTCTGCTGACTGAGCGACCAGTGAAGGTCGGCGACTTGATCAGCATCAGCGGCGTCGAGGGCGACATCCGCCGGATCAACGTGCGCGCCACGGAAATCCAGCTCAGCGACCGCTCGATCGTGATCGTGCCGAACTCGCAACTGATCTCGCAGAACCTGCGCAATGTGACCCTGGGCGGCAGCGCGCAGGGGGTGGCCAGCCTGGAGCTGACCTTTCCGCTGGACATTGACCCCGAGCAAGTCAAGAACCTGCTGTACGACACCTACTGCGAGCACGAAACCATTCTCGACAAGCCTGCGCCGATGGTGCGCTTCAGCAAGCTCAGCCCCGAGGGCATCACGCTGACGGTGACGGGCTACGTTAGCAGCCCGAGGATCGTCGGCGCTACCAAGAGTGATCTGTTGTTCGAGATACTGAAGCGGTTAGGCGCGGCGGGAATCGCGTTGGCCACACCTGCGCCGACAGTCTGATCGGGCTAAAGATACGCCTGCGAAAAATAGCGGGAGCGAGCGCCCTCGCCACAGGCGTTGGCAGACACAGGATCATCCAGTTACGCGGTGGTTACGGCCACTTCGCTTGAGCGTCTCGCTCGGCAATTCCTTGAACAACGCACGGTAGCTGCTGGAAAACCGCCCCAGATGCCAGAACGACCACTTCATCGCGACCTCGGCCACGGTGGTGTCCATGGGGCTGCGCCCGAGCAGTTCGCGGTGCGCACTGTTCAGTCGGCGCAAGCGCAGCCAGTGGGTGGGCGTCATGCCGGTGTAGGCCTTGAACGCGTGCTGGACCTGGCGCAACGACACCCCGGCAACCTGGGCAAGTTGCAGCAGGTTGAGGGTTTCCTCAGGCGAGTCCGCTGCCCACTCACCAATGCGCTTCATCACCGCCCGTTCCTCGGTGCGGCGCTGCAGGCCACCGTGATCCAAGCACACGCTGGCATTGTCGAGCAGATAGAGGCAGTCCTCGAGCAACTGTTGGGTCAGGGCTTCCCTGCTGGGTGGATCGATTGTCTGTGTCAGCTGGGTCAAGGTGCTGCTGAGCCAGCGACTGAACAAGGCGTTCTGCCCTGAATTCAACGGCGCCAGGAACAGCCCCTCGAGCCTGGCAACGTCCAGGCCATGGCGTCGCACGAAGTCCGGGCCGAAGACCACGGCGATTTCCTGGTAGTTCTCCGGGGTGATCCAGATGTTGCGGCTCTCTTCATTGAGCAGGTACAGCGCGTTATCGCTGCGATCAAAACAGAACGCCAGCGCACCGGACGGCGCACTGAAATTCTGCTCGACCCGAGTGTTCATCTGCTCTTCATAAACCTCGACACCCTGCAAATCCAGATAGCGGATCTGCCCGGCGAAATGGCCTGGCGACATCTGTTGGTAATGCTGGACCCAGCCCGGTGTGGCACGGACCTGCTCGGCCACATCGGCGGTGTTGAATGCTTGAACCTGGAGCGGATTGCACGTTGTCATGGGGTGACCTTGCGCACTCTTTTGGTGCGCTTTGGTGCTGCTTAAAGTGGATAGATGGAACTGCAAGGCTCGCCCAAGATAGTCGTCAACGCGCCACAGGGGAAGGGGCGGAAGATGAAACCCGCCCTCCCCGGCGTCTATAAAACCAATAACGAGGTCTTTATGAATGCCCCTTTCGATCAGCTGTTCACGTGGCTGAAAGATCACAAGATTACCGAAGTTGAATGTGTGGTCAGCGACCTGACCGGCATTGCCCGCGGCAAGATCGCACCGACCAACAAGTTCCTGCATGAGCGAGGCATGCGCCTGCCGGAAAGTGTGCTGCTGCAAACGGTAACCGGGGATTTTGTCGACGACGACATCTACTACGACCTGCTCGACCCGGCCGACATCGACATGGTCTGCAAGCCAGTGGCTGACGCGGTCTACGTGATTCCATGGGCCATCGAGCCGACCGCCATCGTCATCCACGACACCTTTGACAAGTTCGGCAACCCGATCGAACTGTCGCCGCGCAACGTGCTGAAGAAAGTCTTGCAGCTGTACACCGACAAAGGCTGGAGGCCGATTGTTGCGCCGGAAATGGAGTTCTACCTGACCCAGCGCTGCGAAGACCCGGACTTGCCGCTCAAGGCACCACTGGGCCGTTCGGGCCGCGCCGAAAGTGGCCGACAGTCGTTCTCCATCGACGCCGCCAACGAATTCGATCCGCTGTTCGAAGACGTCTACGACTGGTGTGAACTGCAAGGCCTGGACCTGGACACACTGATCCACGAAGACGGCCCGGCGCAGATGGAGATCAACTTCCGTCACGGCGACGCGCTGGACCTGGCCGACCAGATCACCGTATTCAAGCGCACGCTGCGCGAAGCGGCGCTCAAGCACAACGTGGCGGCAACCTTCATGGCCAAGCCCATCGGCGATGAGCCCGGCAGCGCCATGCACATTCACCAGAGCGTGGTGGACATCAGCACCGGCCAGCCGATTTTCGTCGACGCCGACGGCAAGATGAGCGAGCTGTTCCTGCACTACATTGGCGGCCTGCAGAAGTACATCCCGAAAGTGCTGCCGATGTTCGCACCCAACGTCAACTCGTTCCGCCGCTTCCTGCCGGACACCTCAGCGCCGGTCAACGTCGAATGGGGCGAAGAGAACCGCACCGTCGGCCTGCGTGTGCCGACCTCGAGCCCGGAAGCCATGCGTGTCGAGAACCGCTTGCCGGGCGCCGATGCCAACCCGTACCTGGCCATCGCTGCGAGCCTGCTCTGCGGCTACATCGGCATGGTCGAAAAGATCGAGCCGAGTGCCGGGGTCGAGGGCCGTGCCTACGAACGCCGCAACCTGCGCTTGCCAATCACCATCGAAGAAGCACTGACGCAAATGGAAGAGTGCGAAACCGTCGCGCAATACCTGGGCGACAAGTTTGTGCGTGGCTACGTCGCGGTGAAACGCGCCGAGCATGAAAACTTCAAGCGCGTGATCAGCTCGTGGGAGCGTGAATTTCTGTTGTTCAGCGTTTAGGTATCAGGCGTCTGCGAAGGGCCCATCGCGAGCAGGCTCGCTCCCACAGGGGAGTGCATGCCATTCGTTCCCACTATGGAATGCGGTCAATTGTGGGAGTGAGCCTGCTCGCGATGAGGCAGCGAGAACACGACAGAAACACCTGAAAAATCCAATAACTCCAAGAGGTGTCGAATGCGTCTATTGAAATCCGTGGTCCCGGCAACGCTGGCCTTGCTGTTCAGCGCAGTGGCTCAGGCCCAGCCAACCGTGAGTGTCTACAACTGGACCGACTACATCGGCGAAACCACCCTCGCCGACTTCCAGGCCAAAACCGGGATCAAGGTGATCTACGACGTTTTCGACTCCAACGAAACCCTGGAAGGCAAACTCCTCGCCGGCCGCACCGGTTATGACGTGGTCGTGCCGTCCAACCACTTTCTCGCCCGTCAGGTGAAAGCCGGTGCGTTCCTCAAACTGGATCGCGAGCAACTGCCGAACTTCAAGAACCTCGATCCGAAGCTGCTCGAACTTCTGGAGAAAAACGATCCGGGCAACGCGCACTCGGTACCGTACCTGTGGGGCACTAACGGCATCGGCTACAACGTCGACAAGGTCAAGCAAGTGCTGGGCATTGATCACATCGATTCCTGGGCCGTGTTGTTCGAGCCTGAGAATCTGAAAAAGCTCACCCAGTGCGGCGTGTCGATGATGGACTCCGCCGACGAAGTGTTTCCCGCCGTGCTCAACTACATGGGCATGGACCCGCGCAGCGAAAACCCGGAAGACTATAAAAAGGCTGAAGCCAAGCTGCTGAGCATTCGCCCGTACATCACCTATTTCCATTCCTCGAAATACGTGTCGGACCTCGCCAACGGCGACATCTGCGTGGCCTTCGGGTATTCCGGCGACGTGTTCCAGGCCGCCAACCGCGCCAAGGAAGCCAAGAACGGCGTGAACATCGCCTACGCCATTCCGAAAGAAGGCGCCAACCTGTGGTTTGACCTGTTGGCCATCCCGGCCGACGCCAGCAACACCAAAGAAGCCCACGCCTTCATCAATTACCTGCTCGATCCACAGGTAATCGCCAAGGTCAGTGCGTCGGTCGGTTACGCCAACCCTAACCCGGCCGCCAAGCAGTACATGGATCAGGCGCTGGTCAACAATCCTGAGGTGTACCCACCTCAAGCAGTTCTCGACAAGCTCTACATTTCCACCACCCCGCCTCAAGCGATCATGCGTCTGATGACCCGGTCCTGGAGCAAAGTGAAGTCCAACAAATGAACCAGTACACCCAGGAACATGCGCACTCTTACTACGCCGCCACGGCCCGTGACCTGACGGCCTACCCGAGCCTGGCGACTGATCGGGTCGCTGACGTGTGTGTGATCGGCGGCGGTTTTACCGGGGTCAATACCGCGATAGAGCTGGCGCAGCGTGGGCTTTCGGTGATTCTGCTCGAAGCCCGGCGGATTGGCTGGGGCGCCAGTGGGCGCAATGGCGGGCAGTTGATTCGGGGGATCGGCCATGACGTCAGCGGGTTTGGCCGGTACATCGGAGCGGATGGCGTGCGTTATCTGGAGCGCGCCGCCACGGAATCGGTCGAACTGGTGGGCCAGCGCATTCGCGAGCACGCCATTGATTGCGACTTGCGCTGGGGCTTTTGCGAACTGGCCAACACCCAGGCGCAGTTCGCCGCATTCAAGGCCGAGCAGCAGCAACTGCAGACCAGTGGATACGCCCATGAAACCCGCCTGGTGGGGCCGCAGCAGATCCGCGAGGAAGTGGTGGACTCCGGCGTGTATGCCGGCGGCCTGGTGGACATGGGCTCGGGGCACCTGCATCCGCTCAACCTGATCCTTGGCGAAGCGCGCCTGGCTGCGTCCCTCGGCGTGCAGATCTTCGAGCAGAGCCCGGTGCTGGAGTTGATCCATGGCGATACCGTGCAGGTGCGTTGCGCGGGTGGCACGGTGCGCGCTGGCAGGCTGGTGCTGGCGTGCAACGCGCACCTGGATGAACTCGAACCCAAACTCAGTGGCAAGGTGTTGCCCGCCGGCAGCTACATCATTGCGACCGAGCCGCTGACGGCGGATGCCGCCAGTGCCTTGATCCCCCACAACCTGGCGTTGTGCGATCAAAAGGTCGGGCTGGATTATTACCGGCTTTCGGCAGACCGACGCCTGCTGTTTGGCGGTGCCTGTCATTACTCAGGCCGCGATCCGACGGACATTGGCGCCTATATGCGCCCGCAGATGCTCAAGGTGTTCCCGCAACTGGCGGATGTGCGCATCGACTACCAATGGGGCGGCAAGATCGGCATCAGCGCCAATCGCTTCCCCCAGGTCGGTCGCTTGGGCCAGCACCCGAATGTCTACTATGCCCAGGGATACTCCGGGCATGGGCTGAACGTGACCCACTGGTGCGCCAGGCTGCTGGGTGAAGCGATACATGCCGGACACAGCCAGGGCTTCGATGTTTTCAGCGCCGTGCCGCACATGACCTTCCCCGGCGGCCCGATGCTGCGCTCGCCGCTGCTGGCACTGGGGATGTTATGGTATCGGGTGCGCGAGATCCTGGGCTAAATCCGCCCTCGTAGGAGCTGCCGCAGGCTGCGATCTTTGATCTTGACTGCATGCATCCGCCCCCTCCCCGTAGGAGCTGCCGAAGGCTGCGATCTTTTGACCTTGACCCTAAATAAAGGCAAAGATCGCAGCCTTCGGCAGCTCCTACAGGGTTCATGCCTTCTGTCTTCTCATGGCTTTGATTCAATTTCGATTTGCTGATTCGCCACTCGCCTCTATATTGAGGAGGTGCTCTGCCTTTAAAGCCTCTTATTGAGCGCGACCCATGGCCTCGAACGACCAGCTGATCATCTGCGAGCATTGCGATTGCGTGTTTCAAAAAGCGACGCTCGCCAAACATCAGAAAACCCTGTGCTCACGTTGTGGCGGGGTGCTCCAGCGCTATAACGGCTTGACCATAGAGCAGCGCCTGGCGTTGAGCCTCACGGCGCTGGTGGTGTGGATCTTCACCAACTTCTACCCGGTAATGAGCATCAGCCTCAAGGGCTTGAAAAACAGTGCCACGCTCTGGGATTCGGTACTGGCCCTGAGCCAGGGACCCATCACCTTCATCGCCATGGTCGCAGCGATCGCCATGATCATCGCCCCGATCTTTCAACTGGTGTTGCTGGTCTGGGTACTGAGTTTCGCCCTCCGCTCGCAACGCGCACCGGGCTTCAAACTGTGCATGCGCTGGCTGGAAACCCTGCGGCCGTGGAGCATGCTCGAAGTGTGTCTGCTGGGGGCGATGGTGGCGGTGTTCAAACTCGCCGGCCTGCTCGACGTGTTGCCCGGCATCGGCCTGTTCGCATTGGCCGTGCTGAGCTTGATGATGATCCGCATTGCCGGTCGCGACATCCGTGACCTCTGGGACATTCTATGAAGCGACCACCGACTGCCAGCGAACTCAATCTGTGCCTGTGCCACAGTTGCGGACTGGCCTGCGACATGACGCATGAACCCCATGAGTGCGAACGCTGTGACGCGCCCTTGCACCGACGCAAGACCAACTCGATCACCCGGACCTGGGCTTACCTGCTGACCTCGCTGGTGTTCTACATTCCCGCCAACCTGTTGCCGGTCATGAACACAAAGATGGTCGGCAATGGCGCCGACAGCACGATCATGAGTGGCGTGCTGGAGTTCTGGGAAGCCGGTGCCTGGGACATCGCCCTGATCATCTTCATCGCCAGCATCGCGGTGCCGGGCATCAAGTTCGTGGCCCTGACGCTGCTGCTGGTGACCGTGCAGCGCAACAGCCTGTGGGCACGCAGGGAGCGCTCGAAAATGTATCGCTTCGTCGAGGTGATCGGCTACTGGTCGATGCTCGACGTCATCGTCGTGGCGCTGGTCGCCGCCCTGGTGAAGTTTCAGGCCCTGGCCGATATCGAGCCAAGGCCGGGTATTCTGTTTTTTGGCCTGGTGGTGGTGTTCACCATGCTGGCGGCGATGAGTTTCGACCCACGCCTGATCTGGAATGATTCGCGGGAAAAGCCGCATAACGAGGAGGTCATGGATGAAGTCGCAAGCCACTGACGGGCCCCAGCCCCCGGCCAGGCACCGATCAAGACCCGCAGGTTCAGTGTTTCCCTGGTGTGGATCGTGCCCATTGTTGCGGTACTGGTAGGTATTTCCCTGGTGGTGCACAGCATCCTGCAGCAAGGGCCGACCATCACCATCACGTTCAAGACGGGCGCTGGCCTAACGGCCAACAAGACCGAGGTCAAATACCGTAACGTGGTCATCGGCCATGTCTCGGAAGTCGAACTCAGTGACGACCAGAAGAGTGTCAATGCCACGATAAAACTGGCCAAGCAGGCGGAAAGCTTTACCCGTGAAGACTCGAAATTCTGGGTCGTGCGCCCGCGCATAGGAGCTGGCGGCGTGTCGGGTATCGATACCCTGCTGTCCGGCGATTACATCGGCGCTGATATCGGCCAGGCCAACACCCGGGCCAAGCGCTTCCAGGGCATGGAAAACCCGCCGCCGATCACCTACGGCGAACCGGGCAAGCGCTTTACCCTGCACACCCAGGACCTGGGCTCGCTGGACATCGGCTCGCCGGTCTACTACCGCAAGATCCCCGTCGGCCAGGTGGTGGCCTATGCCCTGGACGCCGATGGCAAAGGCGTGAACATCGACGTGTTCGTCCACTCGCCCAATGATGCCTATGTCACACAAAACACCCGGTTCTGGAACGCCAGCGGCATTGATGTGAGTGTCGGCGCCAATGGCTTTTCGCTCAAGACCGAGTCGTTGTCCTCGATACTGGTCGGCGGCATCGCCTTTCGCGCTCCTGAGTACAGCCCTGACGACAAACCTGCGGCAGAAGAATATGCCTATGAGCTTTTCCCGGATCAGCAGACCGCCCTCGCCCCGCCCAATGGCAAGGCGCAGTACCTGAGCCTGCGCTTCGATCAGGCGCTGCGAGGGCTCAAGGTCGGCGCCCCGGTGGAGTTCCTCGGTACGGAGTTCGGCAGAGTCGTTTCGGTCAACCTCGATTTCGATGCGCAGAAGCGCAGTTTTCCGGTGAATGTCGGCATCGTCATCTACCCGCAACGTCTCGGCACGGCCCATACCAAGATTCAAAAAGTGTTGAATCACGATTCCAACGACGAGGCCGCCGGAGTGCGCCTGATGGGCTCCTTCGTCGAGAACGGCCTGCGCGCCCAGGCCCGCAGTGGCAACCTGTTGACAGGGCAGCTGTACATTGCACTGGACTTCTATCCCAAGGCGCCAAAGGTCACGTTCGATGCGACTGCCCGCCCCGTCAGCATTCCAACCATTCCGGGCAGCCTGGAGGAGATTCAGGGCAAACTGGAGGCGATGGTCGACAAGATCAACAAACTGCCGATCGAACGAATCGCCAACAACCTCGATGCCAATCTGGTCGAGCTGCGCAAGGGCTTGACCCAGTTCAATGCCAAGACGTTGCCCGGCGTCCAGAGCACCCTGGCCGACGTCAGCAAGACCTTGCAGTCGGCCAACTCGACATTGGCCGAGGACTCGCCGCAACGTGAGCAACTGTCCGAAACCCTGGACGATCTGGGCCGTACCTCGCGTTCCTTGCGCGACCTGGCGGATTACCTGGGACGCCACCCCGAATCGCTGATTCGCGGACGTCCCAATAATGCCGCGCCTATCGACCTGCAAGGGCCGCCGAGCAAATGACCACAGGAGCATCACCCATGGCTTTTCCGCTGAAGATCACCCTGCTCGCCGCGCTGTCGTTGCTCGCCGCCTGCCGCAGTGATCCGATTCAGTTCCATACCTTGACCCCGGCGCAGTTGAACGCGAATTCGCAGTCCACGGCGCAGATACAGATCGAATCGCTGACGGTGCCGCCGCAGGTCGATCGTCCGCAGATCGTCGTGCGTCAGGGCAACACCGGGATCGCGATTCTTGAAACCCAATGGTGGGGCGCCAGCCTGGTGGATGAGTTAGGCGCGGCGTTGATCGACCAGATGGTGAACAGCAACCCCAGGCGCAATATCTCGGTGCGCCTTGAGGTGCAGCGGTTCGACTCGATTCCGGGTCAATATGGGCTGATCGACGTAAAATGGCGCCTGCGCGACGCAGGCTCCACTGACAAGGGCACCCTCACCTGCCGCAGCACCTTGAAGACCCCATCCGGGCCTTCGATTGATGACCTGGTTGATGCGCAGCAGAACAACGTCAAGCGTCTGGCCGCGCTGATCAGTCAGGGCGCAGGAAACCCGCAAAACACCTGCCCCACCAGCCTGTAAACACTGACAAGTACTGCGCCGGGTGTTGCCCCCACTGTATGTTCGTCACTGTTCAAGCGGGATATCAGGCTGCCAGAGAGTTCGTTCACGACCATCGCGAGCGAGCTCGCTCCTGCAACCGCATCACAAATCGAAACGATCCACCGCCCGCCGCCGCTCGTTGTCGTCACGCACATCGTAGTTGGCGGTCGTCTGGATATTGCTGTGGTGCGCCAGCTTCTGCGCGATAGACAGGTCGTGCTCCTCGATCACCCGGGTGATGAACGACCGGCGAAAATCGTGGGGCATGATCTTCACGCCGACCTGCGCGCCACGCTGGCGGGCAATGTAATAGATCGCGTGCTTGGTGATGCGCTCACGGGTGATATGGCTGCCGCGACGAATGCGGTTGAACAGAAACCCATCGTCACTCTCGCCTTCCTTGAGCTGCGAGCGACGCAGTTCCAGCCAGGCATCGAGTTTGGCGAAGGCCCAGGCGGGCGCGTACTTGATCAGTTGCTTGTTGCCCTTGCCAGTGACGGTCAGGCTGCGTTCGCGGAAGTCGACCTGATCCAGATCCAGGTCCACTGACTCCGACTTGCGCATCCCGGTGCCATACAGCAGCGCAATCACCGCAGCGTCGCGCAGCCCTTGCGGTCGCGGGTCAGCGGCGCAGACTTCCATCAGCTCGTGAATCAGCGTGCGCTTCAGATTGCGTCCTTGCGACAGGCGTGTCCCGGCAATGCCTTTCACCGAGCGCATCTTCAACAGGTGATCCTGACTGATCAGGCTCATGCGCCAGGCTTCGTTCATGACCCCGCGTACCGCGTTGACGTACAGCGATGAGGTGTTGGGCGCATAACCGTCCTCGCGCAGCGCTGCAACCAGCGCAACGACATCCTCGGGCTGTAATTGATGCCAGGGAATTTCCTCGACGTTCATGTCTTCGAAACCCAGGCGATCGGCGGCATCCTGCAGGACATAACGCATCGTCATTTGGCTGGAGGGTGCCAATCGCGCCAGGTAGACAGTGAGCGGATTAGCCTTGGAAGCGGGTAAGTCAGTCAAACGAAACGGCCTTGAGTGAAATCGGTGTCATTGAACAAAAAACAGCCATGAGCTGCCTTGCGGTAGTCAGGTGCGGGCTAAACCACAATCTCCATCAGCTGACGTGCCCCGGTGGGGCTCCCAACCCTGCCGGCCGGGGCTGCAAAAGTCAAATCAGCTGTCATTTAAAATGGGCAACGCTGCCATTTAATTCATAATTAATGCATTGAACCTGCATTAATATGAATTTGTCAGTGCCCGTATAGCGAGGCAAACTGTGCGCGTTCCTCCCCCAACAGTGGGAACGCTTTCAAGGGCTTACTGGGTTTCCAGCCGAGCCTTTTTTTCGCCTGCTTTTCACGGATCGTTTAATTCATGCTTGCTCGCTGGTTACCTGCCGCCATCAACACTCGCCCCACTGAATGGAGCCGCGCCGCGATTGGCATGGCCATAGGTACGATGTTCACCGTCTGGCTGTGCAGCCGGGTTTTCGGCGTCGAAGTGGCCCAACACCTGATCGGGCCGCTGGGGGCTTCGGCCGTGCTGCTGTTTGCCGTGTCATCCGGTGCCCTCGCCCAACCCTGGGCGATCCTGGGCGGCTACCTGAGCGCTGCAGTGGTGGCTCTGCTGGTAGCGCACGTGCTCGGTCGCACGTTGACCAGCGCATGCCTGGCGGCGGGCGTTGCGCTGATCCTGATGTGCTGGCTGCGTTGCCTGCACCCGCCCGCCGGCGCCCTGGCGCTGACCCTGGTGCTGGCCGACCCTGCGACCATCGCCCTGGACTGGCAAGCCCTGGGGCCCGTGATGCTCGGGGCTGCCACCCTGTTGTTGTGTGCCCTGCTCTACAACAACCTGACGCGCATCCGTTATCCCAAACGTGCAGGCGAGCCCCCGGTAGCAGTGCCCGCCGGTCCCGCCGTGGTCGACAGCCAGGCCATCACCGCGCAGGATTTGAAGCTGGCCCTGGCAGACCTGGAGGCCTTCTACGACGTCACGCCCGAAGACCTGGAGCAATTGATCCATGCCAGTGAAGTGCACGCCCGGCGGCGCAGCATTGGCGACGTGTTCACGGGACGGTCCGCGTAGTCAGGTTTCGTTCCCTGCATGCATATCTGCAGACTGGACCTGCAGATATCCCCGTTGTACACGACAAATTTGCACTGTTACGATCCGGTAACGCTCGCGCGCGAGCTTCTCGAATAAAGACAATAAAAGCAGGGAGTTACTGATGACAGCTCAGGCTTCATCCCCGCGGACACAGTCCATGGATGCCACGCAAGACGACGTGCTGGCCGAGGTTCGCAACCACATCGGTCACCTCACTCTCAACCGCCCCGCCGGCCTCAATGCCATTACCCTCGACATGGTGCGCCTGCTGCAACAACAGCTCGACGCCTGGGCGACTGACGCCAATGTCCACGCAGTAGTGCTGCGCGGTGCTGGCGAAAAAGCCTTCTGCGCCGGCGGCGATATTCGATCGCTGTACGACAGTTTCAAAAGCGGCGGCACGTTGCACGAAGATTTCTTTGTCGAGGAATACGCCCTCGACCTGACGATCCATCACTACCGCAAACCGGTGCTGGCGCTGATGGACGGTTTTGTCCTCGGCGGCGGCATGGGCCTGGTGCAAGGTGCCGATCTGCGCGTGGTCACCGAGAAGAGCCGGCTGGCGATGCCGGAAGTGGCCATCGGTTATTTCCCGGACGTCGGCGGCAGTTATTTCCTCTCGCGCATTCCCGGTGAACTGGGGATTTATCTGGGCGTCAGCGGCGTGCAGATTCGCGCAGCCGATGCTCTTTACTGCGGGCTGGCCGACTGGTACCTGGACAGCAATAAAATCGCCATCCTGGACGAGCAGCTTGATCAGATGGCATGGCACGACACCGCGCTCAAGGACCTGCAGGGCGTACTGGCCCGGCTCGCGGTGCAGCAACTGCCCGATGCGCCGTTGATTGCGCTGCGCCCGGCCATCGATCACTTCTTCGCCTTGCCCGACGTGCCGAGTATGGTTGAGCAACTGCGTGCCGTCACGGTGGCTGACAGCCACGACTGGGCGCTGGCGACGGCGGACCTGCTGGAGACGCGCTCGCCGCTGGCCATGGGGGTCACCCTGGAAATGCTGCGCCGTGGTCGCCACCTGAGTCTGGAAGACTGTTTTGCCCTTGAACTGCACCTGGACCGCCAGTGGTTCGAGCGTGGTGACCTGATCGAGGGCGTGCGCGCCTTGCTGATCGACAAAGACAAGACGCCACGCTGGAACCCTCCCACCTTGCAGGCGCTGGGCGCCGGGCATGTGGAGAGTTTCTTTGAAGGCTTCGACCGGAGCGGGAGCTGAGTCATGCACGATATCGAATTGAGCGAAGAACAAGTGATGATCCGCGACATGGCCCGGGATTTCGCCCGGGGTGAAATCGCGCCTCATGCCCAGGCCTGGGAAAAGGCCGGCTGGATTGATGACGCCCTGGTGGCGAAGATGGGCGAGCTCGGCCTGCTGGGCATGGTGGTACCCGAGGAATGGGGCGGCACCTATGTCGACTACGTGGCCTATGCGCTGGCGGTGGAGGAAATTTCCGCAGGTGACGGCGCCACCGGCGCCCTGATGAGCATCCACAATTCCGTCGGTTGCGGGCCCGTGCTGAACTTTGGCACCGAAGAACAGAAACAGGCCTGGTTGCCGGACCTGGCCAGCGGCAAAGCCATTGGCTGCTTCTGCCTGACCGAACCCCAGGCCGGGTCCGAAGCCCACAACTTGCGCACCCGCGCGGAACTGCGCGATGGCCAGTGGGTGATCAACGGCGCCAAGCAATTCGTCAGCAATGGCAAGCGCGCCAAATTGGCGATCGTGTTCGCCGTGACCGACCCGGACTTGGGCAAACGCGGAATTTCCGCCTTTCTGGTGCCAACCGATACCGCCGGTTTCATCGTAGATCGCACCGAACACAAGATGGGCATTCGCGCATCCGACACCTGCGCAGTCACCCTGAACAACTGCACCATCCCCGAAGCCAACCTGCTGGGGCAACGCGGCAAGGGCCTGGCCATCGCCCTGTCCAACCTTGAAGGTGGACGCATCGGCATCGCCGCCCAGGCGCTGGGCATCGCCCGCGCGGCATTTGAAGCAGCCCTGGACTACGCCCGTGGTCGGGTGCAGTTCGACAAGCCGATCATTGAGCACCAGAGCATTGCCAATCTGCTCGCCGACATGCATACCCGGCTGAACGCGGCGCGCCTGTTGATCCTGCACGCGGCGCGCCTGCGCAGCGCCGGCAAGCCTTGCCTGTCGGAGGCGTCACAAGCCAAGCTGTTCGCTTCGGAAATGGCCGAGAAGGTCTGCTCTTC
>NZ_JAEKEG010000046.1 GCF_016651255.1 Pseudomonas sp. TH10
CGTCTTGCGTATAAAGCGAGTTTGCGATCCAAGGTAAGAGACGGATCTGGGCCGGCAATGAGTACTGAGTGATTTTCTCAATACTCTGTGAGACCTGTCGCTACGGTTTAACTGGAAATTGCTCTGCCTGATCATGCGCCTTACGCAACCGTTCGCGGCTATTGGTCAGATGCAACCTCATCGCGGCTCGCGCGGAATCAGCATCCTGCCGTGCGATGGCTTCGTAAATCCCTTCATGCTCACCAATCAGTCGAGCTTGGTATTGCTCTGGATCGCTGTGAACCAGCTTTGCTGAGTCAACACGGGTTCTTGGCAGCATGCCCGGTCCGAATTGAGACAGAATGTCGGTGTAGTAGCGATTTCCGGTTGCAAGTGCGATCTGGTAATGAAACCGGAAGTCCGACGCCACTACGTTGCTTTTGACAACTGCTTGATTAAAAGCGTCCAACGCCTCGCGCATCGACACCAAGTCCTCGCCATTGCGACGGCTGGCGGCGAGCCCTGCGGCCTCCACTTCCAGGCTGGTTCGAAATTCAAGAACGTCAATCACGTCTCGCAATGTAATGATGGTGGCAGGATCAATGCGCAAGCCATGAGTGTTGCGGTGATCCAGCACGAAAGTGCCCACGCCCTGGCGTGTTTCCACCAGGCCGGATGCCTGTAGCCTGGACAGGGCTTCCCTCACCACCGTTCGGCTCACGTTGTATGCACCCATTATTTGCGTCTCGGTCGGCAGCTTCTCGCCACACTTGATTACCCCTTCGGTAATTTGACGGGTCAATTCTGCTACCAGTGTTTTGGCAAAGCTCTGGCGCTTGCGGCGTGGTGAGGGTACTGCGTCGCTGTCGATCATGGGGGCCGGCTTCGGACTGAATTTGACGCGTCATTATAGGCATCTGACGAACCCTGATCAGGCACGAGAATCCATCTCGATTTGCATAAAGCAGTTATCCATTTTGAATGCATCGAGGCTTTTCGAACACCCTGCTGCTGCGGGGGCGCCGTATTTTCAGAAGCCTGTGCAAGCGTCTTGTTTTATAGATATCTGTATTAGGCCAGCGTGCGTAGCTCGCCCCAAATGCACTTCATAAACTCCGGTTCAACAAGATCCGGAGGTTTCCATGGACGTTGCAGATTCTATAAATATCGAAAAATTTGAGGTCTCTACACCCTTTATCAGGGACGCGGACATCGCTGAATTGGCCAAGTGGCCAAAGGTTATCGCCGCGCTTGCTGAGGCCTACGCCATGCCCATCAAGCCGGCTATGGTGCCACCGCGCATCATGGCACGGGGTGAGGGTTTCTGGTTGCGCAGCCTCTGTGCAGTTTCGCCGTCGGGCGAATACATGGGCTGCAAACTGATTGCCGCCTCACCAAAAATTCGTCGAGCCAGCTACCTCATTTCCCTCTTCGATCAGCGGACTATGGAGCTGGCCGCGCTGGTCGACGGCAACCGCATCACCGATTTGCGCACTGCGGCAACTGCCGTGGTGGCGGCCAATGCAGTGATCCCCAAAGGCGCCCTGCGGGTAGGCGTAATCGGTTCCGGCTCAGTGGCCAAGAGCATGCTGACGGCGTTGTTGTCGGTGCGCGAAGTGTCCTTGGCACGCGTGTTCAGCCCGACTCCTGCTAGCCGCACAAAGTTTGCCGCCTCCTTTCAAGAGACCCATGGCCTGCTGCTTGAGACCGTCGACAACGCCCAGGCGGCAATCGACGGTGTCGATGTGGTGGTGTGTGCAGCGCGCAGTCGTGACGAGTCGCCGGTGCTGCTGGGCGAATGGCTGCAACCAGGCATGGTGGTGCTGTCGGTAGGCTCCACGTTGCCAGAACAACGCGAAGTCGACTCGGCCGCCATGGCCCGCGCCGACCTGATCATTGCCGACATGCCTGAAGAAGTGCTGCACGAGACCGGCGATGCCCTGGTTGCCACCCGTGACGGCGTGGACGTTGCGGGCAAGACCGTGAGTCTCGCCGAGGTGGTATCCGGCCAGGTTCCCGCGCGCCGCTCAGCCAATGACATCGTCATCTACAAATCGGTCGGCACTGCCCTGCAAGACGTAGTGACCGCCGAGATGCTGCTGCGCGAGGCGCTGTCCAGCAATCGCTTCCAACTTATCCCTGCGGGCGTCGTGACGATTGACCGCTGAAGAACCCATTCAAGGAGAACAACGATAATGGCTAACTACAAACGCAATGACGCCCGTGCCTGGGCAAACGAAATGCTGGTGGGTTGCTCCGGGGTGACCATCCCCAGTTACAGCGCTGACCTCAAGCGCCTGAACGAGCAGGGTATTCGTCACGACATCGAGAAACTTGTGGACCTGGGTTTTACCTACACCTTGCTGTGTACCGAAGTCGCGATTACCCCGCAGGAGAACGCACAGTTCACCTCGTGGGCCAAGGAGACTGCTGGCGATAAGCTCGGGCTGTTTTTTCACGCCGGCTTCGGCACGCTGGCCGAGAATATCGAAGCGCTGAAGCTGGCTGAGAAGGCGGGTGCGGACATCGTGCTGTTGTCCTACCCATCGAACTTCTGGCCAACCAGCGAACAGGAAATCTACGACTACACCAAGAGTGTCTGCGACGCCACCAACCTCGCGGTCATGCTGTTCCCGATTCCGTTATGGGGCTTTGAGCGGGTACATCCGCAGGGCATGTCTCCCGAGTTGATTCGTCGCCTGATCGACGATTGCCCGAACATCGTTGCGATCAAGGCCGAGCAGGGTTTCCCGCATGTGGCCGGGTTGATCGAAACCTATCACCGCTTTGGTGATGAAGTGCTGATCAGTTGCCCGATCGAGAGCGATGTGATCCCGCTGATGAAGTTCATGGACTTGCAGTTCTCCGGCACCAGTTATACCCAATGGATGGGCGACCATTTTCCCAAGACGTTCGATCTGGCCCGTAATGGCAAGTGGGAAGAAGCCATGCAGCTGCACTGGCAGGCTCAGCCGGCACGAGGCGCCGTGGGCGCTGCGACTGGCGCCTACATGCCGGGTTCCAACTACATCAACCGTGCGCACTGGAAATACATGGACTGGCTGGCCGGTTTCAACGGCGGTCCGTTGCGTGCTCCAGGTGGCCGTATTCCGGATCGCCTGATGAAGGTCCTGCGTCAGGGGCTGGTGGCGTCGAAACTCGAGTGCACCTCGGATGACGACAGCCAGTTTCTGATCGGCCGATTCCCTTGCTGAGGCGCCGTCGATGAGCATGAAATTGTTGAACGACCCTTCATTGTGGCGCCAAGGCGCCTTCATCAACGGAGAGTGGGTTAAGCAGACCCCTCACGGGACTTACGCCGTTCGCAACCCGGCGAACGGTGAGGTTCTGGTCGAATTGCCGGTGTGCAAGGAGGCGCAAGCCGAGTTCGCGGTCGAGTCTGCTCACGAGGCATTCACGCGCTGGAGCAAAGTCCCCGCCAAACAGCGTGCCGAGATCATTAATCAGTGGTACCGGCTGGTGGTCGAAAACAAGGAAGACCTGGCCACACTGATTACTCTGGAAGAAGGCAAACCACTGGCGGAGGCGCGTGGTGAAATCGACTACGCCGCATCCTTCCTGCAGTGGTTCGCCGAAGAGGCAAACGCATTCGCGGTGATGTGATTCCGGCACCGAAAGAAACCCAGCGCATCATCGCCCTCAAGCAGCCAATCGGTGTCTGCGCGGCGATCACCCCCTGGAACTTCCCTGCGGCGATGATCACCCGCAAGGCTGGCCCGGCACTGGCGGCCGGTTGCTCCATGGTAGTCAAACCAGCGAGCCAGACACCACTGACGGCCCTGGCGCTGGCCGAATTGGCACGCCGTGCCGGTGTACCGGCCGGGGTATTCAGCGTGCTGACCGGGAATGCAACGCGAGCGACGGGCAATGTGCTGACCGGTCACCGGTTGGTGCGCAAGATTACCTTCACCGGCTCCACCGAAGTCGGTCGTGTGTTGCTCGCGCAGTCCGCCGAGACTATCAAGAAGTGCTCGATGGAACTGGGCGGGAATGCACCGCTGATTGTGTTCGATGACGCCGATCTGGATCTCGCGGTAGAGGGCATTCTCCATGCCAAATTCCGCAATACCGGACAGTCCTGTATCGCTGCCAACCGGGTATTTATCCAGGATGGTATATACAACGAACTTGCTGAGCGCCTGGCTCTTCGCACCCTCGAAATGAAGGTGGGTAATGGGCTTGAACCCGGGGTGCAGATCGGTCCGATGATTGATGCCGCTGCGGTGAACAAGGTTGAGGAACAACTGCGCAACGCCGTGGCCGGCGGTGCCCGCGTGCTTGCAGGTGGTCAGCGACACTCACTGGGCGGTGCTTTCTTCGAGCCGACAGTGGTCGCCGATGTGACGCTGGAAATGACCATCGCCCGCGATGAGACCTTCGGTCCGGTCATGCCGCTGCTGCGTTTCGGCACCGATGCCCAAGCTATCGCCATGGCCAACGACACCGACTTCGGCCTGGCTGCCTACCTGTTCAGTCGCGACGCCGCGCGCATCTGGCGTACTGCCGAAGCATTGGAAACGGGAATGGTCGGCATCAACACCGGGCTGATTTCCAGCGAGGTCGCGCCGTTCGGCGGGATCAAGCAAAGCGGCCTCGGCCGTGAGGGCTCGCATTACGGTATCGATGAATTCCTCGAGATCAAATACCTGTGCTGGGACGGTGTAAGTCCCACCTGATACCAGGTAACCCTGACCCGCGGCATGACGATGCGGCGGGTCGATTCACCGCAACGTGGCTCCCAGAACAATCATAAAAGCAGGTAGTGCCATGACATATCGTCAGAAGAAGTGTGCTCGTTTGCCAGTCGTCTTTGGAATCGTCCTTGCCGCGGGTGCCTTGTCTCCCTCCAAGAGTTGGGCGACGGTCAGTTGGGAATCGGATGACGGCCTGAAGGTCGACTGGAATAACTCACTGCGTTACTCCGCCATGTTCCGGGTGGACAAGCGTGATGGCGAGTTGTTGTCCAATCCGAACCTTGATGACGGCGACCGCAATTTCAGTACCGGACTGGTTTCCAATCGCGGCGAATTGTTCAGCGAGCTGGATGTCGTCCATTCAGCTGGTTTCGGTGCGAGGGTCAGTGCCAATGGTTGGTACGACACGGTCTACAACCGTCACAACGATAACCCCGGCATCAGTGGTGGTGCCTTTCCAAACCAGGTATCCACGGGGCCGGATGAGTTCACCCATTCCACTCGCGACCAACAAGGCCGTGATGTCGAACTGCGCGATGCCTTTGTCTTCGGGCGTTTGCAATTGGGTGAAACGGAGCTGACCGGGCGCCTTGGCCAGCACTCGCTGGTCTGGGGCGAAAGTCTGTTCTTTGCCAACAATGCCGTGGCTGGCGCACAGAGCCCGTTCGATACCACCCGCTTGCTCGATGACCCGACAGCGGAGGCCAAGGAGTTCGTATTGCCGGTGCCGCAAGTCTCGGCTCAGTGGCAATTGAGCGACTCTCTATCGGTCGGTGCCTATTATCAATTCCGTTATGTGCACAACCGAATCCCGGCGTCGGGGAGCTACTTTTCGGTGTCCGATATCGTCGGTTCCGGTGCAGAGCGGCTGGTACTCGACCCGACCACCGGGCTGTCGGCCTTCAGGCAGTCAGACCACGATGCCAAGGACTCCGGTCAGTTTGGTTTGCAGGTACGTTGGCAGGTTGGTGAGTTCGATCTGGGGTTCTATGCCCTGCAGTTCCATGACAAGGATTTTCAGCAGGTGACCAGTCTTGGACAACCGTTTGGTCCCTTCGGCCCGGTTCTGCCAACCAGTTATTACCTGGCTTACCAAGAAGACACCCAGCTTTATGGATTCAGTGCCAGCCGCAGCTTTGGAGACCTGAACCTGGCGCTGGAAGCTTCTGTCCGCAAGGGCCAGTCGTTGGCGACCACACATGCCGTCGATACGTCGGCGTTAGGTGGGCCAGTACCAAATAATAATGATCATCCTGCCTACGCGGTGGGCGATACCGCCCACATCAATCTCTCGACCATCTGGACGGTGCCACGTACGGCACTGTGGAATGAGGCGAACCTGGCGGCCGAGGTGGCATGGACGCGCCTGCTCAAGTGCAAGCAGAACTGCGACGACAGCGTCTCTGGGGTGGCAGCCCTGGACCCTAATATCACCCGCGATGCGTGGGCGATGCGAGCGGTGTTCAAACCTATGTACCGCCAGGCAGTGCTTGGTTGGGACATCGGTGTGCCAATAGGCGTCGGTTTCACCCCTAAGGGCTCGCGCAACCCGCTCGGCCCGGCAGCAGTACCGCCTGAAAACGGTGGTGATCTCACCGTCGGCATCAGTGGCCTGTACATGAATGCCTGGAACCTGAACCTGGCCTACACGCGTTTCTTCGGACCCTCCGGCACCTTCCTGGATGACACCAATTCCTACAGCTACAAGCAGGCCCGTGCCGACCGCGATTTCATCGCTTTCACAGTCCGCCGCAGCTTTTGATCAGTCTGTTTAAAACAAGAACGAGGAGACCATCATGAACAAGGTTATTGCCTTGGGACAAGGGCTGGCGCTGTTGGCCTGCGCCATCGCCTTACCCCTGCATGCGGCGGTTCAGGCCGATCAGGCCCAGCGCTTGAAAGGAGATCTGACACCCACCGGTGCCGAAAAGGGGGAAATGCCGACGGCTCGATTCCCGCATGGACCGGTGGACTGACCAAGCCAACCCCGGGCGATGTACCGGGAGGGCGGCGCGGTGATCCGTTCAAGGATGAAAAGCCGCAGTTTTCGATCAACGCACAAAACATGGCGCAGTATGCAGGCAACCTCAGCGACGGGGTGCAGGCAATGATCAAGAAGTACCCGGACTATCGCCTGGATGTCTATCCGACCCGCCGCACTTCGGCGGCGCCACAATGGGTGTATGACAATACCTTCGCCAACGCGACCCGCGGCACGCTTGAAAAAGGCGTTCCCCAAGGCGTCTACGGCGGTATTCCCTATCCGATCCCGCAAAGCGCCGAAGAAGTGATGTGGAACCACGTGCTGCGCTGGCGCGGTGCCCGATTCCAGCATTTCAACAACTGGTATCAGGTCCTCGCCGATGGTCGTGCCGTATTGGTGACCGATGCCGAGATCAACGAGCAGCTGCCGTACTACGACAAGAACAGCAGCCTCGAGCAGTTCCAGAGCGAAGGCAAGCCATTCTGGCAAGTAGCAATCCGCAACGTCGGGCCCCCACTGCGGGCCGGCGAGGCACTGCTGGCGCACGAGTACCTTAATCCAGACAAATTGCAGACTTGGGTCTATCTCAAAGGCCAGCGACGCGTGCGCAAACTGCCTAACGGTTGCTGCGACACGCCGACGCCAGCCGCCGCTGGCGTGATGACCTTTGATGAGATGTATACCTGGACCGGGCGCATGGATCGCTTTGACTGGAAGATGATCGGCAAGAAGGAGTTGTTTATTCCCTATAACGCCAACCGCACACTGCAGCCAACGAAGGATGAGGACATGCTCAAAGGCAACTTCCTCAATCCGGACCATGTGCGCTGGGAGAAGCATCGCGTGTGGGTTGTTGAAGCGAACGTGCGCAGCGGTCAGCGCCATCAGGCCGCCAAGAGCCGATATTACTGTGATGAGGACACCTGGATCTGCGTGCTCGCTGATCGATGGGACGCTAATGGCCAGTTGTGGCGGACGTTGTGGTCACAGGTCGTGGTAGTACCGGAACTCCCGGGATCGGCGATTTCTTCTTTTGGCTACAACGATCTGCAAACGGGAACCGCGTTCGTCGCCCAACTCAACAACAGCAAGCCTAAACACTACGTGCTCAAGGAAATCGACAACGACAAGGTGTTCTCACCGGACGGCCTGGCTGGTAGCAGCGTGCGCTGATCGGTTTGCCTGAGGTTATGCGGTGCACAGTTTGTTTGGGCGCGACGCGGTATGCCGGATATCGATCGCTTCCACAGGTTGTGCACCGTCATAAACATAATAAGGATAATCGTATGAGTGCCGTACATGACGTGCTGGATAACACACTGGAAAAGAACTCCGAGAAAGATGTTGGGCCGTTGAAAGATTTGGGTTCACTCAAATCTTATATGGATGAAACGAATATGACCCGCTACCAATGGGTCATCATTGCTGTTTGTGGGTTGCTTTATATCGTCGACGGTTTTGATATTTTGGTGATGGCATTCACCGCGCATTCGATTTCTGAAAGTTGGAGTTTGAGTGGTTCGCAAATTGGCATGCTGATCAGTTGCGGCCTCGGTGGTACCGCCGTTGGTTCTTTTTCGTGGCCCCATTTGGTGACAGATTGGGCCGGCGAACGGTGATTCTGGTTTCGTTGGCGATTGCCAGTCTTTGCATGATTTTCAGCGCCTATGCCGCCAATGCGCTCCAACTGGGTTGTCTTCGTTTTCTGACCGGCATTTGTATTGGCGGGATACTCACAAACTGTAATGTCCTGACCAGTGAGTACTCGTCTATCAAGTGGCGAAGTCTCACGATCTGCTTGCTGTCCACCGGATATGCGATAGGCGCTACGTTTGGTGGCGTGTTGGCCATGTATGTGGAAAAGCGCTTTGGCTGGCGGGTCGTATTTCTGATCGGCGGGCTCATGTCGTTGATGTCGCTGCTGGTCGCAGTCGCTGCGCTGTCGGAGTCTTTGTATTTTCTGATTAATCGCAAGCCGAGAAACTGCCTGCGGAAAATACAAAGTATTCGAGTGAAATTGCAATTGCCGGAACTGTCGTCAATAGCAACGGAACATCCCGCGTCAAAAAAAATAAAAGGAGCTTATGCAGAGCTGTTCAAGGGTGAGGCGGGAATGGCGACCGTTTTGTTATGGATAGCATTGTACTGTCTGATGTTCGGCTTTTATTACATATTGACCTGGACCCCTAAAGTACTGACGAATTCGGGTTTGTCCAATGAGCAAGGCATCAGTGCCGGTGTAGTCATTAATTTTGGGGCGATGTTCGGAACCATCGTGTTCGGGTTTTTAGGCACACGCTACAACATCAAAACCTTGCAGGTTTTCTTTCTGCTCAGCACCGCGGTGCTTGTGGTTGTTTTCGGTTTTTCGTTAGGTAATTTGGACCTGGCGTTGATGCTGGGACTTGTCGTCGGGATATTTGGCGTCGGTGCAACGGCAGGGCTGCATACCATCGCTCCGATGATTTATGAATCAAGTCATCGAGCGACGGGCGTCGGCCTGGCTATAGGCATCGGTCGCTTGGGCAGCATGTCCTCACCAATCGTGGCGGGGATGCTGCTTGATCAAGGTTGGAAACCCACAAGTTTGTTCTTTCTGGTTGGCGTTGTTTTGGTGGTTTCTGCAATGGCGGTTGTGTTGATGAAAGCGATCAGCAGCTCTTCCGCAAAAAATTGATACCTCCCTTCGATTTTCAAATCCTTCGGCAATACCGCATGCCAGGCCGTGGGGCAGAAGAGCGCCACACCAAAGGACTTTTCCTGTCCACGGCGCCCCGGCCCGCGATGATCTGCATTTTGTAGATATCTGAATTAGAAGCCGCTGCGTAGCTGCTGTCAGGCGCGGTCCATACACTCGATTCCCAACAGCCGGACAGTGTGGCTGTCACGACAACAACAAAAAGAGGCAATGCCCATGAGTCGCAAATCCAACAAGGTGCGAAGTAGCGTGCTTGGGGCGATGCTGAGTGCAATCACCATCTGCGCCAACGCTTCGGCAACCGTCCCCGAAGTCGGCGCGCCTGCCCAGCGCGATGCGTTGATCTCCAACCAAGCCAATCAGGCAGTCCTGCTCGGTGCTGCTGTCACCGACAGCAACCGACTGGTCGTCGTGGGCGAGCGTGGCATGGTGTTGCTGTCCGACGATGGCGGCGCACATTGGCGCCAAGGCGCCGTTCCGGTCAGCGTTACCCTGACCGCCGTTCGCTTCGCCGGCCAGCAGGGGGTTGCTGTCGGTCATGGTGGTGTGGTGTTGACCAGCAGTGATGGTGGCGAGCACTGGCTGCTGCGTCTGGAGGGCATCGTGCCGCGCAACTGGCGCTGCAGGCGGCGAAGGCAGGCGACAACCCGGCGCTGATCGACAGTGCGCAGCAGTTGGTAGACGAGGGTCCGGACAAGCCGTTTCTCGATGTGGCCATCGACCAGGCGGGTCGCCTGCTGGTGGTTGGCGCGTACGGAATGATCTTCGCATCACCGGACCTGGGGAAAACCTGGAGTTCCTGGATGGGACGCATGAACAACCCGGACGGTCTTCACCTGTATGCGATTCGCCAGCGCGGCAATGATCTTCTGGTGGCGGGTGAGCGCGGACTGGTGCTGCGTTCCGTCGATAATGGGACGACGTTCGAGCGACTGGAAACACCCTACAAAGGCAGTTTGTTCACCGCTGAACTGCCAGGTGATCGGGACATCGTCGTTGCCGGACTCAAGGGCAGCCTGCTACGCAGCCATGACGGTGGTGCGACCTGGCAACGCCTTACAGCCGCCGATGCTTCTTCCTTCACCGGTTCCTCCCTCGGCGCCGATGGCACCCTCTACCTCGTGACCCAGGCCGGCCATGTGCTTGGCCTGCAGCAGGACGGCCTCGTTCAGTTGAATCAGCAGGCTCTGCCTTCGCTAAACGGCATCGTAGCGGTCAACGCTGGAAACATCGCATTGCTCAGTAGCCGAGGGGTGGCCACGCTGCACCTCGGCGCGCGCGCGGAGGAATTGAAATGAATTTGAACATCTCTCTGCCAGGACGTGTCCCGATGGCCGACTTTGACTCCCGATCCGGCTCTCTGGTCGAGCGGGCAATCTTCAACAATCGCTTGATTGTTGTGTTGTTGTGTCTTTTGTTGACCGTATTTTTCGCCAGCCAGCTGCGTCACCTGGAACTCTCGGCGAGCTTCGAGAAAATGATCCCGCAAGGGGCATCCCTATATCCAGAACTTCACCGCCCACCAAAAAGACCTCGTGGGATTGGGTAATGCCGTGCGCATCGCTTTGGCCAACCCCAAGGGCACAATCTATGACGCGCAATACATGGACGCCTTGCGTGAGTTGAACGACGAATTGTTCCTGATGCCGGGCGTCAATCGCATGCAGATGAAGTCGCTGTGGACGCCGTCGACCCGCTGGGCAGGGGTCACCGAAGACGGGTTGGAAGGTGGACCGGTCATTCCTGACGGTTACGACGGTTCGAAGGCGAGCCTGCAACAGTTGGGTGCCAACCTGGCGCGTTCCGGCGAAATCGGTCGACTGGTGGCCACCGACTCCCGCTCAACGGCGATCTTCCTGCCGTTGCTGGCTCAAGATGCGGAAGGGCGCCCGTTGGACTATGCCGCGCTGGCCGCGTCACTGGAGCAGTTGCGCCACAAGTACGAGGCTCGCGGCTATGAGATGCACATCACCGGTTTCGCTAAGCTGGTGGGTGACCTGATCGATGGGGTGCGCAGCGTGTTGGTGTTCTTCGTCATCACTTTGGCCCTGAGCAGTGCGGTGCTCTACTGGTTCACTCGCTGCTGGCGATCCACTGCTGCGGTGGTCGTTGCCTCGTTGATCGCCGTCGTATGGCAGCTTGGCGTGCTGCCAACCCTGGGCTTTGCCCTCGACCCATACTCGATCCTGGTGCCATTTTTGGTGTTCGCCATCGGCATGAGTCATGGCTCGCAGAAGATGAATGGTATCCTGCAGGACGTCGGACGTGGCGCCAGTAAGCTCACGGCAGCGCGACTGACATTTCGGCGGCTGTTTGGCGCCGGCCTGGCGGCATTGGTGATCGACGCGGTTGGCTTCGGTGTGCTGTTGGTGATCGACATCGAGGTGATTCGCGAGCTGGCCCTGGCGGCTTCAATCGGCGTCGGTATCCTGATTTTCACCAATTTGATTCTGCTGCCGGTGATGCTCAGCTTCGTCGGTGTCTCGCCACGTGCCGCACAGCGCAGCCTGCGTGCCGAACATGCTGAGCAGAGCGGGGCGGCCAGGCATTTGGTGTGGCGTTTGCTCGACCGTTTTACTCAGCGTCGTTGGGCGATCGCGGCGATCGCTGTCAGCCTCCTGTTGGCCTTGGGCGGGTGGGGCGTTGCCAGGCACTTGCAGATTGGCGACCTGGACCCGGGCGCGCCGGAATTGCGCCAGGACAGTCGCTACAACCGTGACATGGCGTTTATGAACGGCAACTACGGGGCCTCCAGCGATGTGTTGGCGATCATGGTGAAGACCCCGGCCGGTTTGTGTTCTGCGTTACCGACCCTGAACAAGGTTGACGCGCTGGAGTGGCAGCTGCGCCAGCTGCAAGGGGTGGAAAGCACCGATACCCTGGCCCTGCTGAGCCGGCGCATGAGTGCCGCCCTGAACGAGGGCAATCCGAAGTGGTACGACTTCGTGCCGAATCAGGACATGCTCAATACCATTACCGCCAGCGCCCCGCGTGGTCTCTATGACGACAGCTGTTCGCTACTGACGCTCTACGTTTACCTGGCGGACCATAAGGCTGCGACCCTGTCGCGGGTGGTCAGGCACGTGGAGCAATTTGCAGCAGCGAACAATACCGACGAGGTGCAGTTTCTGTTGGCGGCGGGTACCGCCGGCATCGAAGCGGCGACCAACATGGTTGTCACCGACGCCTGGCGTCAAATGAATCTGCTGGTGTATGCCATTGTCGCGCTCCTGGCACTGATCACCTTTCGTTCCTGGCGTGCAGTGATCGTCGCGGTATTGCCGTTGATGTTGACCTCGCTCCTCGCGGAAGCGCTGATGGTCGTCTTGGGCATGGGGGTGAAGGTGGCAACATTGCCAGTCATCGCCTTGGGCGTCGGCATCGGTGTCGACTACGCGCTCTACATCCTGTCGGTCATGCTGGTGCAACTCAAGGCCGGGCAACCGCTATCGATGGCTTACTACCGCTCGCTGATTTTTACCGGCAAGGTGGTCATGCTCACCGGCATCACCTTGTCCATCGGCGTTGCCACCTGGCTGGCAAGCCCTATCAAGTTTCAGGCTGACATGGGAGCGCTGCTCGCGTTCATGTTCCTTTGGAACATGCTGGGCGCTCTGGTACTGGTACCTGCGCTGTCGGTCTTTCTGTTAAAGCCCAAGCGAGACCCGGTCACCGAGCGGCAACCTCTGCCGAGCACCATGGATCTGCCGGTAATGGAGCAGACCAGTCCCTGACCGGACGGATCAACAGCTCAAAACAAACAAGAACAAGTAGTGAGGAGAGCAACCCCAATGATCAATTATGACCTTATCTATCCGGGCAATCCCGACCAGTACCTGGACGACCTTTGCGAGCGCGTCTCGCAGGGTATGGACGAAGGTTTGCTGCCCGTCGAGGTTTTCCGCGACGACGCAGTGTTCCGTGCGGAGATGGAGCGCATCTTCACCCGTAACTGGATCTTCGTGGCCCATACCTCAGAGATTCCCGAGAAGGGCGATTACGTGCTGCGCCGCATCGGCATCGACAAGGTGATCGTCACCCGTGACGACGATGGCGAGGTCAACGTGCTGCTCAACCACTGTCGGCATCGGGGTTCCGAACTGTGCCATCAGGACAAGGGTAATACCCGTCACTTCAAGTGCCCGTACCACGGTTGGGTCTATCGCAACAACGGCGATTGGGCTGGCGCGCCACATCTCAAGGATGCCTACGGCGGCCCGCTGGACAAGAAGGAATGGGGCCTGTTGCGGGCGGCCAAGGTCGAGGCGATCCATGGCTTCGTGTTCGCTTCGCTGAGCGAAGACGTGCCGCCATTGCGCGAATACCTTGGGGGCGCGGCGTGGATGTTCGACGCGCTGTTCGGTTTGCACCCTGATGGCATGAAAGTGCTCAAGGAGCCGGAGCGCTTCGTGGTCAAGGCAGACTGGAAGAGTGGTGCGGAAAACTTCAGCGGCGACGCTTATCACGTCAGTACCGCACACCTGTCGGCGTCGTTGTCGCAGTTCATCCCGGGCGTCAATCAGGTTAGCAGCCTGGCCAGCGGCTATGACTTCGGTAACGGCAACAGCTTCATCGGTCACGCATTGCCGGAGCTGATCGCACCGATGTTTGACTTCTGGGGGTATCCGCCGGAGTACCGCGATCAGTTTGACCTGACCCAGCTCGATGAGGTGCAACTAGAGATGCTCAAGAAAGTGCCGCCCACCATCGGCACGATCTTCCCCAACTTCAGCTTCCTGCGATTCCCTCAACCTGACGTACCGGGCGCCATGCCGATTCCGTTCACCAGCATTCGCATGTGGCAGCCGGTGGCGCCGGGCGTGATGGAACTGTGGAACTACGAGTTGGAATACGCCTTCCTGCCTGAAGAGTTCCACGACAAAGCGTACATGGCGGGCCAGTTTGGCTTCGGCTCCGGCGGTATTTTCGAGCAAGACGACACCGCCGTTTGGGAAGGCATCGCCAAAGTCGCATCCAGCCCTTGGGCGCTTTCGAAAGGTATGCGTCTGCATTACCAGCAAAAGCGTGGCGGTCCTGATCTGGACTGGAAGGGGCCGGGTGAGTTCCACCCCTCGATCTACGGCGAGTACAGCCAGGAACGTTTCTGGCGCCGTTGGGTGAAAGAAATGACCGAAGGCAAAAGTGCGAGCAAACACGCCGATCAGTGCGACGATCAAGGAGGCTGCGAGTAATGAAAAAATCCACGAATTGCGCGAGCACGCTGCTGACTTTCTTGCCCGGGAAGCGTTGATCCTCGATGAACGGCGTTTCCGCGACTGGTTCGAGTTGCTCGACGATGAAATCGACTATGACGTACCGATTCGTATCGCCATGCGCAACTATGCCGACGAGTTTCCCCAGGCGCGTTTCGCATCAAGGATTGCAAGGCGCATATCCAGACCCGCATCGCGCGCCTGGAAAGCGATCACGCGTGGGCCGAAGTTCCGCCATCCCGCACGTTGCGTGTGGTGGGTAGCGTGATGGTGGATGCCACTGAAAGCGAGGATGTGATCTCGGTGGTCAGCGCAATGATCCTTTATCGCCAGCGGGGCCACGATGATCTCGGTGATGTGATACCGGTCCGTCGCCATGACTTGCTGCGCGTCACGGAGGACGGCTTCAAGCTGCTCAAGCGCAAGGCCTTGATCACCCACGCGGTGCTGCAGACGCCTAACCTCGGCGTATTCCTGTAACAACAAGAACAAGAGAGCCGTGAAATGGCGAGCGAAAAAGTTGAAGTGATCCTCGATGCCCTGAAGTGCCAGGGCTATGGACTGTGCCTGGGGGCGGACGATGTCTTCGAGCTGGATTCGGTGGCGAACATCGCTCACCTGAAACAGCGCTTCGTGGATATCTCGCGCAAGGACGAATTTGAACAACTGGTACGTGACTGCCCGGCTGCAGCCATCAGCCTTCGTGTACTTCAAGAGTGAACAGGGGAGCAAGCCATGAGTGATATTGCCAAGAATCTGATCGGTCGAAAATTCGACCAGATCTGCTTCGTTGTCCCGGATCTTGAGGCCGCCATGGCCATGTGGAGCAAGACCAATGGCGTTGAAGTGTGGAACGTCGCCCATGACTTGGCCAAGGAGCAGACCCAGAAGGAATACCGTGGTCAGCCCGGTGATTTCCAGTTTAGCTGCGCCTACGGTTTCGCCGGTGACACCCTGATCGAACTGGCCCGTCACGACGGTGGCAACAGCCTGTACAAAGACTGGATCGACAGCCGGGGCTACGGTCCGCATCACATCGGCTTTCGTCAGAGCAGCGCCGAGGAATATGCCCAGGCCGAGCGACATTACCAGCAACAAGGCCTGGAGAAAGCCATGGCGGGCTTCTTCGAAGGTCCGTTCGGTAACTGCCGCTGGAGTTACTGGGACACTCGCGAACTGATCGGTTTCTACACCGAACTGTATTACGTTGATGGTGAGTTGAACGATCGTATGGCCGCGTTGCGTCGTGGTGAAAACGTCAGCATTACCTCCTGACCTGATCTGGCCGGGGTGTGCGTTACCGCCGCCCCATGAAGCGCGCTGCGCGAAAACGGAGTAACGATTCATGAATATTATCGGTCCAGATGCAGTGGTCTTCGGTGTCGACGATATAGAGGTCGCCGCCAAGTACATGACGGACTTCGGTCTTAAGCCTGTCGGGAAGGTTCGCGAAGGCCTGCTGTTCGAAACCCTCGACGGCACGGGCGTGATCATCTGCCAGGCGAATGATCCAGGGTTGCCCGCTCCCCTTAGTCCGACCAACAAGGCGCGCAAGATTGTCTATGGCGTCGCCGACCTGGAAAGCATCGAGCAGATCGCCGCCGAGCTGGGCAAGGACCGGGAGGTCAAGCGTCTGGCTGACGGTGCCATCGAGGCGCTCGACGATCTGGATGTGCCGCTGGTGTTCCAACTGACCCGCCGTCGCGAAATCAGCCTGCCAGCCGAAAAGATCAATGCGCCGGGCGCGCCGTTACAGCGTCCGGTAAATTGCATCGGTGTCGACGATCAGGATGTTGTGCCGCAGTTGCGTAGCCTGGGGCATTTCGCGATGTTCGTACCGGACGTGGCCAAGGCCGAGGCGTTCTACGTCAACCGCCTGCAATTTCGCGTCAATGACCGCCTCGGTGGCGGCCCTTTCATGCGCTCCAAGGCCACCCAGGAACATCACACCATGTTCCTCATCCAGACCCCGCCGCAACTCAAGGGCATTGAACACATGGCATTCCATCTCGGCGGGCCAAGCGAAGTGATGCAGGCCGGCAACCGCTTCCGTGACCTGGGCTATCCGAGTTTCTGGGGCCCGGGCCGGCACAACTTCGGTTCGAACTGGTTCTGGTATTTCGACGGCCCGCTGGGTTGCCGCTTCGAGTATGACGCCGACATGGACAAGCATGACGACCACTGGGTACCGCGCGAGGTACCGCTGCATGCCGATAACGCCCAGGCCTATCTGATGGAGATGCTCGAAGAGAATTGGGCACCCTTCAACGGTCCGCGAAAACCGGCGAACAACCCTTCCTGACGAGAGCCGTCAGCGCACCTGAAAGCTGAGGCTCGCGCCTCGATGCCGATCAGTTCACTGCATCCAGTGTGGGTGCTGACTGACCGGCATCGAGGCGCGGGTCTCGGCTTTTTTGATGCCGCTCCAAGCCTTGCATTTCTTGCATATCTGCCTTGTCCGAAGCTCTCTGGCTCCCTGGTGGAGCACTCCTTAAGATGGAATTCAACGAATGTAAAAGCGTTCGAACGAACAACAGAGAAGGCAATCATGACGAAGGGCAATCCATTTCGTTTCACCGGTGTCGAGTGTGTGAGGTTCGCGGTCGAGGAGCTGGCCGATGCTTGCCGCTTCGCCTCCGATTGGGGCTTTCCTACGTGCCTTGCGCCGATCCCGAGGTGAAGCTGTTTCGCGCGGTCGATGGCTCCGAAGTTCAGGTCGTCGCCGCTGATCCTGCACGTATCGACCGCACTCCAATCGGCGGGGGCAGTGGCCTGTGCGAGATTGTCTGGGGTGTCGAGGACCAGGCTACCCTCGCGGCGCTGGCCCAGGACCTGGGACGTGACCGGCGTGCCGAGTTTGATGCCGACGGTACGCTGCACAGTGTCGATGACCTGGGCATCAACCTGGCCTTCCGCATCGCCCAGCGCAAGCCACTGCACTTCGAAGCGACTCGTTATAATGCGCCGGGCCAGCCACAGCGCATCAATCGTCGTGCGCCGGCGTACAAGGTGGCCATGCCACGGGAAATCAGTCATATCGCCATCGGTGTGGACGATGCCGCCGAAGCTGCGCGCTTCTACATCGAGCGATTGGGTTTCCTCGTTTCCGACCGTTATGCCAATCGTGGATTGTTCATGCGTTGCTCGCCCGCGGGCAACCATCATCACGTGTTCTTCATGAACGCGCGCGTACCGGGAACCCGCTTCAATCATCTGGCTTTCAAAGTGCGCGACATTCACGAAGTGATCGGCGGTGGCCAGCATCTCGATTCATTGGGCTGGAAGACCTTCGCCGGCCCGGGTCGCCACACCATTTCCTCTGCGTGCTTCTGGTACTTCCAGACGCCGTTCGGCGGTTCCTGGGAATATGCCGCGGACGAGGACATCGTCACGGACGAATGGGAAGCCCAGGACTTCGCGGCCATCGCCCACATCTTTTCGGAATGGACCTTCGGCCTGAGAAATCCGACGGCACGCTCAAGGGGCCGATTTCCGCAAGCAAGGAACAGAAGCTCTAACCCCTTCGGTTTCCTCATCGGCTGTCCTCTCGCACACTCGCTACGGCGAGCGTGGAGGGCGCCTCTTCACCTGACTTCGGGGAGCACCAGACGTGTCCGAATCGAACCGCCTACAAGCCCCTTACTGGATTGAGCTGTTGCACACTCAAGTGCGGCAGATCCAGGGAAAATACCGTACCCGCATTATCGAGGCCGGGTCCGGCCCCGCGTTGATCCTGCTGCACGGCACCGGTGGCCATGCGGAAAACTATGCGCTGAACATTGCCGAACTGGCCAAAGACTTCCATGTCATTGCCATGGATTTCCTCTGGCATGGCAAATCACAAACCGAAGGCTACGACCCGCAGATCATCCCTGCTCTGGTGGACCAGGTTCTGGATGTGATGAACCAGCTCGACCTGGACAGTGCCTTCATCGAAGGCCAATCGCTGGGTGGTTGGGTGGCCATGCAACTGGCCCGGCGTCATCCCGAGCGTGTCAATGCGCTGGTGCTGACCACGACCATGGGCTACACGCCTGATGCGGGCGCGATTGAGGGTTATGTCGAGCCGGACTGGGCCAGCAACCTGCCAAGTTCACTCGAAGTGTTGCGCGACCCGAGCTTCGACAATGTGCATACCCGCATGGCACGCATTCTGGCCCACCCGCATCGACTGACCGATGAAGCCGTCATGGTCCGTCAAGCGCTGTACCGCCAGCCTGAACTGGCTGCCGTGCAAATGCAGTTCATTGCCGAGTACCTGGCGGGACCGACCATTCGCCAGCACCTGGTGACCGATGCGCTGGCCCGGCAGATCCGCCAGCCCACGCTGGTTTACTGGGGCGACCGTAATCGCACACCACCGGCCCTGGGTGAACACATCGCACGACAGGTGCAGAACGGCACCTTCCATTGCGCAAGCGACACCGGGCACTGGGCGCAGTTCGAGAGCGCTGCCGAACATAACCGGGTCGTCGCTGCCTTCCTCCAATCGCATCTGTCCGGGGATGAAACCGCCATGTCGATAACTTCCCTAAACCCGGTTGGCCGCTGGGAAATCCTGTCCTGGGAGCAGCGCTTCGATGATGGCCGCGTCGAGCTGCCGATGGGTGAGTCTCTGCAGGGATTCATTCAGTACACCCAAAGGCGGTCACATGGCTTGCATGATCGCCAGAACCGAGCGGGCCAGTTTCGAAAGCGGTGGCCAATGGAATGCCAGCGACAGCGAAAAGGCGACGGCCTATTCCAGCATGCTGGCCTATGGCGGTCGCTACGAGGTCAACGATGACGTGATCACCCATTACGTCGATATCAGCCTGTTTCCCAATTGGGTGGGTGGCGCGCAGAAACGCCGCTTTGAAGTCAACGCCAACGGTACTCTGACCTTGAGTGCACGCCTGGAAGAAGGCACCCCTCAAGCCCGCAGTGCACGCCTGGTCTGGCGGCGTGCCGACGTTTGAACACGGAGAGACAACCATGAATAACTCACTTAATCCTGAGATCGGCCAGGCCATCCAGACCGGTTCAATCGTGACCAACTACCACGATATCGGCAGCGGCGAACCTGTGTTGCTGCTGCATGGCTCCGGCCCTGGTGTCAGTGCCTGGGCCAACTGGCGCCTGAGCATCCAGAGCCTCAAGGGCGACTTCCGTTTGTTGGCGCCCGACCTGGCGGGCTTCGGCTTCTCCCAGACACCGGCGGACATCGTCTATTCACGCCAGCTCTGGCTGGATCAACTGGTCGATTTCCTTGATGCGCTGGATGTGCAGAAGGTCAATGTGATCGGCAACTCGTTTGGCGGCTCCATGGCGTTGGCCCTGGCCATCCATTATCCGGAGCGAGTCAACAAGCTGATCCTGATGGGCAGCGTAGGCGTGCCTTTCGAACTCACACCCGGCCTGGATGCGGTGTGGGGCTACGAGCCGTCGCAAGAAAATATGCGCTCGATCATGCGCATCTTTGCCTACGACCAGAAGCTGGTCGGTGACGACCTGGTGCGCATGCGTTATGAGGCGAGCAAGCGGCCCGGCGTACAGGAAGCCTATTCGGCAATGTTCCCCGCGCCGCGCCAGCGCTGGGTCGAGGCGATGGCCCATGGCGAGGCGGAAATTCGCGGTATCGCTCACCAGACGCTGTTGGTTCATGGCCGCGACGACAAGGTGATCCCGCTGTCCACCTCGCTGACCCTGCAGCAATGGATCGACGACAGCCAACTGCATATCTTCGGGCGTTGTGGCCACTGGACGCAGATCGAGCACGCCGCTGCGTTCTGCCAACTGGTGATGAATTTCCTCAAGGCCGCCTGACCGGGTCGCCTGGCCGAACAAGAACAAAAACAAGGAATCCCGCAATGACTCAAACCGTACAAAAAGCGCTGATTGTCGGCGCCGGTACCGCCGGAATGTCCGCCGCCATCACCTTGCGGCGTATCGGCATCGAAGTCGACATGATCGACATCAACCCGAACTGGGGGCACTCGGTGCAGGGCTGACCATCACCGGACCGACCTTGCGTGCGCTGCATCAGCTTGGCGTTTATTCGGACATGGTCGATGAAGCCTATGTCGGCGAAGGCATCCAGATCTGCAACACCCAGGGTGAGCCACTTCGCACGCTGGAGACGCCCATGCCGGCGGACAGCCTGACCGAAAGCAGTGGCGGCATCATGCGTCCGGTCCTGCATGGGATCCTCGCTCGGCGTGTGCGTGCCACCGGGACGGAAATCCGCCTGGGGCTTTCCGTCGAGGCATTTGAACAGGACGACAGCGGCGTCAACGTGACCTTCAGCGATGGCAGCCAGGGACGTTACGACATCGTGCTCGGCGCCGATGGCGTGTTCTCCCAGGTGCGCGGGCTGATCATGCCCGATGCACCAAAACCCGAGTACACCGGTCAGAGCTGCTGGCGCCTGTTTCTGGAGCGACCGGCCAGCATCAAGCGTCGCACCTACTTCCTCGGCGGGCCGTACAAGGTCGGTTTTTCCCCGGTGTCAGCGACGCATATGTACATGTTCCTGCTCGAGCGTACGCCGCAGGTGTTTATCGAACCGGCAGACTTCCACCGTGAGCTGGCCAAGCGTCTGGAGAGTTACGGCGGGGTTTTGGCCGAGGTCCGGGATTCGCTCAGCGAACAGGACATTCCGGCAATCAACTTCCGTCCCCTCGAGATTTTCAGCTTGCCGGCCCCTTGGTATCGCGGGCGAGTCCTGCTGATCGGCGATTCGGCGCATCCGACCACGCCACAACTGGCCTCCGGCGCTGGCATGGCCATTGAAGATGCATTGGTGCTGGCTGAAGAACTGCAGCGTGCCGATGGCGTAGAGCCGGCATTTGCCCGCTTTATGAAACGCCGCGAGGCGCGCTGCCGCCTGGTCACTGAGTCCTCGATGGAGCTTGGCCGTCTGGAACAAGTGCGCGCGCCGGTCGAGGAGCAGACCAAGGTGGTCGAACAGGCACTGCTGATTTTGAGCGAGCCCATTTAAGCGGGAGTTTCCAATGACTATTCACGATTCGCTGCTGCAAACAATCAGCCTCGAGCTGTACAACGCCCAACGCCAGGCCGAGGCCATTACGCCGCTCACTGAGCGTTACCCCGAGCTGACCCTCGTACAGGCCTATGGAATTCAGCAGCATCTGATAGCCCGGCGCATGGATGATGGCGAGCGGGTGGTCGGCAAGAAAATCGGAGTGACCAGCCAGGCGGTAATGAACCTCTTGGGTGTCGGTCAACCGGACTTCGGCATCCTCACCGATGCCATGACGGTGAACTCCGGCGAAGCCATCGCCACGTCCTCGCTGATCCAGCCCAAGGCCGAGGGCGAGCTGGCTTTTGTGCTCAAGCACGACCTCATGGGGCCGGGTATCACAGTGGCCGACGTGTTGCGCGCCACCGAAGGTGTGATGGTCTGCTTCGAGATTGTCGACTCCCGTATCCAGGACTGGAAGATCAAGATTCAGGACACCGTGGCGGATAACGCTTCCTGCGGAGTTTTTGTGCTCAGCGACCGTTTGGTGCCGCTGGATGATGTTGATCTGCAACTGTGCGGTATGGTCCTGGAGAAGAATGGCGAGATCGTCGCCACAGGGGCAGGGGCGGCCAGTATGGGCTCGCCTGCGGTAGCGGTTGCCTGGCTGGCCAACACCTTGGGGCATTTGGGTGTGTCGCTGAAGGCTGGCGAGGTGATTCTGTCAGGCTCCCTCGGTCCGATGATACCGGTCAAGGCCGGCGACAACCTGCGGGTCTCCATCGGTGGTGTCGGTAGCTGTTCGGTCCGCTTCAGCTAACGCTGACGGGCTGCAAGCCATAACGCTTGGCACTTCAAAAACAATAAGGAGAGAAGGTATGGGCTTCGTACTGAAAGAGTCGATCCTGGCCGGAATCATCGGCGGCATCATCGCCGCAATTCTTGCCTTCAGCGTCAATCAGTTTCTGGTGCCGTTCCCGCAAAGCATCCTGGACAACTCGTTGGGTAATGGCATCAGCGGTTTCGTCAGTGGCCTGCTCAGCGGCTTCGTCGGCGTTTATCTGGTACTGCGCAAAGTCGCCAAGAACCCCTAGACACTCAGGGTCGGCTCCCATCGGCCGGCCCTTCATGCACGGCTGGAGCTCTGCCATGAACAACAAATATAAAGTCGCCATCGTCGGTTCCGGCAACATCGGCACCGACTTGATGATCAAGATCTTGCGCAACGCCAAACATCTGGAAATGGCGGTCATGGTCGGCATCGACCCGGGCTCCGACGGCCTGGCCCGCGCCCAGCGCATGGGCGTGGCGGTCACCCATGAAGGGGTTGAAGGCCTGACCCGCATGGACGTGTTCAAGGAAATCGACTTCGTCTTCGACGCGACCTCGGCGGGTGCCCACGTAAAGAACGATGCGTTTCTGCGCTCGATCAAACCCGGCATCCGCCTGATTGATTTGACACCCGCCGCCATCGGTCCGTACTGCGTGCCGGTGGTCAATCTGGAGCAGAATCTCGACCAACTCAACGTCAATATGGTCACCTGCGGTGGCCAGGCGACCATCCCGATGGTCGCGGCCGTGTCACGCGTGGCGAAGGTGCACTACGCAGAAATCGTCGCTTCGATTGCCAGTAAATCTGCGGGCCCCGGCACCCGCGCCAACATCGACGAGTTCACTGAAACCACCTCCAAGGCCATCGAAGTGATTGGCGGTGCGGCCAAGGGCAAAGCGATCATCGTGATGAACCCGGCCGAACCGCCGTTGATGATGCGCGACACCGTGTTCGTGCTGTCCGAAGCCGCCGATCAGGCTGAGATCGAAGCGTCCGTCGAAGAGATGACCGCCGCGGTAGAAGCCTACGTGCCGGGCTATCGCCTGAAGCAAAAGGTGCAGTTCGACGTCATCCCTGAAGACGCTCCGCTGAACATTCCTGGCTTGGGCAAGTTCTCGGGCCTGAAAACTTCGATCTTCCTAGAAGTCGAAGGCGCCGCCGATTACCTGCCGGCTTACGCCGGCAATCTCGACATCATGACGTCCGCAGCCTTGGCCACCGCCGAGCGCATGGCGCAGTCGATGCTGAACGCCTGAGGAGACCGACATGACTTTCAACCCCGGCAAAAAACTCTACATCTCCGACGTGACCCTGCGCGATGGTAGCCATGCCATTCGTCACCAGTATTCGCTGCAGAACGTGCAGGACATCGCTCGCGCGCTGGACAAGGCCAAGGTCGACTCGATCGAAGTCGCCCACGGTGACGGTCTGCAAGGCTCGAGCTTCAACTATGGCTTCGCCGCGCACACCGACCTGGAATGGATCGAAGCCGCCGCCGATGTCATCACTCACGCCAAAATCACTACCTTGCTGTTGCCCGGCATCGGCACGGTGCATGACCTGAAAGCGGCCTTCAACGCCGGTGCCCGGGTGGTGCGCATCGCCACCCATTGCACCGAGGCCGATGTGTCGAAGCAGCACATCGAATACGCCCGCGAGCTGGGCATGGACACCGTCGGTTTCCTGATGATGAGTCACATGATCCCGGCTGAGCAGTTGGCCGCACAAGCCAAGCTGATGGAGAGCTACGGCGCCACCTGCGTGTACATGGCCGACTCCGGTGGCGCGATGAACATGCAGGACATACGTGACCGTTTCCGTGCCTTCAAGGCGGTGCTGAAACCGGAAACCGAAACCGGCATGCACGCCCACCACAACCTGTCGCTTGGCGTGGCCAACTCGATCACCGCCGTCGAGGAAGGCTGCGACCGCATCGACGCCAGCCTCGCGGGCATGGGCGCGGGTGCCGGTAACGCGCCGCTGGAAGTGTTCATCGCCGCCGCCGAGCGCCTGGGCTGGAATCATGGCACTGATCTGTACACGCTAATGGATGCCGCCGATGACATCGTGCGTCCGTTGCAGGATCGCCCGGTGCGAGTCGATCGCGAGACGTTGGCGCTGGGTTATGCCGGGGTCTATTCGAGTTTCCTGCGCCACGCCGAAATCGCGGCCGCGAAGTACGGCCTGAAAACCCTCGACATCCTCGTCGAACTGGGCAAACGGCGCATGGTGGGCGGTCAGGAAGACATGATCGTCGATGTCGCGCTGGACCTGCTCAAGCGCTGATCCTTGCCCCTCGACCTTGGAGCGAGCTTGCTCGCGATAGACCTGAGCACGACGCGTTTATCCCGCAAACACGCGTGATCGTTAAAGTCCATCGCGAGCAAGCTCGCTCCTACAAGGGTCCCTTCCTTCAAACATTGAGTCCTCTCCTTGAACACCACGACCCTCGCTCAACGCCCTCTCTCTGTACCTCTGATGTTTCTGCTTGGCAGCCTGGCGGCTATCGCACCGCTTTCCACTGACATTTATCTGCCGGCGTTCGCCATGATCCGCCAGGACATTGGTCTGGCCGCTGGCGAGGTGGAGCTGAGTTTTTCGTCCTATTTCATTGGCATGTTAATTGGCATGCTTTGCTATGGACCGGTGAGCGATCGGGTCGGACGCAAGCAACCGCTATTGATCGGGCTGGGTCTTTACGTGGTGGCCAGTGCCGCAATCACGCAGGTCGACGGTCTTTCAGGTCTGGTGTGCTGGCGTTTTCTCCAGGGCTTGGGTGGCTGTGCCGGTGCGGTGCTGACCTTTGCCATCATTCGTGACCGCTGCGATCTGTCGCAAAGTGCGCAGAACATTTCCACGCTCATCCTGATCATGGGCGCAGCGCCGATCATGGCGCCCCTGCTGGGCGGCTGGCTCATGGCGCTGGCAGGCTGGCGCTGTGTGTTCACCGCGTTGACCCTGTTCGGCGTTTTGCTGTTTATTTATGCGTTCGTGGTAGCTTGAAGAACCGCCGATGGCCCGGCATGTCGGCGGTGGAGTGCGAGCCGTGTTGAGCGAATACCGCGAACTGCTGAAAGCCAGCCAATTCATGACTTTCGTGTTGATCCAGGCGCTTGTCATGGGGTGCATGTTCAGCTACATCATCGGCTCGCCATTTGTGCTGATGGAGGTTCACGGTATTGCGCCAGGCGCCTTCGGCTACTTCTTTGGTGCCAATGCGATGGGTGTCATGGTTGCAGGGCAGCTCAACCGAGCCCTGTTGAAGCGTTTCACGCCGGTCGAAATACTGGGCAAGGCGCTGTGGTTGCCGTTCTTCGGCGGCACTTTATTGGTGATTGATGCCCATCTATCCGCCAGCAGCCTGTGGTTGGTACTACCAGGGTTCTTCATTGCAGTGTGCAGCGTAGGGTTCGTCAATCCTAATGCGTCGGCACTGGCCATGGCCGACCAGGGGCGCCGTGCGGGCAAGGCATCAGCGATCCTCAACGGCGCCATCTTCGCCGGGGGCATGCTTGCCGGTCTACTACTCAACCTGTGCTACACCGGCACCACCGCGCCGGTGGCCTGGCTGATCTACTTCCAGCGCATTGCTGGCGGTGTTTGTCGGCCGTCGCCTTTGAGTCTCGCTTTTCACGTACGAAACCCGGACACCGCAGCATTTAGAGTGCTGCCCACCAGACCCAGCTCGCGTACCGCACCTTCCAGATGAATACTCGCCGTGCCACTGTGTTCGGCGATTGCTCGCACCCGTGCCATGCTGTCACCGACCTGACCGGCCACGGCGCTTTGTTGCTCGGCTGCTGCGGCGATTTGCTGGCTCATCTGTTCGACCGTAGAAACTGAGGCGCTGATGGCCTGAAGCGCCTGTGAGACCTGTGCGGCCAACGACACGCTGGCGCGGGTCAGCTCCTGACTGCCTTGCAGGCGTTCCGAGGCCTCCGCGCTGACGTGTCGTAATTGATCGACGATGTTGGCAATCTCTTCGGTTGCGTTCCGGGTTCGCCGGGCCAGGCTACGCACCTCGTCAGCCACCACTGCAAAGCCACGGCCATGCTCGCCCGCTCGCGCCGCCTCGATGGCGGCATTGAGCGCCAGCAGATTGGTCTGCTCGGCCAATGCGTTAATCACCTCAAGCACCCGGCCCACTGCGCCACTTTCTTGCAGCAGGCGCTGCATCGCCTCGCTGCAACCGGTCATCTCATCTGCAAGGTGGTCGATGCGATGGCTGGCTTGACGCACCAGTTCATCGCCGCGCCGGGCTTCAAGTTTGGCGTGTTGCACGGCCTCACAGGCCTCGCTGGCATTGCGTGTGACATCTTCGGCGGTGGCAGTCATTTGTTGCATGGCCGTGGCGGCCAGCTCGGTTTCGGCATTCTGTTGTTCGACACCTTGGGTGGTTCGCTCAGCCACCTGGACCACATCATCGGCGGTGCGATTGAGCGTTCCAATATCCTGGGCGATGCGCCCGACCAGCGCGCGCAAGCTATTGAGCATGCCGCCGACGCTGGTCAGCAGTTGGCCGAGTTCATCACGCCGGGAGTGGGACTGCGGCTCGGCGGTCAAGTCGCCGGCGGCGATCCGTCGGGTCAGTGCCAGCGCTTGATTCAACGGCCGCAGGATCAGTTGGCGAATCAACACGGCCGCACCAATACCCAGGGTCAGCGAGACGAGTACAATTGCACCCAGCAGTTGCGTGACCTGTTGGTTGATTTGGTGCCAGGCCTGTTCTTGCGCATCACTCACTGCTTCGAGGCGTGCGCCGACTTGCACGCTGGCATCGTTCATTGCCACCTGGCTCTGGGTGGCACGTTCACGGCTGGCCACGAAGTGTTCGAATGCTTCGCGGTACCCGGCCAGTGCGGCGTTGGCCTGGCGCAGCGAATCCTGCTCGCTGCCGTTCAACTGGCGGGCCAGGCTATCCAGATAGGTGAGCAGCTCGGTCATTCGGGTTTCCCAGTCATCGCGGGCGCTCGGGCTGTTTTCATGGGCGAAGTACAGTTCGCTGTCGCGCAAGCTGGACAGCTTGTCGCGCAGCATTGAGGTCTGCTCCAGCAACGTCATGTGTTCCTGTGATGCCGGTTGAGTGTGTTCGGCGAAATCGTTGAGCACGTCGAGCTGATCGAGCAGCACGG